>JAFGBI010000449.1 GCA_016933275.1 Polyangiaceae bacterium | reverse complement strand
GAGGTTCATGTTCGCCAGAAGGCGCAGCCGCTCGGCCGGGCGAGCGGGGAGCCGCTGATCGTAGGTGTCGCGCAGGAAGTCGCGGAATCGCAGGTCGTCGAGGGCTTCGAGACCAGCCCGGGTGGGAAGCTCATCAGCGTGGAACTGATCGCTGATCTGGAAGAGCCGGCGCAGCTCCTCCTTGGAGTTCACCCGCCGCTTGTCCGCTCCGGCCTTCAGCCACATGACGCCGTTCTTGTCGAAGTATGGCTTGTCGAGCCCTTTGGGCACCGTGAGGATGATGACGACGCGCCCGTTCGGCAGGGCGACATTCTTCGTCTGCACCGTGAGCGGGCTTCGCACACCGTGGTTCGCGGTGTTGCCGATGAGCTGATTCAGGCGCTTCACGTCCTGAGCGGATAGCCCCGGCGTCGTCCCGTCGTCGGCGACGCCAAGGAAGAGCGTTCCTCCCTCGGCGTTGGCGAACGCAACCATCTCCGCGGCGAGCGCGTCGCCGTTGGTCACGTCGCGCTTGAACTGCCGCGTGCTGTCCTCACCCAAGGCGATGGCGGCGAGCGCCGCTGCGGCCGGGTCCGTCTTCCCGGTCACGACCACAGGCTTCTTCTCGCTCGCGGTCGTTGGCTTCTTCTTGGTGCGCTTCGGTTTTGGGGAGGGTCATCGAACTGCCGGAAGTCGGCGGCCTGCACCATCGCTACGTCCGCGAGGCCGCATGATTTCGGCCCCCTGCCCACGCTCCGTCGCGCAGCCCGATGCCTCCGGGAGGTGACGGTTCGTGCGCCACGAGACGTCGACCTGACGGCCAAACGCGGCGGGCTCAGGACCGGGCGAGCGCGGACTCGATCGCATCGGCCGCACCGTCGAGCGCCTCGAGCCGAGCGATTGAGCCGCGTGAGGTGTTGATCGCGTGGGCGATCTCGCCCGCCAGATGCTCGAAGGCGTACCTGCCACCGGTCAGCACGACGATGCCCTCGACGTCCGACGGACGTGCAGAGTCGAGCACCTCGTTCATGATTTCGTCGAGATAGCGAATTCGGCGGACGGCAGCCAGCTCGTGCGACTCGAGCTCCACCTCGATTTCGTGCTTCGCGTTCGATGCGGCGGCCACAGACGTCGATCGAGCAGAGCCCGCCTTCGGCGTCAAGGGGGAGGTCGATCCGGCAAGTCAGGAGCAGCTGGGCGCTGAGGGATGAGGCCACGCTTTCCGAGGACCAGGACCGTTCATGTCTCGGGTCGCGGCTTCCTCGTGATGGGCGGCGCGACGGGTGGCCAATGAAAAACCGGCGCGTTTCCGTAGTTTGCGTGCGTCGCACTGGCTTCCCATCGGCCATCTTTCTCAACGTGGCCCATACAACCCTCGACCCGATACCTGCGCCAGCGCTTCTCCCCGGTCGCCACGACCTCGCCGGACTCGCCGAGCTCTTCCAGCGCTCGGCGGAAGGTCCGCTCGGGGATCTCCGGCCCCACCCTCCGGAGGATGTCGCTCTTGCCCGAATCCGGGAAGCGCTGCAGGTCCCTCGACGATCAGCGCCCGCAGCCGGTCCGGCTGGACCCGCGTGAGTGTCGTCAGCGCATCGAGCCCAGCCTCGCGCGACAAGGCGGGCGGCACGAAGTACCGCTTGGCCCTCGGTCTGTGCGACGAGCGCGAACGTGATGCGCTCGCGCTGCGTGAGCTGGTTGCGCTGGTCGGCATCGACGAGCCGCCGGATGACGCCGGGCTGCACCACGCGCCGGTACACCGTGACGTGACGCAGTCCTGCGCAAGCTCCCCGAAGTCGGCGGTCGAGCCCGTGACCTTGCGGATCGACTTGCGGTCCAGGTGCTGGGACTCGGGTGGCGTGATGGTGGGCTTCTCCATGGCTGACCCAACTCGCCCCGGGCCTTGGCCTGAAACTTGGCCGGCCAAGTCAGCGGCAGGCGATCGAACCGCGAGATCCACCGCGCAAGTTGGCGCCCAAGTTGGCGTTTGTCGCGAGCACCTCGCCCGAGACCAAGGAGCCCGCGTCAACGACGACATCGTCACCACCGTGGCCGCCCCGGCGGCGACCACCACCACCGATCGCCACGTGATCCCGAGCGGGCTGTTCCGGGCGCGCGCGCGCCGGGTGAGCTTCAGCACGGAGCCGGCGCCCGAGCCCCGCCCCCGTCCGAGCCGGTGCGGCGGCCGACATCCAGGAAGCGATCCTCGGGCTCGAGGCGGTGGACGCGCGGAGCCGATGGCGAGAGGGCGTTGCGGGAGATCGCACGCGACGTTCGATGGGATGGGCAGCACCGGGTGTGGGCTTCGGTGCGTGCTTCCGTGGCCCCAGGCCGTCACCCCGAGGGGTGAACGCAACCGGCCACCGGCTCCCGACTTTCTTCGTCCTATCGCAGGCTTCCGACCGGTCGCCACGGTTGTCGCGAGCTGGCTCGCGCTGGTATCGTGCGCTCGGCTGTGCTCCGGGTCGTGTCTGTGCTGGGTCCTGGGGTGGCCGCGGACCGCCGATGAACCCCTCTTCACCGCTGCTTCAGGCCCTCACCCGCAACGAACTGCTCGCGGTCGCGGACTACTTCTCGATCACCGTGGCCGATCGCCGGGCGAAGGCGCCGCTGCTCGGTGCGGTCGCGGGCATCAGGAATGAACGCCTCGGCGAGGCGCTGTCCGGCTTCCCCCGCGACCGACTGAAGGAGCTCTGCCGCGAGCTCGGGCTCGACGACGCCGGCCGCGAGAAGTCCATCCTGGTGGAGCGCCTGCTGGCGTCCCCCCGCATGCCCGCATCTGGCGCCCCCGCGCCCCGAGCGACCAAGCCGTCCGAGCCCCCCGCCAAGCCCAAGGGTCGCGCCAACGGCGGCGACTCGGACGCCGTCGTCGGCTTCGAAGAGAAGCTCTGG
>JAFGBI010000448.1 GCA_016933275.1 Polyangiaceae bacterium | reverse complement strand
GACCCGTGTGCCTGTAGACCGCGCACGCCAGCTGGTCCGCCAACTTGAACGCCGTGAGCTTGCTGTGATCGCGCATCAGACCTACAGTCTACGGCCTACAGCCTGCCTCTTCCTTTGGTTGCGGCCGAAGGCTGCGCTGTCAATCTTAGGGGGTATTCGCCGCGAGGTTGCAAACTAGGGGCCCTGCCATCTCGGCGCGACCCAGTGTTTGAAACCCGATCTTGGGACGAGTACACCTCGGAGGTGTGAGCAGCCGGCATCTTCGTCCGCCTATTCATGACCAGGGCCGGCAAGCTCACCGAGGAGGAGTCCGACGTGGGGCACCAGGTCTCCGCGGCCACCGGCAAGCCGCGGATCCTCACGTTCCTTCCCGATACGTGGGAGTGACACCTCGAGTCCACGATCACGGCGATCACCGGTCCGCGGGGTGCTGGGCACCGAAAGGCCGTCACGGTCGTCGGGATCCGGACTCCGACGGTGTTCGAGGGGTTCGTGGTCGAAGGCGCTGACGCCACGACCCCGGGCACGAACTCGTACGCCATCTATCTTCGCAACTCGACCAGCGCCTTGACGGCTCGCCACAACGTCGTTCGCGCCGGTCGCGGCGCCCCAGGTCAGAGCTGGGTGGCAGGGTCGAACGGTCAGAATGGCGTCCCGGGGTCCCCCGGAGCCGCGACTAGGAATACGACCTGCACCATCGGGCAGGTCGTCACTTCTGGTGGGGCGGGCGGCGTGCGCGTCTGTGCTGGCGGCACCAGCGTGAACGGGGGCGCCGGCGGCGCGGCCCGATGCCCAGACGTGGATCTGCAATCCGGCAACGGAGACAGGGGACTCAACGCTGGTGGCCTGGGTGGCCTCGGTGGGTGGGGGCACCGCTCGAGCAGTACCGGGTCGTGCCAGCCCACGGCCGGCCAGGTCGGGGTGGGGTTTCCAGGCGAGAACGGCGCGGCGGTGCCGGACGGTGCGAGTGGAGCGGGCTGCGGCGTGACCGCTTCCCGCGGCTCGGTCGTCGGGGGTGAGTGGGAGGGCGGCTCGGGCGAGTCGGCCGCCAATGGGCAGCATGGTCGCGGCGGCGGCGGCAGTGGCGGGGGCCAACGTTCCTCACCTGAGGCAACGCTGGAAGCGCGTCCTCGCCTCGCATGGACGCTTTTTCAGCGCTATCGTTGCTGTTGGCAACCTGATTGGTGCTCCAAACCCGTGCCGAGCCTCGATCAACGTGAAGGCCTGACGCTATCGCTCGCGATTTTCGATGATCGCCTCGCCGCGGCCGCCGTTCGGCTCGGCATCACGTGCTGGCAGGCCGGCAAGGGGTGGCGTTTTTTTCTGATCGAATGGTGCGTTGCGGCCCATCTAGAGCTACCAATGCCACGTCACCACCGCAGACTGGGAGCCCGAGCGCCGCTCTGGCTCGGTACGATTCTCTCGCTTTCCCTCGTCATCGCCTGCACCAACGACGAGACGGTTGCGCGCGAGGGCTCCCCCGAGGAGACCGCGACGGGCATAGGTCGACTGAGGGTCGAGGACGGCAAGCTCCTCGATGCGGAGGGCGATCCAGTGGCGCTGGAGGGGCTGGGGCTCGGGGAGGTCAGCGCGGTCAAGCAGCAGGGCCGCTGGAACGAAGACTACTTCGCGAAGGCTCGCAGCTGGGGCGCGGAGATGGTGCGGCTCCCCGTCAACCCGGGCACGTTTCGCGACAACGCAGAACAGACCCTGGAAGACCTCGATTCCGCCGTCGAGTGGTGCAATTCGAACGACCTTTACCTCGTCATCGACTATCACCTCGATGGAAACGTGCCCGACCAGCTGTTTATGTACGGGGACATGTGCGGGGGAACCTGGGAGGACACTCGCGAATTCTGGGGCACCGTAGCGCCTCGCTACGCGGACGAGCCAGCGGTCGCCTTCTACGAGATCTACAACGAACCCACCGCCATGGAGTGGGAGGGCGGCAGCTGGGAGTTTGCGGACTGGACGGCGCAGGCCGACGACCTGGTGGCCCTGGTTCGCTCCCACGCGCCCCACACCATCCCTCTCGTCAGCGGTCTCGACTTCGCCTACGACTTCTCCGACGGGGGCGACACGCCCTTCACGAGCCCGGACATCGCTCTGAGCGTTCACCCCTACCCGGGCCGGGCACGCACCGACCGGCGCACTGCCTGGGACAGCGCCTTCGGCTACCTCTGCGACCGCTATCCTATCGTGTTCACCGAGGTGGGGTTCGATCCTCTGGACGACGAGGAGCTGGCCTACCAAGGCGATCTGGAGTACGGCCGCGAGATCATGGGTTACGCTCGGGAGAAGCACATCTCCTGGGCCGCGTTCGTCTTTTTCCGGGACCCCTACTGGCCCATGCCGCTGTTCTCCGACTGGGAGGGTCTCAGCCCCACCCTTTCGGGGCAATTCTTCAAGGATCTGCTCGCGGGCCAGGCGATCGAGGAGGCGGGTGCTGGGTATGTTCCCGTGACGGCTCCCGAGGACCCTCCGGGCAACGGCCCCTCAGGACTTCACTGGGGGCTCTGGGCGGACCCCGGGGCGAGCGCCGAGTGGCGCGATTCGCCGAGCGACACGAGCGCTGCGGTGCACATCGAAGCCGAGCCCGCGGTCCAGGCGGGCATGTACGCCAACTTCGCCTGGGACCGGGCCGTGCTCGACGTGAGCGGCTACAACGAGGTCGTGCTCGAAGCGACCATCGCCGAAGGGCAACCCTTCAGTTTCTCGTTCGGTCGCAACGAAGGCGACGAGTACCACGGCTGTTCCTACGACCTCGTGGGAGCGGGATCGAGCACCTACCTCGTTGACCTACTCGAGCCGAACTGGTGTGGCCCGACGACCTGCTTCGATATGCAGGCGGAGGGGGTCGCGTTCTACAACGCCTGGAGCACCTCGCCGACCAGCGTCGATATCCAGGTCGATGGCGTCGAGTTTCGGGCGAACCCGGACCACCCGCTGCCTGAGGGAGGCCAGGTCGGTACGGGAGCCTGCGCGGACTGAAGGCATGAGCGTGGGATCCGCGACGCGCAGCGGAGGATGCAGGCCCGGAAGAGTACCGCCAGCGCGGCGCTCAATACCCACCGCACTCCCCACGCTGCTTCCGCTGCGCGGGACCCGGCGGGGCGGGGCCCGCCGAAGGTGCCGCGAGGCAGACCGCGGCGGACAGGAGCTCGGCCCAGAGCAGCAAATAGGTTGACTATTGCGTCAAATCAACAACCTAACCCGGCGGAGTCGGAGTCAAACAGGCCAGGCCGTTAGCGGTCAGCTGTCAGGTAGAACGTGGAGACCCTGATCGCTGACGCCTGATTGCTGACGGCCACGAGAACATTGAATAACTCTCTGCCAGATCCGGTCAAGATCCCACCACCAAGGGACTAGAGCACCGAACCGGCAGCAGACCTCTCCAGAGGCAGCGCTGGAAAAGCGTCATCGCCTCGCACGGACGCGTTTTTAGCGCCGCCGTTGCTGTTGGCAACCTGATCGGTGCTCCAGCCCATCGCGTTCGCGGATTGCGGTGCGGCCTGCGCTGCAGTCGAGATCGGCGGACGCCCCATGGACCAATTGCAGCCGAATCTCGAACAGGCGTGACCGATCACTGGTCCATCAGGCTGTTCTGCTCGACCTCCACGCGATTGTCGGTGCAGAACGTGCAGTTCGCGCCGTAGAAGTACCTGCGATTCTCGGTATCGCCCATCAGGTGAACCCTGAACCATGCGGCAGCCGAGGAGAGCGAGACACCGTTGGCTCCCTGGTAGACCCAGCTACCGTGGTCGGAGTCCCGCTCGTTGATGAAGAAGGCAGGCTGGTCCGTGACCGTGCGGAAGGTGTCCCTGACGCCGGAGCAATTCACCGTACCGTCTCTCCCGCCGCAGAAGAACAGCATCGGGGTGTGAACACCAGAGAGCGCACTGGTACCGCAAATCGTTGCAAGGGCCTTGTAGCGAGGTTCGGACGCGGACAGGCAGGTCGACATTCCGCCGAACGAGTGGCCGAGCTGACCGATATTGGCCGTGTCGAGGTGGTGATAGTACGGGCTGCTCGGATCCTCAGCCTGCTCGAGTATCCAGTCCAGGCCTACGATGGTGGGGAGCGGATCGCCCCTGCCAGTGGCGGTGCTGAGCGAAGCGACCACGACGAAACCATGCGAGGCGAGATGATTCATCAAGGGCAAATACTGCCCACACCACTTGTTGGCAGCCGAGTCGACGACGCAGAGCGGGGGATTCGGTTCGGGGTTGTCCGTGTACCCATTGGCCCAGATGAGGATGGGGTGACAGTACCCACTCTCCGCGAGGTTCTCCGGGCGGTACACGTTGAAGCGTTGCTGTTCGTCTCCGTAGATCGGATCAGGGAGATCGCCCGCCAAGGGTCCCACGTGCTTGTCGGCCGCGACCTGGAACGGGCCCGCGCGCGTGGGATCGGCGGTGGGCCACACGTCGCCGACACAGCCGCTCGGCGAACGGCCGCCCGTGCCAGTCCCCCCACCGGTTTGACTACCGGCCTGGCCCCCGACACCGGTCTGACCACCGGTTCCCGCTCCCCCTGATTCGCGGCCGCCGGTAGGATCATCCCTGCCGCCACTTCCTGCCGCGCCCCCGCTCGGTGTGCCGCCCGTGGATGTCCCGCCGGTCCCGCCGCTCGGTGTGCTGCCCGTTCCGCCGGTCCCGCCGGTCGGTGTGCCGCCGGTCCCGCCGGTCCCCAAGGTGCCCCCTGTCATCGCGCCGCCGGTGACACCGCCGGTGGGTGGCGCGCCCCCCGTGGTGCTGGTCCCCCCTAGGCTTGCCCCGCCGGACGCGGTCCCACCCGTGGTTCCTCCAGTCCCGTTGCCAGCGGTCCCGCCCGTGGTCACGACTCCTCCCGACGGCCCGCCGCCGGTCTGGGCAACGCCCTGACCTCCCGTACCGAGCAGCGCCCCTCCGGTGGACGTGACCTCTCCGTCCGACCAGCTTCCACAACCAGGCGTCAGAGCCAAAAAACCCAAGAGCAGAACAGAATGCCTCATCACGCCCTCGTCGTCGCGACCCTGCCTCCGAGTCACCTTGGCACCCGCGAAGCCCCATAGGGAGGAGCATCCTTTCGCCCCCGGACCATGGAAAATTTTTGGCCGCTGCCCCTCCTCTCCTTGCTCGACGTCGCGGAGGTGTTGCAGGGGGCACGGGGCCCCAAGCCCGTCCCGAACGCAGTGAGGGAGACCGTCGATCGCAACGGCGTGGTCTCGGGCCCCGAGCAGCCACGCCGCTCGAGCAGGCAGCGCGCGCTTCGTGGGCGTGGGCGTCCACGTCTCGCGCTTCCTGGCGCGCCGGGGTGCAGTCGTGGACACCGAGCCGCTGGAGCCGACGCTGCGGAGGCAGAGGTTACCAACGGCGCTCCGGGGGTTTCAGCGGAGCTGGCCGGATGAGATCGCGGTCGCTGGACCATGTCAGAACCTCCGCTGGCAGCAAGTATAGGGCAATGAGCGTGGAGTGCGCTCCGAGCGCAAATCGTCGTTTGAACCCGGGGTCCGAAGCACCAGATTGTGAGTGAAAGAAAGAAAACGGCATGCTCCGTCAATTTGAATTGATCGATCTCGAATTTGCGGGCACTATCTCTTCGAGCGCGGGGCCGCACCCTGCCGACCCTACCGTGCGGCCCCGCGCCCGCCTCTTTTTGGGGCGCGAGCGACTTCTCAGCAGGTCGGTGGGCGTGATTTCGGCGCCCGATCAGTACAGGCTGAGCAGGCCAGACTGCCAATGGGATGCGGGCGAACCCGGCAGCTTGTACGCAAGGGGGGGATTGGGCGGCAGCGGCGCGAGCGTGCTCGAGGCGCTTCGTGCAGCGAACGCGATTGATTGTCTCGTTTGCTGTCGATCCTCGCGGTTATGGTGTCATCTGGGTGGTGGGGGGGGGACAAAGTTGACCCCCTTTGGGGGGGTGAATCCCATCCTCCCGACGAGAATTGGCGTGTTGCCCGAACGGCGCCCATCCGGCGGGGCAGCTTCGCCGCTCGCTCTCGAAGCAATCCCGGGGCACCCCGCGTCGTTTGCGAGTCGGTTCGACCGCGGCCACGAACCGATCGGTGCGGGGATCGTGGTATCCACTGGAGAGCTCGCGCGCGGGGACGGAAGGACCAAGGTGGTGGCGGCCGGTGCGCCATACGCACCTCTCGTACGTACCTTTGCCACGAGTGACGCAAGCATCAGGAGCCCGTCCTGTGCGTCCGCATTCATGACGAACCTCGCCTGTCGGATCCCTGGAAAGCCGTCCGCAGCTCCGGCACGCTCGGACGTGACCACGGTGTGGAGTCCACCTCCGAGGGGGCCAAAGGAGCGCGGACAGTCACCAATCCCGCCGACCTTGCCACAGATCGCGTTGACCTCAGCGCCGGCCACATCGCGCAGCCGCAGCACGATCCGTTCGGGGCAATGATGCGCCTTCTATTCCCGGCGGAAATATCCCGACGCAGGGGAGAAGAAGTTCCTCTCTACCGAGCCCCCAGTCCTGCAGGTTCTTGCGTTGTGCCACGAGCGAACAGCTCCGATCTTGGGCCCTACCAGAGGTGATGGCAGATGGCGCGGACATGACGCCTCAACCGATCATTGTTTCTCACCACGATCCTCGTGGCAGCCTGCGGCGGCGGAGAGGACGACAAGCAGACCGACACCGTAGGGACCGGCGGCAGCATCGCAGGCGGCGGGTCAGGTGGGTCTGTCGGTGCCTCTGACTCCGGTGGAGCGGCAACGGGCGGCGCGTCGGGCACCGGCGGTGGAATGCCGATGGGGGGCAATCCCACGGGGGGACAGGCGACGGGCGGGCTTGCCACGGGGGGACAGGCGACGGGCGGGCTTGCCACGG
>JAFGBI010000447.1 GCA_016933275.1 Polyangiaceae bacterium | reverse complement strand
CTGGAGGAGGAGAGCCCCGCCTTTGCCGCGACGGTGGAGGAGCCGAGGAAGGAGCGCACACCCCGTTTGGACTGGGCCGGGCTGCTGCGCAGGAGAATCGCCCTGGATGTGTTCGCGTGCTTGAGGTGTGGAGGCAGGCGGCGGGTGTTGGCGTACGTGAAGGGAGCAGAGCAGGAGGGGTGAGAGCGATTCTGGAGCACCTGGGGTTGCCCACGGCGAGTGCGCACCTGGCCCCTGCGCGAGGGCCGCCCCAGAGCGCGTGGTGTTGAAGCTCAAGCCGCCACAGCCAGCCAAGAGAGCCAGGCCCCTGCCGCCGCCCCTCCTGGGAAGGCGGCTGGGCTGGGCAGGCGTGTGTCTGCTGGAGATGAAAGGCTTCTGCGCCGGCTCGGCGTGCGGCTCATGGGCTCCCCGTCAGCGTCCCGCACCTCCCGCTCTGCTCCCGCCCGCTACGCCCAAGAGGGCTCCTGTCCTTCCTATGCTCGATCACCGGCTGGCAGGCGATCGGCGCCTACGAGTACGCGCGCGTGGATCTGGTGACCGGCAATTTCCAGGGCGTGAACGGCTGCGCCAACGGGCGCCACCTCATCGAGAGCAAGGCGCCCTTCGGCGTCACGGTCTGGGGCTGGGGATCGGCGGCGAGCTTGCCGTTCTATTCGCAGTATGTGTCGTACGCGTACCCGGCGGGCACCGGCGTCAAGCCGGTGAACACCACGGTGGTGCAGCCGATCCCCAAGTGAGCGCTCGCTCCAGCGATCACTTCTTGCACCCGCAAGGGTTCGGCTCGGTCCACTTGAAGAACTGCTTGATGGCCCCCATCCCTCCCCAGTTGCCTTCGCCGCGCTCGTGGTCCCATTTGTCGGGGGAGGCGTGGAGGAGAAATGACTTGACCGTCAGCTCATTCGAGATGGTGAAGGTGACGGTTCCGTCATTGTTGGTCTGGTAGCCCCAGGAGAAGGCGCCGACCTGCGCTTGCGTGGGATTGACAGGGCGCGTCAGGGTCTCCCAGAACGCGCCGACGGTCGACCACGAGACCTTGATGGGAGATCGATCGAGCGCGGGCTGCATGATCCGCCGGAGGATTTCCTCATCCAGTGCGAGCTTCATTCGGGGGTCACGCGAGGGCAGCGTCGGCCCGTTTTTGCTGCTGCCCTTGCAACCGAGCTCCCGGTAGAGCTGGCGCATCAGCTCGGCGCTGTAGGAGTGCCTCATGTCCTGGATCTGCGGCCCGTCGTCGCGATAGACGCGCAGCGAGCCCCTCTCCGGGCGATCGAACAAGAAATCGAGGAGGATCTCGCGGTTGTACTCGGCTCCGAGGAAGCTCTTGGCCAGGTGGATGGCCCGGTCGCGCACCACCGCCCTGATGACGAAGACGACCGGGTTGAGGCCGCTCGGATCCGTCAGGCTCACCGGATCGTTCGACA
This sequence comes from Polyangiaceae bacterium, assembly GCA_016933275.1. Lineage (GTDB taxonomy): Bacteria > Myxococcota_A > Polyangia > Polyangiales > Polyangiaceae > JAFGBI01. The sequence goes on along the minus strand of JAFGBI010000447.1, from coordinate 6,493 downwards.
CGTATCGGTAGAGATTGGTGTCGCCGCCCTCGAGCAGGATCGGATCGGGCGCCGTCCAGCGCCCCGTCTCCGGGTGGTAATCCCTCGCGCCGAAGCGGACGAGGCCCGTGCGGGGATCGCTCAGCCCGCCCGCGAAGCCGACGGCCAGCGAGAAGGAGCCCGTTCCGCCGGTCCGACGCCCGAAGCTGTCGTACTCGAACGTCGCGACGGGCTCCCCTCCCTCGTCGACCACCACACGTGGGGTCCCGATCGGATCGGTCGCCACGTAAAAGAGGCGCCCTTTCTGCTCGACGGCGATGAGCTGCCCTGCCTCGCTGTAATGGTAATGAACGACCTCGCCGGAGGTGGTCCGCGTCGCGCTCAGCTCCAGGGGATTGAGGAGATTGCCGTAGAGATAGCCCGTCGTGCCGGCAGCGTCGGTGCGCGCCGCCATGCGGCCCAGCGGGTCCCAGGTGAACGAGATGGTCTCGCCACCATTCACCGTCGCTCCCAGTAATTCACCGCCGGTGCCATAGCGAAGCACCTGCTCCCCGTAACGGCGGAGGAATCCATCCGGATCGACCTCGGTCGCGACTCCGGGGATCTCGACGAGGCGATCCGCGGCATCGTAGCGCGCCGCCCCGGTCCTCCCCTCCACCTGCCACGACACGCAATTGCCGCGCTCGTCGTACTCGTACCGCTCGATCACGGCGCCGTCCCGTCGCACCTCCGCCAGCTGGCCGAGCCGATCGTAAACGTACTCGCGTGCATGGGTCGCGCCGAGGATGGTCTCCGACCGTTTCACGAATCGTCCCGATCGATCGTAGCCGAGGCGCAGCTCGTAAAAGGGCTTGCCCCGGACCGAGTGCGCGCGCCGCGTGAGGCGCCCCGCTCGATCGTGCTCGATGTCGATGCGCATCGTGCCGTCGCAGATCGCGCTCGCTGCTCCCGCCGCGCCGGCGCGATCGACGGCGAAGCGGCCGAACCTCGTCAGCCCCCCATCCGCGTCGTATTCGAATGACGTCTCCGGGCCGTCGTCGAGCGAGATCCCCGCCAGCAGATGGTCGTCATGATATCGATAACGGAACCGCGCGCCGACCGTGCCCGACTGGACGATCTCCTTGAACAGGCTGCCATCGTAAGCGAAGCGGATCTCCTCGGAGACCTGCTGATCGCGCAGCCGTCGTGTGGCTCGCTCGACGCCCCCGGGCAGCTCGTCGTACTCGACGATCGCCTCGGGAGACTCGACCCTGATCAGATGCCCCTCGCCGTCGTATACGCGCTCGATCGTCCTCCCGCTGGGGAGGACGCGTTGCTTGCTCTCACCATCGGCGTCGTAGGTGATTCGCCACGTCGCCCCGTCCGGGGCCGTGTACCGCTCGAGCCGCCGGCCCGCGGTACGGGCCATCTCGTGGCGGCCCCCGCCGGGGACCTCGAAGGAGACGACGCGCCCCGACTCGTCCCGGCTCACCTGGAATGCCTGCTCGCCGTCGGTGATCCGGAGCGTGCGCTTGCTCTGATCGTACTCGGAGCGAACGAGCCCGCCGGACTCGGTGGGCGACGCGGGCCGCGCGTCCCCCTGATACCGGAAGGAGATCTCCTGATCTCCCTGCGCCTGACGGACGAGCCGGCCCTCCGCGTCGTACTCGTAGATCGCCGGATCGAGGCCATCGATCTCGCTCCTGATGACCCGCCACCGCTCGTCCATCGAGACCGTGCTCTTGCGCCCCATGGCGCTGATCCGGACCACCTGCCGGTTGCGCCGATCGAACGTGATCGTGTGGGCGCGGCCGTTGACCTCCACCCGATCGGTCAAGGTGTCGAACTCGAGCGGGTCGTCGGGGTTCGCCGACTCCACCGTGCGCGTCATCGACATGGTCGTGGTGAGCCCCGAGGGCTTGGTGATGGTCGCCCTCTCGAGCAGGGGGAGCTGATCGCCGAACCGCGGATCCGGCTGATCCTTGCGGGTCACGGTCGTCCCTTCCGGGTACGCGATGGTCCGCGTCCCGTCGGGTGCAGTGGTGATCTTGGTATCGCCTCCTTCACCGGACGCGCCCGCCGGCGAATCCGCGCCGGCGCGAGGCTCGACCAGGTAACGGGAGACTCGTCCCGCCGCGGTCCGCCGAACGACCTCGACGCCGCGTTCGGACTCGATCCGCTTGAGCGTTGAATGGCTGCCGTCCGGGCGCTCGTTCTTGATGAGGCGCCCGCGGTCGTCATAGGTATAGCGGGAGATGTTGCCGGCCGGATCGGTCAGGCTGGTGAGCAAGCCTGGCTGGGCATAGTCGATCCGGATGGTCTCGCCCGACGGGCTCGTGATCGCCGCGAGGTAGCCCTCGGGGTTCACGGAGAGCGAGGTCCGCGAGCCCGCGCTCGACGCGATGGCGGTGGGATTGCCCGAGCCGTCATGCTCGATCCGCGCCTCGTTGCCCTGACCATCGCCGACGCTGCAAAGACGCCCCTCCGCGTCGTACTCGAACGCGTGAACGATCTGCCCGGTCAGCGCCTGCACCGTGCGGAGATGCCGGCCTTTGCGATCGAATACGAACAGCTGCGTGCCATCCTCGTCGCAGAGGGCGAGCTCCTTGCCCAGCGAGATCCCCCGACCTCGCTTGCCGATCTGGACCACGCGATCGCCGATGACTCCATGGAGGGTGCCGTCGGGGGCGACGGCGAGCGCCCGATATCGTCCCGCGTTCTCCCCGAGCTCTCCGCGGGCCACGGGCCGGACGATTCCGTCGCTCCCCAGCCGATGGACTCCGCTCTCGTCGGCGATGTACAGAACACCGTCTCGTCCTGCGTGAATGGTGTGGGGACCGTCCTCGCCCGCCGCGGTGAAGGGGACCGTGGTCAATCGCATGTCGGAGCCGATCCGGCGAATCCGGCGGCCATCCAGGATGTAAACCTCGCCGCTCGGCGAGACCGTGAACCCGCGAGGCGCGCGAACATGGTAGTCGCTCGCCGGGATTCCATCCTCGTCGACCGCCGGCAAGAGCCCCCCGCCCGCCACCAGGGCCAGCATGCCGTCGGGCGCGAGGCGCCAGATGCACGTCGTCTTTTCGTCTGCGCCCGGCCGAGCCCGCCGGCGCTCCACGAAGTAGACGCTTCCATCGGGCCCCAGCGCAAAGCGCTGGATCTCGCCGATATCGGTCTTCGAGCCGGGCTCGCGCTCTCCCTCGTCGGAGTCCGTGCCTCGTACGACCGTGGAGATCCGACCGTCGGGGCTCACGCGACGGATCCGCGACCGATCGAGGAAGTAGAGGCTCCCGTCGGCGGCGGCGGTCAGGCCGCTCAGCTCGCGGATCTCGGCTTCCAGGGCGGAGCCGCCGTCCCCAAAGCCGTCCTCCGGAAGGCCGCTGCCGGCACACTGAATGACTCGGCCGTCCGGAGTCCTCCGGAGGATCAAATAGGACACCTCGTGGGGCGCGTGGCTGCGCTGGTCGTACCAGGCACAGCCCAGGTATGTGGTGCCGTCCTCCAGCACCGCTTTGACCGAGTAGGACTCGAACCCCTCGAGCACGTCTTCGCTCAACTGCAGGGTGCTCGGCTCGAAGGGCCCCACGGTTCCTAAACGCTGGAGCTCCTCGCCGGAGATCTTGAAGAAGACCAGGGCCTTGTCATCATAGCGCTTGCCGACACCAAGGATCGCGCCGCTCGGCGCGCGGGAGAGCCGAGCGCCGGCGGACAGCTCGATCCCGTCGAGCGCGCGGATGGTGCCATCGGCGGCGATGATCCGGACGCTGCTCCGACCGTCATCGTAGACGTAGACTCGACCGTCATCGGCGACGGCGATGGACGCGACATCGAGCACGGCCTGGGAGGCCGGTCCGCCGTCGCCCCAGTCGCCGGGGATGGATGAATACTCGACCGCTCCCGCGATCGTGCGGATGGTCCCATCGGGGCTCACCCGCCGCACGCGCCCTCGGGAATTCTCTGCGAGATACAGGCTGCCATCGGGCCCCACGGCGAGCGCCTGCACGTCGCCGATCGGCACCTCCGTGGCAGGGCTCCCTTCGAGCCGTGCCTGAGCGGACCGCGCGCCGCCGATGACGGTGCGGATCACCCCGTCGGTACCGATGAATCGGACCCGCCCGCCCCAGCGCTCCTTGTCGTTGCCTCGCGAATCGAAATCGAGAACGTACAGCCCCCCGCCTGGGGCCGCCGCGATTCCGATGGGCTCGATCAGCCGCGCGTCCAGCGCCGGTCCCCCATCGCCCAGTCCATCCGCGGCGCTCCCCGCGCCGGCCACGCGACGAATGACGCCGTCCGGAGCGACGCGATAGAGCACGTAGGGGTCGCCCCAGGCGGGGTCTTCCAGCACGAAGAAGCCGCCGTCCATCCCCGGAAGCACGGCCTTCGCGAAGAGCCGAACTCCCCACACGGACACGACGTCGTCCGATCGCGTGGCGAGCTTCCCCTCACGATCCTTGTAACCGATGTTATAGAGTCCGGATACCCCGCCTGCTACCGTGGAGATGTTGCCCCGTGGGTCGACGCGACGGACGCGGCCCCCTTTCCTGTCCGCGATCCAGAGGCAACCGTCCGCGCCGATCGCGATATCCAGTGGTTCGACGAGCCTGGCTTTCGCGGCCTCTCCACCGTCGCCCACGTCGTCCTCGGGCTCGCCGCCGCCCGCCACGACGCGCGTCTCATCGACGTCGCGCGCGCTCCTCGTCTCGCCGGTGCCCATGCGGAGCGCTCCGGAGACGGGATCATAGGCATGGTGCACGTCCAGGGCCCAGCCGCCCAGGCCGAGAGGTCGCACGTCCTCGAGGGCCAGCGTCTCGGTCCACCTCTGCTCCATGACGTACTCCGCGCGCCGGCCGTTCGACGGCAAGGTCGTGGGCGAGCCGCGGCCGAAGGAGCGGGCCTCCGACGCCGGGATCTGGTACTCCCCGGGGTAGATCCAGCGCAGAGAGATGTCGACGCGCGCCTCTCCCCGGAGCGCGCGGAGATAGGCGTCCTTGCCATCCCAGACATAGGTGAACCGCTGGTTCGGAGCCGGCGGGAAGGTGCGAGCGACGCGATTTCCGGCCGCCACGATCTCCAGCTCGACCCGCAGCAGGTTCGGAGGCACCGAGTCCCCGGTCACCGAGATCTCCAGCGTGCGCGCCGTCGTCACGCCGGGCGTGCGACTGCTGCGATAGCAGAGGCTGAAGGGCGTCCCCGGAACGCCGATCTGCTCGCCGAGCACCTGATTGTGGACGTCGATGATCGACCCAGACTTCTCGCAGGACCTGTCCCTGGGGCGATCCTTGGCCGGCGGCGGCTGCCCCGGCGGCCGCGCCCCCTTCGGCGGAGCGACGGGCCAGTTGAAATCGTAGGGCGAGAAGTGATGAAGGCGGACACGCCAGAGTTCCTGCCCCGGCGCATACAGCCGCGCGAGCTCCCTCCTTTCGGCCTCGGTCACCTCGAGCTTCGCGAGCACGTCGTCCGAGCTTCCGGCCCCGCGCCCCTCGGCGTCCACGTCCGCCAGGTCTCCACGAACGCCCGCGATCCGGATGACGCGGCCGTCTTCCTCGGGGATCCACACGCCCTGCTCCCGGTCGTAATACCCCACGGGGACCGGTGTTCCCACGGGGAAGCCCAGGAAGTTTTCGACGTAATTGAGCACGGGCGCGTCGAACCGCACTTCCCGGGCGCCCGCCGCGAGGGCCTCGTCGACGGTGAGATCGACGGCATACGTATATCCTGTGCCGAGGGGCAGAGGAGCGGGCATCGCGCGCAGCCCTTCCGGTCCCACCGTGAACTCGGTCGCGCGCACCGACAGGGAAGAGAGCGTCTTCGTGCTGCCGTCCGCGAGCACCGCCCGGGCACCGGTCCCCGCCGTGAACAGCAGCGTCGATGTCCGCTTCCCGGACTCGTCCGACACCTCGCTCCCGCGCGCCACGCAGGTCGAGCTCCCGAGCTCCACACGCGTCACGACCGGATCCACCGGGATCATGACCACGTCTTCGATGTACGCGTAGTCGCACCAGCGCGGCTCGACGGGGCGATGGACCGGGAGCAGATCGTCCCTCTCGCAGGCGATGGTGATCGGACCACCACCATTGACGACGAGATCGAACGCGCCGTCGGCCCGCGTGAGCGTCGTCCCCAGCTGCGGCTGGCCGAGGACGCGGACGCGAACACCGACAGCCGGCTTGCCCGAACGATCCACGACGCGGCCGCGCACCACGGCGACACGTCGCCCTTCGAGCGCATCGGGGGCCACGCCCGTTTGCAGGGGAGCGCTGCCCTGGTGAAGAAAAGATATCGCCTCCGCGAAAGGCGTGATGATGCCTGGGTCGAGCCGAGGCGCGACCTGGACTGGATCGGGCGGCGGTGCAGGTGGCTCGATCGGCGGTGCAGGTGGCTCGATCGGCGGTGCAGGTGGCGCCGGCGGTGCGGGCGGCTCAGGCGGTGGAGCAGGAGGCTCCGGCGGCTTCGGTGGTGCGGGTGGCTCGGGCGGCGGTGCGGGCGGCTCGATCGGTGGTGCAGGCGGCTCGGGCGGCGGTGCGGGCGGCTCGGGCGG
>JAFGBI010000038.1 GCA_016933275.1 Polyangiaceae bacterium | reverse complement strand
CGACCGGCGGCGCCACGACCGGCGGCGCCACGACCGGCGGCACGACAACTGGTGGTGCCGATACGGGAGGCACGACGACAGGCGGAGTGGCGACCGGTGGTGCCGGCAGCGCGACGGCGGGGGGACAGGAAGCCGGCGGCCTCGGTACGAGCGGAGCCGCAACCGGAGGAGGCGCTGGCGGTGTCTTCGAGCTCGCGTGGGAGGACGGCTTCGACGCGGTCGACGCATCCCGGTGGGAGCTCATGACCCATACCTGGGACGGCAACCTCGCCCAGTTCACGGCCGCAAACGCGGTCGCCCGGAACGGGATCCTCGCTCTCTCGCTCTCGGCCGAGCCGGCGGACACCAGCAAACCCTACCGAGGGGTGGAGATGCGCTCCGTCGACACCCTCACCTTCGGCAAGGTCGAAACCTCGGCGCAGCTGGCGGCGGGCTCGGCGGTGATTTCGTCGCTCGTGCTCATCTACACGCCTTGGCCGCCCGACGACTGGAACGAGCTCGACATCGAGTTCCTGGGCAAGAACACCGACCGAATCCAGTTCAACCACATGGTCAACGTCCCACCTGCGGATCCGGAGACGGGGCACCTCCAATTCCCCCAGATACTGACGCTCGGCTTCAATCCCGCTGCGGACTTCCACACCTACACGATCGAGTGGGTGCCCGGCGAGGCACGGTTCTTCGTCGACGGAGTCCTCTTGCACACCGCCACCGAAGAGATGGCCCGTATGGTGCTCCCCCAGAACATCCTGCTCACCATCTGGGCCTCGGACTCCGCTGACTGGGCCGGCGCGGTCAACTCCGCGACCGCACCCACCAGCGCGGAATACGACTGGATCCGCGTGTACCGGTACAACGGCGAGTGAGGATCAGGCGAGCACTCGCTCCCGCCCATCCACCCCGCGTCTCCACCAACCTTGGTGCTCGTGGTCTGAAACCGGCGCGACGCCGGCGCGCCATGGTCGCCTACTCCGCTGTTCGGTCGCGTTGATGGCGTCGCACCTGCACCGGCTCCCCGCTGGGTGAGAGCCGATGCAGCTGCTTGCACGGCGGAATCTGCGCCCGGCGGTCCTCGTTGCTTGCCGACAACTGCCCTTCAACCGGGCCATTTCCCGTGTAGATCGCGGGAGATTGCGCGATTCTTCGGCTGTGCGGGGTATCGGCTCATGAACCACGGGCTCGCCTCGACGCTTCCGGTGTTGATGTCGCTTTCGCTCCTCGGGGCGCCCGCTCGGGCCCAATCGCCCTCGACTGGCTCGGTGGGAGCCCCGCCGCCGGCAGCGACCGCCCCTGAGCCCGCGAGCCCCACCCCGGCACTCGGGATCCGACAGAAGAGCACGCGCCGTGCGACACCACTCCGGGATTGCCGACCCGACTGGGGAGCTCTCGCGTGAGAAGCGGCGGACGATGCCGCGCTGGTCGCCCGCGTGGCAGAGGTCGCCAAGCGGGGGCCGAGGTGCGGCTCAGCCTCGCGGGACCGACCCGCGAGCTCTGCGACGCCGCGTCCGGCGCGCCCCGCTACGAGCGCGTGCTCGCCGCCGTGCACGCGCTCGCCCGCCACAGCGCCAGACCCACGGCTGCATGCCGGGCTCCGTGCTCCAGACCTCCATCATGCAGCCCGAAGCTGGCTCGCGGGCGCTGGCGCCCAAGGTAAGCTCGTCGGGAGTGCTCTTGTTCGGGGCATCCTGGTTGTCGTTGCCACCGGCCACGCCAGCGCCGCCACCCCCGACCAAGTGGTAGGATCCGGGGGTGAATCGGCGGTCGAACACGCGGCGCGGGCGTCACTCGAGCTCGAACGCGCCCGCGCTCTCCGTCCTCGCGCGCGCCGCGCCCCCCGCTGGGGCACGATACTCGTGCTCGACCGGATAGGCCGCCGTCGCGTCTGCGAGCGAGACGGTGATGCCGTCCGCCTCGGCGCCCGGGGTGAGCGCGTAGTCCCGGCCGCCAACGTCGGCGAAACCCGGATCGATCCCCTCGTGGTTGTCCGACGCGGTCACGGTCCCGGCGAGCGAGGGAGAGCCGTCACGCCAGCCCGCCGGCAGCCAGTTGCCCTGGAGGGACGCGGTGCCGCTCTCCTCCAGGATCCCGAACGAGTCGCCGCCGGCCGTCGCGTAGAGCACGTTGTTGCGCGCGTCGAGCGTCGCCTCCGCGCTCGAGAGCCGCACCAGGATCGCGAGGCCGCTCCGCTCGGAGACGACCGTATTGTGATAGAAGTGGAGCGTCCCGGTGCGGAAGTAGGCCTCGTCCTCGTCGCCGCCGTAGTGGACGATCTGCCGATTGCCGCCGTCGTCGAGCTCGACGAGCACGTTGCCGTAGACGAAGCTGTCGTCGTAGTCGCTCGCGCCGGAGATGGTGTCGTAGGTGGAGTCGACGAGGTCGAGCGCGCGGTTTCCGCCCACGATGGTGTTGTACCGCACCACCAACCCGCTCGAGCGATCCTTGAGGTTGTTGCCCCCGCACCCGGCGCAGAGCTCGCCGTAGCGGTTGAACTCGAACACGATCCCGCGCGCCTCGGTGTAGCTGTTGTGCTCGTAGATGCTGTCCGGGTTGCCGTTGTCCCAGAGCTGGTTGCCGCTCACCAGGACGTCGGAGCTCTGGCTCGCGACGAACAGCCCGTTGCCGCAGTCGTGGAAGAGGTTGTTGCGCAGGGTCACCGACGCGCCGGCCTCGACGAAGATCGCGGAGGCGTTGTCGTCGTAGCTCGTCGTCGAGCCGCCCTCGTCGGTGAACTCGTGGTCCGCGCGTGCACCCGAGAGGTCGAGGCACTCGACGACCACGTGGGACGCGGTTTCGACGTCGGGCGCGCTGCTGCCGCCGATCTTGATGATCCCGCGCGTCTCGCTCCAGTAGTCGAGCTCGTGGCGCGTGAAGGCGCCCTCGCCGGTGATCTCCGGCAGCAGGCCGCCCTCGGGGACGCCCAGCACGACCACGGGCGCGTCCGCCGTCGCCTCCACCGCGATCACCCACTTGTCCGCGTAGGGCGCGTCGCGCCGGTGGATGCGCACCAGTGTCCCCGGACCGATCGACTCCCAGGGCACGTCGGACGGCGTCTCGTACTCCTGGCCGGGACCCACCTCGAAGACGGCGGAGAAGTCGGCGGGATCCCACGGCGGCTCCTCGCAGGAGGGCGGCGCGACCGTCACCGGTCCCGTGCCACCCATGCCGGTCGCGCCCGCGGCCCCCCCCGGTCCCTCGCCGCCGGTCACGGCGCCGCCCGTCGTCTCACCACCGATCGCGCCGCCAGTGGCACCACCGACGCCCGGGTCGCCACCCGCGACGCCGCCGGTCGCGGGCTGGCCGCCGCCTCCGGTCGCGCCGCCACCACCGGCGAGCGCTCTGCCCGTGCCACCGCCACCGGTGCCGCTACCCCCGGACGAGCCTCCACCCGTCGAGCTGCCGCCCGTCGCGGCCCCGCCCGCCGTGGCACCCTCGTCCTGCTCGTCGTCCTTCGAGCAGGCGAGCGAGACCAGGCTCGCGCTTGCGGTCAGGATCAGGATGTTTCGGGTGAACGCTCGTCGATGTCCCATGCCCTCGCCTCCGCGTCCGGTCCCCCGGATCTGGAGCCCATCGTACCACCGACGGCTCGAGGCGAGCACGGTCGGCGCCGCACGCTCGAACCCTCAGCCGACCGGCCAGATCACGGTGCAGCGACCGTCCGCGCACTCGACGCCGTATTCGGCGGCGCACTCGTACTCGCACCCACGACCGGACCGCTCGTAGCGATCGATCAGGCGCTCCGCCTTGGCCTCCGCCTCCTCCACCTCCGACGCGTTCACGGCGGCGGCGCAGTCGAGCGGACAGCCGGGGTGGACGAGGGCGCAGTCATCGTCGGCGGCGCAAGAGTCGTGCTCTTCGAGCCAGGCCTCCCATCGCTCGACGGCGCCATCTTCGGAGAGACAGCCGATAGCGAGGAGCAGGAGCAGGACGAGTCGGGTTGATCGGAGCACGATCGAACGGTGCCGCGTCGCGGCAAGTAGCTACCTTGCAGCGTGGTCGGCAGGGGTGAGCGGAATGGTTACGACGGCGAGTTCGTCGCGACCGACGTCGATCACGCAGGTGACCCGGGTGGCCGTGGCAGAGACGGCGGTGATCATGCCCGGGCGCTCGAGCGGGAGCGCGCGCCGGACAACGCCATCGAACCCAACCTCGACGAGACCGCCGGGTTGAGCACAGTACACCTGATCCGCGACGGCGATCGGCGAGCAGATCACATCGCGGGCCAGCACGACCTCTCGCTCGAGATCCGGCGATACCCGCCGGACGGTGAGGCTCGGGCCGTCGTAGTAGAAGAGATCGCCAAGGGCAACGAGCATGGCCGGCGTGCGGCCGGATCTCATCCGGGTGAAGCGCGGCGAGCCGCCGGACAAAGGCACGACGCCGAAGCGCCATCCCTTGCTCGGACCCTGCTCCACGAAGTAGATCGACTCGTCGCGCATCGCCAGGGCGGCGACGAGGCCGCTGGCGGTATGGAGATCCCGGACCCTCGACCCGTCCAGGGTCCGGATCGTGAAGCGCCCATCCTCGGCCAGGTCGAGCCACGCGAATCGCTCACCGGACGTCACCACACGCTGCGGCTGGTGGGGAACCGAGGCCAGGACTGCGGGGTCGCCGCCGCCCCAATCAGCCTGTCTGAAGGCTCCGCGAGACCAATAGAGCAGTCGATCACGCACCAGGGCCGGCGAGATCCCGAGGTCCAGGACCCGTTTCTCAGCGACACGTCCGGGAACCAGCCGATAGGCGACACTGCCCGTCAGCAAGTAGCTCGCCTCGTCGTCAGCGGCGAGCATGGCGGCGTATGCCGAACCGCTCGTGGCAAGTAGCGTGGTTGGCTTCGGTGCCGGCGCCTCGGTCTTGGATGCTCTGGGTGCACCAGCGCCAGCGGAGGCGGCTGCGAGCGGGGCTGCGCGCTCCGTGGGGCGGCCGCAACCGACCAGGTGGAGTGCGACGAGGGAGAGCAGCGCGAAGCCGCCGAGGAATTGGCGCGGGCCGCCCGGGCCGCCTTGCGCTTGTCTTCGCGTGGTTCGCGTCCGCTTCTCCACCCGAAGCCACCGCTCCGTCGCGGGGCAGCGTCTCACGCGCAAGCGATTCGTCACGGCGCCGGTCGGTCGAGCTGATCCATGAGCCAGGTCATCGCTGAGCGCGACCTGCCATCACGGACGAGGCCGCTGTTCGGAGCCATGCTCCACGTCTGCCCGTAGATCCACCCCCAGATAGTGATGCCCTGGACGTACGGCGCCTCCCAGAAGAGCGGGAAAAACCTCTGGTACGCGGACAGCTGCGCGGCGTCGTCGGTGTAGCTGAGGTCCATCTCCGTGATGTAGACGGGGAGCCCGGTATCGTCGTGCAACTTGGTCAAGAGCCTCTCCACGGTGGCGAAGGTGACCGACCCATGGTCGAGGTCGTGCGCCTGGGCTCCGACGGCATCGATCGGCGCGCCCGCCGCCTGGATCGCCTTGACAATGTCGATGAAGCGTTGGTTGTCGTTGGGCCACTCGATGGTGTTGTAGTCGTTGAGGACCAGGATCGCGTTCGGGCAGGCCGCGTCGGCCCACTTGAAGGCATTCGCGATCCAAGCCCAGTTGCCGTTCGTTCCGCCGCCGATCGCGTTCGCGTACTGCGGATTGGTGTGCGGCGGGGGCTCGTTGACGACATCGATCACGACGGCATCCGGATAACGGTCACAGAACTGCTGCATCCAGTTCTTGACGTGGGTTTCAGTGATGCTCGACTGCGGCTCCGGCTGCTGAGACCCCCAGAGGAAACAGTGCTCCTTGAAGAGGATGCCCTTCTGCGTGGTGTAGTCGTGGATGGCGTCGAGTGTGTTCCAGTTGAATCCGCTCGTTGGCGACCCTTGCACCGCGCCCCACTTGCCCGCGTTTTCTGGGCTGACCTGGTTCCAGTGGTCCGAGTAGGTTAGACCGTTCGTGTCCAAGGCGCCGTTCCAACCGGTGGTGATGTTGCCCACGAACCTCACGGCGGGTGCGGTACCGCCCTGGAAAGCACTGCCCCCAGCCGTGCCGCCCTGGAAAGCATCGCTCCCAGCCGTGCCGCCCTGGAAAGCATCGCTCCCAGCCGTGCCGCCCTGGAAAGCATCGCTCCCAGCCGCACCACCACCGCCGAGCGGGCCATGTCCGCCGGTCGGGCCTCGGCCCCCAGTCAGGCTGCGGCCACCAGTCGAGTCACCGCCGGCAGCGGTGCCACCAGCAGCGCCGGCACCACCGGTTGCCTGGTCATTACCGCCCGTCGTGCCACCGGCACCGCTGGCCCCACCGGTTGCCAGGCCGCCCGTGGCAGCAACTGCCCCACCGGTGGACACGCCACCGCTTCCGGAAACGCCGTCACTGGTCGAGGCGCCACCTGTGTTCAACTCGAAACCCTGTGGCGGCTGCTCATTCGCGCCGCAGCCGGGCAAGAGCACCAGCAGAAGCGGAATCGAAAACCACCCCTGGTCCAGCAAGGTGTTGGCCAAATGTCGAGTGGCGAGGTCGTGGCGGGTCGGGAGGGGCACGTTGGTTTCCTGGCAATAGCGGCTTTCGCGACCGAATCAGGAGCCTGTCGACAGTGGTGCCCAGACGCGGCGCTTCTGCCCAGTTTGCTTTGGAGGGACGCAGCCGGGCAGGAGCCCTATTTCTCCCCCACTCCGTGCAATCTTCCTCGATGGGGGGGCGGTGTTCGGCCCCCTCGATGCTTGGAGCCGCCGAGGGGTGGAGCGCCTTCAACGGGGTGTTCTGTGCCAGGGAGTTTTTCTCGACGAATTGAGGAAATGATTCCACGCTTGGCGCCCCCTTTGACCGGCCCCTCGAGGTTCCTCGGGACGTCGCTCGCCGGCTGGTCGCGCGGGCGGCACAGACCATCGCGACCGCGCATCGTG
>JAFGBI010000446.1 GCA_016933275.1 Polyangiaceae bacterium | reverse complement strand
GCACCGAACCGGCAGCAGACCTCTCCAGAGGCAGCGCTGGAAACGCGTCCTCGCCTCGCACAGACGCGTTTCCAGCGCTGCCGTTGCGGTTGGCAACCTGATCGGTGCTCTAGCGCGCACCCTCCTCACGGCCACGCGCGGTATGGCTGGTGCCCGTAGTACTTGGGTCGATCATCGAGCCGCACGTGGAGCCAGGCCACCCCACCACCCGCGGTGCTGAGCCAGACCGGCCGCGTCCCCACCCGACGCTCCATCGCCGCCCCCACCCTCCGCCAGAGCGCCTCCTGCTGTGACCCCGGGGCTTCGCGCACGAACGCGGCGAGGTGCGCGTAGGTGGTGGACGGTCCGGTTGGGCAGGGCGCGATCAGGATGGCGTCACACCCGAGGCTCTTGAACTCGACGACGAGCTCTCCGTCAACGAAGTGCGCGGCGAACGTCCGGGCGTCTGCCCACCCGCCGAGCCAGGGAGCGTCGAGCACCACGAACTCGAAGCTCCGATCGAGGGTCGCTCGCGTGACGGCGGGGGTCTCCCACTTGAACCCGCCGAACGGAAGGCCCGCGAGCTCCGCACTCAACGCCGCCCCGAAGCTCGGCTCGGCCCCGAGTGCCTCGATCGCGTCCCCGTACGAGAGCTCCTCGCCGCCGTGAAGCACCGAGTACCGCCGCCCGCGCCCGTCGGCGATCGGGCAGTACCGCATTGCCCATGTCATGGCCTGACCCCTCCCATCGTCGGTCCACCCCCGAACCCGCCCCCCGAGCCATCGACGCTGCCCTGGCCAGCGCACCCTGCTTCCCCTTGCTCGCCCCTCGTCCCCATCCTGCCCCTGTCACATCCCACTTGACCAAACCACGGCGCGGAAAGCACCCTCCTGCTCGTACCGCAGGCATTTCCCGGGGGGCAGGGGCACAATGAGGGGGCGAGGGGGTTGCTCGCCGGCCACGAAGGAGTTTCTCATGACCGTGACACGCTCGAACCACCCCTCGTGCCGCCCCCATCCCGGCGCCGTACTCCTTCTTCTCGCGGCGTCCCTGTCCGGCTGCAGACACCACGACGATGACGGGCCGACCTCCGAGAACGGTGGGGCACCCCTCGCGAGCGGCGGCTCGCCGACCACCGGGGGGAATTCCCTCGCCGGTGGCTCGCCAACCACTGGAGGCAGGAACACCACGGGTGGTCAGGGGACCGCAGGTGCGGAGCCGCTGGGGGGCGCTCCCGTGGCGGGTCGCGCGGAGCGCGGCGGCGGTGCCCCGGATCGCGCTGATGACGGCGGCCAGGCTGGCGGTGGGGCGGAAACGACCCCCAGCTCCGGCGGCGAGGCAGGGACCGAAACCGGCGGAACCCGAGCCGGCTCCGGCGCCAACGCCGGCACCGATGCCGGAGGACCCGCAGGAGCCGCAGGAGACAGCTTCGGGGGAACCGCGGGAGCGCTGGGCGGAGCCGGTGGAAATGCGCCAGGAGGCGAGGGTGGGGGAGGGCCCATCGAACCCTGCCCCGAAGGCAGCTGGGATCATGACGCCGATCCCACCACCGATTGCGCGACCTGGACCGACTGCCAAGCGGGAGAACAGGTGGTGGACCCCGGCTCGTCCACCACCGACCGCGCTTGCCTGGCCTGTGCGGCGGGAACGTACAGCGACGTCGCGAACGCCGACGACTGCGAGCCCTGCACCGTTGGCGACTACTGTCCGACGGGTAGCGCTTCCGCCGTGGCGTGTCCCCATGGCACCTGGGACCACGATACCGATCCCGCCACCGCCTGTGACTCCTGGGGCCCGGACTGCGCGGCGGGCCGCTTCGTCTCCGTTCCGCCGACCGCCACCGTCGACCGCGAGTGCCAGCCTTGCCCGCGCGGCTCCTTCAGTGCGGCCATCAACGTCGACACTTGCACCCCCTGGACGCACTGCCCCGCTGGCATGGCGACCGCCGGCACCACGACCACGGACGCCACCTGCCGCCCGGGCCTCACCGCGTTGGACGTCGGCAACGCCAGCACCTGCGTCATCCGCAGCGGCGGCGCCACCGCCTGCTGGGGCGCGATCGCCACCTCGGCCGTGCCCCTCCCCGTCTCGGGCCTGAACGACGCCACCACCATCTCCGTCGGCTACGACCACGCCTGCGCCATTCGGGCCAATGGCGACACGGTCTGCTGGGGCAGCAACGCAGACCGCCAGCTCGGCGTGGATCCCACGACAACACCCAACAGCAGCCAACCCCTCACCGTCCCCAGCCTCCCCCCGAGCCCCACGGCGCTCGCGGCCGGCCGACGCCACACCTGTGCCCTCCTGCCGAACCGCACGGTCATGTGCTGGGGCAACAACAGTGTAGGCCAGCTCGGTAACGGGAGCACCACCGCGAGCTCCGCCCCGGTACTAGTACAAGACGTCACGGACGCCGTCGCCATCACCACCGGCTACGACCACACCTGCGTCCGACACCTCGACGGCAGCATGAAGTGCTGGGGTGCCAACTCGGACGGCCAGCTCGGCAACGCCACCGGCGGCTCCGGCGCCTACAGCCCCACTCCGGTAGCGCCCACCCCGACGGATCCCGTAGCCCCCCTCGACGATGTCGCCGCCATCGCCGCCGGCTGGTATCACACCTGCGCGGTTCGCTCGGACGGCAGGGCAGCGTGCTGGGGACGTAACAGCTCCGGACAGTTCGGCGTCGCGAACCCCGACGCCTCGAACGTCCCCGTCGACGCCGAGGGCCTGAGCGACCTGGTCACCATCACCGCCGGCCAGGCCCACACCTGCGCCACCACCTCCGATGGCACTCCCCTCTGCTGGGGCACCGGCAGAGACGGTAGGCTCGGGACCGGCAACTACGACGGGGGACAGCCACCCACCCCCGTGCACGACCTCGACGGCGTCATCGCGCTCGCCACCGACCTCGCCCACACCTGTGCGCTCCGTACCGACGGATCGGTCCTCTGTTGGGGCGAGAACGGCAACGGGCAGCTCGGCAACGGCGCCTCTGGGTCCCGCACCACCCCGCTCCCCGTGACGGGCCTCACAGACGCGACGGCGGTCGGCGCGGGCCAGACCCACGCGTGCGTCGTCCGCGAGGACGGGTCCGTGGCCTGCTGGGGCGGGAACATCCACGGCGAAGTCGGCGTCGACGCCCGCAACCCCTGCAACCTCCCGCATACCGTCGCCGGCGTCATCGGTGCCGTCGAGGTCGCCGCGGGACTCCGCCATTCCTGTGCGCGCCTGGGTGACGGCTCGATCACCTGCTGGGGCGACAACCAGTCGGGCCAGCTCGGCGACAACGGCGTTCCGGCCCTCAACGTGCCCCCGGTCAAGGTCACCGGGCTCGACGACGCCAACGCTATTGCCCTCGGCGACTACCACTCCTGCGCGCTCCGGGCGGATCGAACGGTCGCCTGCTGGGGCGACAACACCTATGGCCAGCTCGGGCCCTTCCCTGGCGAGGAGAGCTTCACCCCGCAGCCGCTCAGCGCGATCACCGACGCGATCGCCCTGACAGCGGGCCCGAACCACAACTGCGTGCTCCGCACCGATCGGACCGTCGCCTGCTGGGGCGACAACACCTATGGCCAGCTCGGCGACGGCTCCACCGACCCCCGCTCGACACCCGTGGCCGCCTCGAACCTCGCCAATGTCGCGTCGGTCACGGCCGGGGAGGAGCACACCTGCGCGGTGCGCCTCGACGGCTCGGCCGCCTGCTGGGGCGACAACACCTACGGCAACCTCGGCACGGCAGACTCCGCCGACCACCTCGCCCCCGCGGACGTGGTGGTGCTGGAGCAGCTCGTTTCCATCGCCCCCGCCGGAGGCCACACCTGCGCGGTGCTCGGCGACGGCACCACCGCCTGCTGGGGCCACCAGCGCTACGGCTGCCTCGGCAACGGCGTCAATTCCTTGTCGAGCCAGCCCATCCCCCAGCCTGTCGACCACCTCACCGACGTGCTCGCGATTCGAGTCGGCAACTATTACAGCTGCGCCCTCCGCCGCGGCGGGACGGTCGCCTGTTGGGGTTATGGCGAAGGCGGCCTGCTCGGGGCCGGCTTCCCCGAATCGCCGATCCCCCTCGACCTCGCCTGGGACTAGAGCACCGATCGGGTTGCCGCCAGCCACAGCAGCGCTGAGAAGACGTCTGTCCGAGACGAGGACGCGTTTCCAGCGCTGCCGCTGGCGCCGGACGGCACCTTCACCCCAACGACACCGCCCGATCCCTTGCCGCCTGCTCCGGCCACCTCGGCGCCGGAAACCCCGCCGCCGGCTTCGCGATGAGGTATCCCTGGAACAGGTCGCACCCCAGCCGCAGAAGCTCGTCCCGTTCGCCGATCGTCTCGATGCCCTCGGCCACCACCGTCACTCCGAGGTCGTGAAACAGAGCAACAATGCCACCGATGATGTGCGCCGTGCGCGGGTTCTGGTCGACGCCACGGACGAGTGACATGTCGATCTTCACGATATCCGGCAGAAGTTGCGCGAATGTGCTGAGCCCGGCATACCCGGCCCCGAGGTCGTCCACGGCGATCCGGCAACCCTTCTCCCTCAACTGGCTCACGGCTCCACGAACGTCCGGGAGTCGATCGAGCGCTTCCCGTTCGGTCACCTCGAGCACCAATCGATGCCCGTGCCCCTCCAGAAATGCGCGATCCTCCATGAATCCCCGATCCCCCAGATCGCTCGGGTGGAGGTTGAAGAAACACAGAATCCCCTCGGGGAGGCGACGGAGCTCCTCCCCGACCAGCAGGCGCGTGCGCAGGCCAACGTCGGACAGTCTCCCGAGGCGCTCCGCCGCTGCAAGGACCGCACCGGGGTGCGGGAGAGCAGCCTCGGACGACCGCATCAGCGCCTCGTACCCGAACGTCAACCCGTCCCGCCCCACGATCGGTTGGTACGCCATCCGCAGGGACCCGAGCGTCTGGGTCAGGGCAACGTCGAGCCCCATTAGGTCTCCGGGTGCCATCGAAGGGCGACCCATCTCACCCTGCGCCTCACGCTTCAGACGTGCCAGGCGCGCCATCGTGCCAGCGCGCGCCACGACTTGCGGGAGCACGCGACCTGCTTCGGCCTTGCCCATGTAGTCGAAGGCCCCCAGGCGCAGCGCTTCCACTGCCGATTCCACTTCGGGTGACGCGGTGATGATGATGCACGAGGCATCAAGGTCACTCTCGCGCAATGCCCGAAGCACGGCGAGCCCGCCGACCCTCGGCATACAGACATCCGCGACGACGACATCGAGGTCACGGCGATCCAGGGCCGCGATCGCCATCTCCGCGTCGGAAGCCGTCGTTAGCGTCGCGCCGGCCTCCACGAGCGTCTGGCCGATAGCCTCCAGCACCACCGCATCATCATCGACCAGGAGAACCCGAACGCCCTGCAACGTCGACGGGACTGCTGCCCTTTTCCCCCTCGACCCCATGGCATCAAGGATAGCCTCGACCCCCACAGATTCAACCCACCGTCCAGCTGAACCAAAGACGCGCACGACGACTCGTCGTTTCGCGATCGCCCCGTGTGGTGCTCCCGGACTGAGACACCCATTGCGTATCCGTTCACCGAATCCTGACCCGAAACGACCGGCCAAGATCCGCTCCGCTGGCGGGGCCCCGCGCTCCGGGACCCAACGCGGCCCTGGGCGCGGTGGGGAAAACGTCCGGGTTGCTCCTGCGCTCCCCAGGACCCGCGTCGCCACGGGTCCGACGTTGCCATGGCAATGTGGGTGGCGACGCCGGCGCCGATCTACCGCGCTGCCGAAGACCCGCGGGTGACGCACGGATCCTCCGCGCTCTTCGATCAGCGGTGCCGTACCCTCGGCGGCGACGCCCTGCTCGCAGCGACCGACGCCGACCAACAGCGCCCGCTGCTCGCTCGACTCCTGGACCGCCTACCGTCCTCACGGCCCGGCCAGGAGCTGCTCCAGCCGCCGGCGCAGAGCCGGAACTGCGTTGCGCACGGTCGTGACCCCGCCCTCGAAGTCACCGTAGCTCGACGGGGTCGGATCCGCCTCCGCCGCTTCGCGGACGAACTCCGCCCACCGATCGATGGACTCGAGCACCGTTGCTTCCGCGAAGGGTCCATCCAGGAGCTCCAGCCCTGCCGCTCGCCAGCTGCCGAGATCCGCGGCGATGGCCTGGATCACCCGGTCGCACCCCGGCGCCCGCGCGAGGCCGCCCCAGTACTCGTAGGTGAGCGTGCAATCCCCGGGTGGCTCGGTCCAGTGGGGCGCGCTGTGGCCGGAATTGATCCAGAACGTGGACTCCACGTCCCAGGGGATGATGGTGAACCGGTCGGCGGCTTCCTCGTAGAAGTAGTAGTTGTGGTTCCCGACGGACGTGCCATCCGTCCAGAAGTACGTGATGCCGTCGTAGCTGGCAATGGCGTCCTCCACCGCCAGAAACCGCGCCAGGTAGTCCACGTCGGTGTGCCTGGCAAGCGCGCTCCTCACCTCCCCCTCACTGGCTGCGCTCATGTCCTCCGCGAAGGCGACGAATGCGCCGACATCCGGTTCGTCCTCGTTCGTCCTGAGGGAGGTGGTGATGTACCCGGAGTCCGCGTTGTCGGGCCAGGCCTCCTTGTACAGGTTGCCGTCGGGATTGTCGGGCCAGCGATCGGCCGTGAAACGCCCGTCCACCTGCTCTACCATGCCGTACAGGCCCTGCGATTCCCCATTGATGCGCAGCACGGCCCACGCCGCCCGCGGCGCGACGATGCCCATCGCGCGAAACATGTCGTACGCCAGCCGCTCCTTGATGCGACTGTCGTCGAACCGGTTAGCGTTGAAGTTTAGCCGCTTCAGGCCGAAAAACCGCTGCTCCGGATCGTATTCGCTAAACTTTACCTTCATGCTGAGCTTGCGACAGGTCCCCACGCCCACGGAACCGGCGCACTCGTAGAGGGATCCGTAGCTGCCCTTGAAGCGCAGGCCGACCATCCCGAGCCCGCGGCCCTCGAAGCAGGCCTCGACCTCGGCGTATTGCTCGTCCGCCGCGTTCCTCTGCAGCGCCGCCCACCTGTCCGGTGGCAGGTAGAAGTCGAAGGTCGGCACGTGGGGGTAGTCGAAGAGATCCGCAGCGTCGGCGCTGGCGAGCTCCGGATCGAGCACGCCGCATCCTCCCGACTGGCTGCCGGCGGCACCCGCGGTGGCGGAGCCAGCCACACCCGCCGGGTCGCTGCCTCCCGCACCGCCCAGCGCGTCCGGCACGAAGGCGACGGATTCCGCGCCATGGCAAGCCGGTGCGGCCGCCAAGACCAGGAGTCCAAGGAACGAGTAGCTCGGGGTGGGACATTTCATTCGATCGCTCCCTGCAGCCCGCCCAACGAAACCACCGCTCGACGCGGGGCGCGCCAGCCGGTCGTTTCGATGTGCCGATTGGAGAAGGCCTTCCGGATTCGTCAGTACCATGGCAAGGACTCGACAATTCGATCGACCCTAGCCAACCTTTCCCTCTTCTCGGCGGGTCATGGCCGGTCGTACGCCAGCATGCCGTCACATCTTGGGCTCCTTCACCCCGGATGGCGAGGCTATTCCTGCTGGCATCAGCACCCGATCGGACGTCCGTCTGGCGGGCCAGCGGAGGCATTGGCGAAACCGGGCATGGCGCCTCACCCGCGAGGCCGACTCGGGCAAAGACATGGCCCTATGCCGGACCTGTCCGTGCCGAGCCCCCGGCTGGTCGAGGGATCGGGTGGCGTCGCGCGTTCGCCCGCTCGGTCGACTCGACCTACCCCACCCGAAGCGCGACCCATGCGCTCGAAGCGCAACCCGACCGTGCTCGAAGCGCAAGCGGACCTGCGCTCGATGCGCACATCGACCTCGAGGCCGCCGACACTCCAGCTGGGCCCCAACCACCGCACCGGCGGCGGAGACCTCCCGACCGTCGTAGGTTGGGTTCAGGGGATCCGAGGGGAGGCGGGTCGTGGCCCTGTCCGCGGGGTCCTACCTCCTCACGGCGACGGCCGACTCAACGCACGAGATCGATGAGTCCGACGAAACCAACAATGCCCTGCGCGCCACCGTGACGGTCATGGAAGCGCGACCGGCGAGGAAGCGGCCCGACCGCGCTGACGCGCGGCCGTCGCTATCGTTCCCCCAGCAAGCCACCGTGCCGTCCCAGCGCAATCAGCAGCCGTGGTAGCCGACAGCGGCAGACGTGGTTCCCGCCGCTCGACAGCTTCGCGAACAACCGCCCGGCGGTGTGGTCTGTCCGAACGTCCCGGTCCACCACCACGCCACCGCTGAGCCGACACTTCGGCTATCACCCCCTCGGGACCATCGACCCGCCCGTGACGGGCGAAAGGCGGGAAAACATACGTCGATCCGTAGCTCCCCTGGCGGTTGTCGCCGCGCTCTCTACCCTGGTCGCTGCCTGCACGAAGGAAGACAACCCCGCCCACGGCGGCCCAGACCGCGCCGGTGCCGCCACCTTCGCCGGCGCCGAACCCGGCGCAGCGGGGGTTACCAGCACAGCAGGTGGTGCCGAGCGGTCCGGCGGAGCCAGCAGTTCGGGCGGCGGCCAATCGCTCGGCGGAACCCCGCCCACAGGCGGAGCCGCGCTCACAGGCGGAGCCGCGCTCACGGGTGGAGCCGCCGCCGCAGGCGGCAGCGAACCCATGGCAGGGGTTGGACACAGCGGCGGAGCTCCCGCCGACCGCGCCGGAGCGCTTGGGGGATCCGCGCTCCTCGGGTGAACGGCTGGAGCCGCCACCGAGAGCGGCGACCCGGATCAACCGTCCGCTGGCGCCGTATCCGGCGGGACCGGTGAAACCGTAGCCACCGCGGCCGGCGAATCGCGGGCTGGTGGGGGCGCGGGAAGTCCGCCGGGCAGCGGGGCCGCCGGAGCCCCGCCCACGCCCGCCGGCGGGGGACGCGGAAGCGCCGGCACCGACGCAGCGGGCGCGGCAGGAGCTGCCGCCGGCGAGCCCGGCTCCACGGTCCCGGTCCATTGCATCGAGGTGATCCCTACCTGCATTTGTATTCTTGCGTCTGCACGGCCTACTGGGCTGCCCCGACCGCGGGGGAGCCATGCCCCAACGGCTTCTGCACCGGAGACGCCTACTGCAACACCGCGGATCCGCAGCGCTGCGTCGCGCGGGGAATCGTCGACAAACCCTGCTCGGTGAGCATGGCCGCACGTACGGCACCTATCTCCGACATCTGGCCTGTGTCGCCGAGGGCGCCGGCGCTACGGCGAGCTGCACCGAGCTCGCGACGGTGAGCTGCGACTGACTCGCGGCGTCGAGCGCCAGACGGCCGGCAGCATCCGCGCGCCAACGCCACGGCGCGCGGCCCGGAGCGGGACGCGCGGCCGCCATCTTCCCGGATGGGCCTTGGGACCAGCGGCGTCGAGCGCCCCGACGCAGAGGGCGAGCGCGTGCGGCACGCGCGCCCTTCTAGACCACCGATCAGGTTGCCAACAGCAACGGCAGCGCTGGAAAGGTCTGCTGCCGGTTCGGTGCTCTAAGTCGTTGATTTGACGCAGCAATCAACCTGATTGCTGCTCTAGCCGAGTGGAGAGGAGATGCCCCCCTCGCGTCACGGGGCTCCACGTCCCCCCGCGCTCCCGGGGGTCGCTTGCGGGGGCCCCCCTAACGTCGCCTCCGCGCCGTGGGGGCCCACCGCGGGTGGGCGGTCTCCACGCTACTTTCCGCCTTTCCACCGCCGCAGCCGGGCCGCCTCCTCGACCAGCTGCCCGAAGACGCGTTCGGCCGCCCGACGCTGCTTCTCGTCGTGACGGCGCTCGAAGGCCACGGCTTCCTTCCTCAGCTTTCGATATTGTTCTAGTCGGTCCGCGGAGAGGTCGCCGGACGCGACGGCGGCCTTCACCGCACAGCCGGGCTCGGTGTCGTGGCGGCAGTCACGGTAGCGGCAACGCTGGGTGAGCGCTCCGAGGTCGTCGAAGACCGCGTCGAGGCCATCCTCGTCCACCAGCGCCAGCTCCCGCATGCCCGGCGTGTCGAGCAGAAGCCCGCCATCGGGCAGCGCGACGAGCTGCCGGTGGGTCGTGGTGTGGCAGCCCCGTCCATCCCGGGCTCGGACTCCGCCGGTGGGCATGCGCTCGTCGCCGACGAGGGCGTTTACCAGGGTCGACTTCCCCGCACCGGAGGAGCCAACCAGGGCCGCCGTCTGGCCGTAGGCGATGGACGCGCGGAGCTCGGCGATGCCTTCCAAGTGGAGCGCGCTCGCCACGTACAGATGCACGCCGGCACACGCGCCCTCGACCTCGGCGACCCGGGCGGCCAAGTCCGCACGGAGGTCGGCCTTGTTGAGGACCACCGCCGGCTCGGCCCCGCTCGCCCAGATCCGGGCGACATAGCGCGCGAGCCGCCGCGGGTTGTAGTCCGCGTCGAGGCCAACAACGGCGAATACCCGATCGACGTTGGCCGCGACGACCTGCCTGCGGGTCTCGCGCCCGGCCGCCGCGCGGGCGAACACGGTGCGCCGCCCCAGCACCCGGTCGATCACCGTGGTCCGCGCGGGATCCGGCGCCTCGCGGAGGACCACCCAGTCGCCGACGCCAGGCGGCCCGGCCGCCGCGAGCTCGCGGCGGCCCCGGCCGGAGAGCTGCGCGGGACCCTCGCCATGGCGAGCCCAAACCTCGTAGGCCCCCCGGTGCTCGGCGGCGATCCGAGCGGGGATCGCCTCGCGCCCATCGCGAGCCGAGAGTTGCTGTTCGAAGAAGGGGCCGAAGCCCAGAGCGGATAGCTCGTACACGATGACGTCCTCCATGGGCGCCGAAAACGGCGCGGGCAAGCCGCGCGCGCGGCGCAACGGCCAGCACGACACGCGGACAGGGATCAGCAATCAGCCATGCGGAGCCGGGCCAAAGCGGCGCGGCACGCGAGCTGGGACCCGCGGGCGAGGGGAGGGGGGCAGACCGGCGACCAACGCCGACGCTACCCGCGGCTCCTCACGCACGATCCATATGGAGAACGATGGCGATCATCCAACCTCGGGCGGCACTGACCCCGCCCACGGGAGGACTGATAGCACCGAGGGTCGGACCGGGAAAGGCACCCGGGGAGCGGATCGGTGCCCCGCTGCCCCTCCCGCGGGAACGTCCGGCCCGTGGGAGCGCCCCGCGACACCTGGAAAGACCCGGTGGTGCTGTTCGACGGGCTCGACAAGGTGGGGAACGAGACCGCGCGTCACGCCATGGCCGCTTGAGATCAGCGACCGGGAGAGGCCCGGCGTGGATGGGTCCTACCTGGCGCAGGCAACCCCAGTGAGCACTCCAGACCGTGGAACCGTCTCGCGAGGCGCCGGGCCGGTTCGGACATCGAGCGCAGAAGAGCACCCCTCCGGAACCCGAGAATTGCCGCCACTGCGCGCTCAACAGCGCAACAGCCGCCTGGCAGCGCCACGGCTGGCGGACGGGGTGCCTCGTCCGTCCCTCCGGCGACCCCGAGCGCGAGCCCCACGACCCCGGTCGACCACTGTGGCGACACCCGCGCGGGAGCGCGCAGCCCCGCTCCTCAACCCTCCGGGGGCGGGCTCTCCGGAGCGGCGGGCGCCGTCGCCGCGGGCAGAGCGACGCTCCGCGCCGTGTAGGTGAGACCGAACCCGAACGGGAAGAGGGCATCGTAGCGCCCGTCGCCGACGTTCAGGGGCAGGTCGGTGCTGGCCCGCGGCCAGGAGTGACCGAGGCGCCCCGTCGCGGGCGCGAGCCCGAAGAGCACATCGGCGACGCCCCCGCCCTCGGTGCCCGGGAGCCACGCGACGGCGACCGCGTCCGCGCGCTCGAGCGCGCTGCCGAGCACGAGCGGTCGCCCCGCGACCACCACCACCACCAGCGGGATCCCGAGCACGGCCAGGCGCTCCACGCGGGCCACGTCGTCCCGAGAGAGCTCGACGCTGGTGCGGTCCCCTTCGCCTTCGGCGTAGGGTTCGGCCTCGCCGACGACCGCAATGATCGCGTCCGCGCCCGCCGCGCCGACGTCGTCCAGCGAGAAGGTCACCTCGGAGCTGGCGCCGACGACCTCGCGGATCCCCTCGCCCAGGGTGGTACCGGGGGTGGGGCGGCCGCGCCGTCCCTGCCAGTCGATCGTCCACCCGCCGCACTGGCTGCCGAGATCCTGGGCGATGACGCCCACGACGTGGACCCGCGGGAGGTCGGTTGCGAGCGGCAGGACCCCGCCCTCGTTCTTGAGCACGACCACCGATTTTCGGACTGCTTGGCGCGCCACCTCACGGTGCGCGGCGCCGCCGAAATCGCGCGCGAGCTCGGCAGGGGCGGTCGGCGCGCCGGCGAAGCGACCCGGCTCGAGCAGCCCCTGAGCGCACTTGACCGCGAGGACGCGGCGCGCGGCCTCGTCGAGGCGGCGCTCGGAGACGCGGCCCGCCGCGACCAGGCGGGCGATCGTCGCCACCAGCTCGCCGGGTTGCCGTGACGCCATGAACATGTCGACCCCGGCGGTGAGGGACTCGATGAGGCTCGCCTCGCGATCCGGCGAGATCCGCTCCATTCCCTGCCAGTCGGAGACGACGAAGCCGCGGAAGCCGAGCTCGCCCTTGAGCACGTCGGTGAGGAGCGGGCCGTGACAGTGCATCGACACCCCGTTCACCGAGCTGAAGCTTGCCATCACGGTGCCGACGTGGGCGGCGATGGCCGCGCGGTACGGCGGCAGGTGGATGCGGCGGAGATCCTCGTCGGTGAGGACGGCGTCCCCCTGATCGACACCGCCCCGGGTCCCGCCGTCGGCGACGAAGTGCTTGGCGCAGGCGAGGACCGAGGGCTGGGCGGCGCCCGGCGTCGCGCCCTGGAGCCCCCGGATCATCGCCGCTCCCAGGCGCGCGACCAGCACGGGCTCCTCGCCGAAGGCCTCGTAGGTGCGGCCCCAACGCTCGTCGCGCGCCACGGCGAGGACGGGCGCGAAGGTCCAGTCGATCCCGGTCGCCGCGATCTCCAGCGCGGTGACGCGACCGATCTCTTCGACCAGCGCCGCGTCCCCCGTCGCGCCCAGGCCGATCGCGTGCGGGAAGAGCACGGCCCCTTCGACGTTGTTGTGTCCGTGGACGGCGTCGATGCCGAAAAGGAGCGGGATCCGCGCGTTCGACCGGAGCGAGCCGGCGCGCACCGCCGCCACCGCGTCGAACCACGCCGCCCGGTCGTTGGTGGGCGGATCCGAGCCGCCGCCGCTGAGCACGGAGCCGAACTCGAGCGCGCCGATCGACTCCGGAGCGCCGAGCTGCTTCAGATCGGGCTGCACGAGCTGGGCCGCCTTCTGCTCCGGCAAGAGCCGCGCCAGCAGCGCGTCCGCCCGCTCGAGGCAGGTCGCGGACGGCCAGGACCCCTCCTGGGCGACGAGCCCAACGTCCGGGGACCGCGGCGGCAGGCAGCGGAGGCTCACCACGGGCGTCGCCGGCGGGCGGACGCCGTGGTTGCACGCCATGATGGCGAGCGCGCCGGCGAAGAGGAGACGGCAAGCCCTGAAAACGGAGCGACGTCGCGTGACCATGCGCCGAGCGGTACCGCGGACGGCGCCGGGCGTCTTCGCGTTTCTCTCGAACCGACTCGCAACCGTAGCAGAGCGGCCTCTTCTCGATGAGGCTCTTCCGGATCTCGCACCCGGCAACGCCGTACTCGCCGAGCACCGAATCGGGGACCCTTGCCAGCGCGTCGACAACCCCGACCTGGGCATCGCCGGAGTCCAGCACGACGCCGTCGGACATCGCCGATGCGGGCGGAGGGCTCCTGGCGCAGGGGGCGACAGTGGCACGCGCAGGGCGGACGCGAGCGCCGCCGCTGGCCCGACCTCGAGGCTCGCTCGACGATCCGCGTCGTCACCACCACGGGCGCATCGAGGCGATGGCTCCGCGATCAAGGCACGTCTGTGATGCTTGGTGGGTATCGCACGGACTCCCCGGAGCGACGTGGATCGAGCCCGCGACGCGTTCAGGTCCGCAATCGAATTGGATCCGAGGGTGAAGCCGGACACAGCCGTCGCAGGGGACCAAGCAAGCCGACGGAGCCGCCGCCGCGCACGCCATCCCGGGGCGCGACCGCGAGCAATCCGCGACCCCTCGCCCGGTAGCTCAGTACTGCGCGAAGAAGCGCCAGATGCCGGCGGCCGCGAAGGACGGCCAGTTGTGTCCGTCCTGGTGCAAGCACCAGTGCACCGGGCGCCCCGCGGCGCAGCCCTCGTGAGCCACGCAGGGGCTCGGCTCCACCGCCACCGTCGTCGTCCCGCACGCGTTCGCCGCCACGTACGCGTCGCGCGCATCCTCCCCCATCGAGAAGTCCACGGTTTCGTCGTTGTCCCCGTGCGCGATCCACGCCGCCACCGCGGGCGTGCATGCGGCCCCGGGCCCGCCGAACGGCGGCCCCCCTGCCACCGGCGCCACCGCCCGGAGCACGCTCGCCCGCGAGCACCCGAGCCGGTTGGTGAAGAAGCCCCCGAAGCTGTGCCCGGTGCTGAACACCCGCGACGCGTCGACGCAGTACTCCGCGCTCAGCGCCGCCAGTAGCGTGTCAAAGTAGGCGACGTCCCCGCCATCGGCCGCGAGATCCCACCCGGCCTGCCCCTGCTCGTTCGGCAGCCCGTCGGGGTACGCGAAGATGGCGCCCCCACCCGACGCGTCCTCGATCCTGAAGTACATCCGCGCCATCGCCCCGTCGCCCCCGAGCCCGTGCCAGGCGAACACCAGCGGCAGCGGCGTGCTCGCGTCGTAGCTCTCCGGAACCGAGAGCACATAAGTGCGCTCGGCTCCCCCGACCATCAGGGTCCGCTCCTGAACGCCCGTCGCCGCGCCCGTGACCCCACAGCCCGAGGACGGTGCGCCGCCCGTCGCCGAACCGCCCGCCGCGGTCTCGCCACCCGTCGCTGAACCGCCCGCCGCGGTCTCGCCACCCGTCGCTGAACCGCCCGCCGCGGTCTCGCCACCCGTCGCCGAACCGCCCGCCGCGGTCTCGCCACCCGTCGCCGAACCGCCCGTGCCCTGTCCCCCACTCGAGTCCGACCCCCGGGGCTCGTCCTCGCCCGAGCTCTGGCACCCCAGGAGCAGGATCCACGAAGCCAGCACCCACCCGCACCGCCTCCCGTTCATGGCTCGTCTCCTATCGTTGCCACGGGCGCTGCCGCCCGCGAACAGTCCCTCAGTACTGCGCGAAGAAGCTCCAGATGCCGGCCGCCGCAAAGGACGGCCAGTTGTGCCCGTCCTGGTGCACGCACCAGTGCACGGGACGACCCGCAGCGCAGCCCTCGTAGGCCACGCAGGGGCTCGGCTCCACCGCCACGGTCGTCGCCCCGCAGACGTTCGCCGCCACGTACGAATCGCGCGCCTGCTCCCCCATCGAGAAGTCCACGGTTTCGTCGTTGTCTCCGTGGGTGATCCAGGCCGCGACCGTAGGCTCGCACGCGGCCCCGGGCCCGCCGAACGGCAGCCCCCCCGCCACCGGCGCAACCGCCCGGAGCACGCTCGCCCGCGAGCACCCGAGCCGGTTGGTGAAGAAGCCCCCGAAGCTATGCCCGGTGCTGAACACGCGCGTCGCGTCGACGCAGTACTCCGCGCTCAGCGCCGCCAGCAGCGCGTCGAAGTAGGCGACGTCCCCGCCATCGGCCGCGAGATCCCACCCGGCCTGCCCCTCCTCGTTCGGGAGCCCGTCCGGGTACGCGAAGATGGCGCCCCCATCCGACGCGTCCTCGATCCTGAAGTACATCCGCGCCATGGCGCCGTCGCCCCCGAGCCCGTGCCAGGCGAACACCAGCGGCAGCGGCGTG
>JAFGBI010000445.1 GCA_016933275.1 Polyangiaceae bacterium | reverse complement strand
AGTCTCGCTGGCAGGTCGGTTGGGCTACCTGGATGACGAAGCGCAGACAGCCCTGGTGCCGTTGGCGGCAGAGACCAGCAAAGTGGTAGGCGGGCTCATTCGGGCACTGCGGAACAAGCGGGGAGATCGAGCGCAGTGACGCCAAGGCGGTGCTCTTTCCGCTAGCATGGTTTTGACAACAGCCAGCTACGGAGGAGCACCGTGAACGCTTTTCTAAAGAAGTTTGCCCCCCATGTCATGGGTGTACTGTCCGGCTTCGACCACCTCGTGCTTCGGGGCCACATGGTCAGCAGCGGCGAAGCCGCCGGCTCCCTCGGCGGGACCCGACGCGCCCAGCTAGCCTGGATCATCCCGGCTCGGTCTTCCATCCCCGGGGACAGAACGGGGCGCACTCGGAGGGCTCGCGCTGGTGTTCTTGGAGCGCGCGCCGAGCAGCGGCCGCCGCCCCCAGCCAGCCGAGACGTTCCACGCGAAAGCCAAACAGGACGGCGGTCACCGAGACCTCGGCGGCGATCCCGATCCACCCACCCAACGCCCCCATGCCGAGCCCATGCCCGAGTCCCCATGCCAGCGTTGGGGTACACACCCAGGCAACCGTGACTCCTACCCCGGCGGCGAACCGAACGTCACCCGTGCCCCGAAGAACACAGCGCCCGACGATGTTGACCGCATCGAGCAGCCCAAAGAGACCGGCCACGAACAACAGCTGGACCGCGAGCGTAACAACGGCCAGATCGGCCGAGAATTGCGCGGCAACGAGGCGCCCTGCGAAGAGAAAGACGCAGGAACAAAGGCCAGCATACGCCATGGCAAGCAAGGCCGTTCGACGGCCCACGTAGCGCACCAGATCGTCACGATCGGCGCCCACGGCCTGCCCGACCAAGACCGATGCGGCTTCACCCAGCGCTACGCATGGCATGAAGGAGAAATGGACGAGCTGCAGCGCGATCTGATGTGCCGCCATGTCCGCTTCCGAGAAGCTCGCGACCGCGAGCGTGAGCGTGGCGAAGGATCCTACCTCGAGCAGGAACTGCAATCCGGTCGGCAGTCCGACGCGCAGGAGCTGACGCCAATGCGACGGACTCAGGGCACGTCGCTGGACGATGCGCAACACCTCGACCGGCGAGGGCGATGGCGCCGTGGCAGCAGCCCCCGGCAGGGCACCGGCCGGGAGGAGACCGAAACCGCCGATAGAGCGCTGTACGTGGATCACCACCGCGGCCTCCACTGAATGCGCCACGAGGGTGGCGGCGGCGGCGCCTGCCACACCCATGCGCAATCCAAAGACGAAGAAGAGAGCCAGGGCGACGTTGACGACGTTCCCCGCCAGCGCCGCGACCATGGGTGCGCGTGTGTTGCCCTGTGCCTGGAGGACTTCGCGCAGGGCCACCTGGACGAGCACGATGGGAGCTCCCAACGCGCGGATTCGCATGTACGTGCGAGCAGCCCGTCCGGCCGCATCGGTGGCGGTCATTCCCGCCACGCTCTGCGCGACCAACTCTGCCACGCCGATGGTCAATATGCCGAGCAGGAGAGCCGCCGCCATCGCCACCGCGACGTGCCGTCGTACCTCGTCTCGACGCCCGGCACCGATGGCCTGCGACACCAGGACCTTGACGCCTTGGAGGAGCCCGAAGGAGAAACAGAAGAGAAAGAAGATGGCAGTCCCGCCCAGCCCCACGCCGGCGAGCTCGGCGGTACCCAGACGCGCGACGATCAGAGTATCGACGAGCGTCATGACGGTGAAGGACAGGGTTGCTACGGCGATCGGCCACCCGAGCCGAACGAGTTCGGCGAACGGACGAGAGCTCCACACCAACTCCCGTGATTGGTGCGCATTCACCGACGATTCGAGTTCTGCCATTGACATGAGGGTCACCTGCAACGCGTGCGAGCTGGACACAGATGAACGAGAGCAAAGACCGGGAGCGAAGGAACGACCGGACGCCGAGGGCGACGTCGTCGCTAGGCCCGAATGCGACAACGCCGCAAGACCTGGGCAGGTCCGCGGCGTGTCTTCGGAGTGAGCGCGCTATGACTAGCTACGCTGGCTGGCGAAACACGAGCTGACCGGCCCCGACAACCCTCGCTTGCCGGCGATGACCGGCCGGGATGGGGTGCGGGGTTTGGTACGGCACGTGATCCACGGTCTACTCCTTGCGGCGCCAAATATGGCGGACGCCTTGGAATTGTCAAGCCGACACCGGTGAAGGAGGTGCCCGTCTCGCGCCCCCTGGACGATGCCCGTTGTGCGCGACCCCGCGAGGGGTCACGATCACCCGCAGGATGGGTGAGGACAGTCAGGGGCATCGTTGTCTGGTAGGCCGTAGATACTCCGCGAGACGGCTCGCGAGGACGCTCGTCGCAATCGCTCTGGTGATCGGTTGCCGTGAAGGCGGCGACGGCGGCGACGGCGAGGGCATCGACCAGGGAGGTGGTGCGAGCGGCGGCGGGACAGGCGGTCGTCACTCGAACGCAGGCGGGAGCGACGCTACGTCGGGCGGAACCACTGCCGGAAACGGCGCGACCGAGGCTGGCACGTCCACTTTGGGAGGGAACGGCACCGGTGCGGGAGGGAACGATCCAGCGACGGGAGGGACCACCGGCGGGGCCGGCGCGGGCGACGCAGGCACCGCCACCGGAAGGGACGAGATGGGAGGAGGCGGGCCCACCACCGGCGGAAGCGCCGACGCAGCAGGGAACGGCGGGGTCGTCGTCACTCCCGCGCCACCGAGCTGCACGCCGGCCGCGTCGGGAAGGAGTGGCGACGTGCGAGCGCCGGTGCTGCGCGCGACCCTGCCCGGGAGCTGGGACGAGAACTGGTTCGCGTCCCCCGCGTTGGTGGACGTCGACGGCGATGGAGCGCTCGACATCGTCGCGCCGCGTCACTCCGTACTCTATGTCTACCGCGGCGACGGCACGCTGCTCTGGCGAACGGCCTGGGCGTCGAGCGCGTCGAACAGCCCGGAGCACGGCACCGTGCGCATGTGGCCATCGGCCGCGGCCGGCGACTTCGACGGGGACGGCGACGTCGAGATCGCGGTGAGCGCCCACCCGGATGACGCCGGGTACAACGTCGCCGTCTACGACCACGAGGGTGAGCTCCTCCCCGGGTGGCCGCAGGCGTTCGGCTCGACCGAGGTGCGCAGCCTCGCCGCGGCTGATGTCGATGGCGATGAGACGATCGAGATCCTCATCACCAAACAAGCGGATGGCCCCGCCACCAACGTGTTCGAGCTCGACGGCACGACCGCGACGGGCTGGCCCCAGGTCGGCGAGTGCAATGCTCCCGCCGGCGACTGCATCGACTACGGCGGGTTCAACCAGAACATCGGCGCGGGCGATCTCGACGGCGACGGGATCCTCGACGTCGTCTCCACCTACGACGCGATCGGGTTCGGCGTCTGGAAGGGCAACGGCACGAACTTCCCCACGAATCCCGCCTTCGCCGACGCGTGGGTCACTGGGGTCGAGGCCTATCACGATCTGGCGCTATCCCTGCAGGGCTGGGGCACGGGTGATCGCTCCGAGTTCACCTATTCCCCTCCGGTCATCGCTGACATCGACGGGGACGGAGACCACGAAATCGTGCTCGCCGGGGACCACGAGCACAGCCAGTCGACCGACAACCAGGGGATCACGACCTGGGTCCTGAACCACGACCTGACACGACCCGCCGGCTGGGAAACCCCCAAGGACAGCGACCCGCCGCTACTCTACAGCGACGTGGGCGCGAACATCGTGATGACGATGCCGGCACCGGCCGTCGCCGACCTCGACGGCGAGCCGGGGCTCGAGATCCTGGTACCCGGCTACGACGGGCTCTTTCATGCCTATCGCACCGACGGGACGGTACTCTTCACCTACCGCTTCGGACAGGCCGCACCCTACGTCGGCGCGAGCGAGGCCCTGATCGTGGACCTGAACGGCGACGGCGCGCCGGAGATCCTCTTTGCCACCTACTCGAGCGGCGAACCACGTCAGCCGGACACTCCGGCGCACCTCGTGATGCTGGACGCCAGGGGCCATGAGCTCCACAAGGTCGCGCTCTTCGGTCGTGGGTCGATGGCAGCCCCGTCGGTCGGGGATCTCGATGGCGATGGCGAGCTCGAGCTCGTGGTCTCGCTCAAGGACTCGCTCGGCGGGAGCGAAGGCGGCGTGCAGATCTGGAACCTCCCCGGCGCTTCGCCGAACTGCGTCCTCTGGGGCACGGGTCGCGGAGGACCGTTGCGTCAAGGGTACGTGCCCGCCAGTTAGGCGGAGCCGGGCTCGGGGGCTGCCCCGCGGCCGTTGTCCGCTCCACGGAGCGGCGCCCTCGAGATCTGCCGCGGGGGCGAACAGGCGGTCCTCTCGTGCCCAGGCGGCGAGCACGTAGGCGCCGGCGGGAAGGGCTTGGCCATTGATGACGTGGGGGAGGTTCGTCGCAGACAGGCCGACCGTGGTCGCGACGTGGGTGCTCCCGGTGTCGCGGTCCGACCGCCGAACGAGCGGAAGAGGCTCCTCGGGCCGTGGGTCGCCACGAAGGCCGACTGCGGTCCGCTCCCCCGCCCGGTCGCATGACCGGCGGATGACCGCGTCGAGCGCGGAATGGCGCGCCTGGACCTCCTCGATCGCGCGGGCGAGGGCGCCCCGCGGTGCCACTCGGCCGTCTCGGACTCGGCGAGGGAGAGCAGGTCGCCGTGCTCGACTCCGTTCACGGGGACAGCCCATGACGAAGAACGGGGGCGGGCTGGATCAACGCCCGCCCCCGGGGGTCCGTCACCGGGCGAGGATTGGGCCCCGCTCACCCGGCGCGAGCTGCCGCGGCTACTCGGGGATCCCGTAGCGGACGCCGGTGCACGCGAGGTCTTCGAGGCAGTCGTGGTCAGCGCAGTCGATGAGTCCGTCACCGTCGTTGTCCACGCCATCGGTGCAGCTGGTTTCGTAGGGGACACCATAGCGTTCGCCCACACACTCGGCGGCGTTGTCGCAGTCCCGATCGGCGCAATCGACGGCCCCGTCCTGATCCTCGTCTTCACCGCCGCTGCAGACCTCATCCATATACACGCCATACTCCGTCATCCGGCAGGCGGACAGGGAAGCGCAGTACTCATCCTGGCAGTCCACGTCACCGTTGTCGTCGTCATCGACGCCGTTCGAACAATCCTCCACCGGGCTTGCGTAGCGAGTCCCAGTGCACGCCGCCGCACTCGCACAGTCCTCGTCGTCACAATCGACGTCCCCGTCGTAGTCGTCGTCCACCCCGTTCCCGCAGTTCTGCTCAAACGGGGCTGCATAATCGGCGAAGCAGTTGAGCAGGCAGTCCTCGTCGTCGCAGTCGATATCCCCGTCGTAGTCGTCGTCCACCCCGTTCCCGCAGTCCTCGATGGGGATGGCGTACAGGGGAGCGGCCTGGCAAACGAGCGCCTCCGCGCAGTCTTCGTCGTCGCAGTCGATGGCGTTGTCACCGTCATTGTCGACGTTGTCCTCACAGTCGGCTTCGTAGGGGATGGCGTAGCGGTCCCCCTGGCAGGCGGCGGAGCTCACGCAATCGTCATCAGCGCAGTCGACGTCCCCGTCACCGTCGTCGTCGATCCCGTCCGTGCAGTTGGACTCGTAGGGGATGCCGTAGTCGGTCTGCACGCAGGAGAGAACGGCGAGGCAGTCGTCGTCGGCGCAGTCGATGTCCCCGTCACCGTCGTCGTCCACCCCGTTCTCGCAGTCGGCCTCGTAAGGGATGGCGTAGCGGTCCCCCTGACAGGCGGCGGAGCTCACGCAATCGTCATCAGCGCAGTCGACGTCCCCGTCACCGTCGT
>JAFGBI010000444.1 GCA_016933275.1 Polyangiaceae bacterium | reverse complement strand
TTGGAGGCCTGAGAAACCTCGGCCAGACGGTGCAGATCTGCGACGCCCTTGCGTAGGGGAAGCCATTGCTTGGCGCAGCGGCCCTTCAGGCACCGGACGACCTTCCTCATCACGGGTGTGGTTGGCGAAGTCGGCGACGAATACGGTGCCATCGCCGTGCTTCCGCCTGAGGAGCTTGCCGGCGAAGTCCCTCTCGAACTTCGTTATTCCGGTGAAGAGCGACTCGAATCTGGTTGCCTCCTCGGCGAGCGCCTCGTTGAAGGACTGCGCGGTCAGCGGATCCTCGAAGAATTCGCCGAAGGGATCCCCCAGCTTGTCGCTGAGTGAGCCGATCCACTCCACGTACTGCCTGATTCTCGCCCACTCGTGCTCGTCGCTGAGCTGGTCGAGGTAGCTCCACCAGTCGCCGGCGGCCACCGTGGGTCACGCTCGCGTACGACGGAAGCGCCGGGCGTACGGCCGTCGCTCGCTAGAGGGAGAGCTCGGCCACGCGATCCTGGAGGGTGATCCGCTGAGTCATCAGCTGCGCCTCGAGGTCGGTCACCTCGATGGTGGCCTTCTGGAGCCGCTCGCTGATCTCCGCCATCTTCTTGGCGAGGTGGCGACTGAGCTCCTCGGCCGAGGTGACCCGACGGAGGGACACGAGCTGCACGTTGATCTCGTCGACACGCGTCCGGTACTCGACCATCTGGATGCGGACTGTCTCGATGCGCTCCCGGACGTCCTGCATCGCCCGGTCAAGCTCCAGGATCTCGTTCAGGCGGCGCTGCAGGTCCGGGTCGAGGTCGCGCGGCGAGTGCTCGAGGAACACGGCTATCTCTCGGATCCCGCCCTCGGTGTTGACGTCGACGGACTTCTCCGTCGGGGTCGCCTCCTGGATGGCGAGCTTCAACGCACCTTTCGCCGGAACGGTGACGAGGAAGAGGTAGGCACCACCGAGCTTCTCCGGCTTCACCTCGCCCGGCAGGAGCGTGTAGCCGCCCGCCACGGCGTGGCGGACATAGAGCTTCGCTGGCTCCGGTCCCTGGTTGTGGAGGTCGAGCACGGTGCGCCGTATCCGCCGGGTCTCGGTGCGCACGATGCCCCGCTCGATGGCTGTCAGACGGGTGATCTCCTCCCGGGTGTCCACCTCGGGCTCTACCACCACCTGGCGATCCAGGGCGAACGGCACGAACGCCGTCGATTTCGGCGGGATGGGCTCACTGAGCCCCTCACCCAGGAATTGACCGCTCGCGTAGACCGTGAACGGTCCCTGATCGAGGGTGTACTGGCTCGGGTTCTCCAGGCGCAACGCGCGGAACGCGAATCGCTTCGAGCCCCGCGCGGAGATGGGATCGAAGAAGTAGACCTGCTCGGCGCGCGTGCGAGCCTGGAGGATGCTCACCATCGCGGAGTGGCTGCTCTTGATCGTGAGCGGCGTGGACGCGAGAAAATATGCGCTCCCGATCGGCTCGTCGCTCGTCGTCCCGGCCGCCTGCGCGGGCTGGGCGGCGTTGGTGGTCGCGGCGAGGACGCGCACGCCCTCGGTGTCATTGGCCTTGCCGGTGCCGATCGCCTCGATCTGCTCGGCGGGCACACCTTGCTCGACCAGCACGTCACGCAGCGCGTTGGCCCGACGGAGTGAGGCGCCGGCGGCGTCCTGCTCGCCCGAGCGCGCGAAGCCTTCGATGCGGACGCGCTCCTTCGACACGCGGAGCCGATTCGCGAGCTGGACAACGGGGTTCGGGGGCGCGGGAGCTCTTTCAGCCGACATCTTCGGCACTGCGGGCGCTCGCCCGCGACCGCTCTTGGTCGCCGAACGGCCATGCGAGGCGTCCGTGGCGGGTTCGGCGGCAGGGGGCGCCGCGTCCATCATTGGCTCGCTCGCTTCATCCTTTCCCTGCGCCGCCGCGGTGGTCAGGCGGTCGAGCGCGTCCTGCCCGAAGTTACCGAGCAGCGGCGTATCGACGGCCGCCACCGCATAGGGCGACCCTCCCGTGGGGGGTGCGAGCCCCAGCGCCGGATCGTCCCCGAGCGTCTCGCGCGCCACGACGCGCACGCTGTGTAGATCGTAACGGAAGGAGAGCGCCGAAGTGGACCCGACGCCGATCGTGACGCGGTCCCAGTCCTCGCCCGAGACGTTGTCAACCACCGCCCACCCCTCGAGCACGGCCTTCTGGTCCGGCTTCAACTCCACGCGGTAGCTCGGCTTCCACGCCGGGCTCTCGGTGACGTAGGCGATCCGCACCGCGCGCGGCGCGGGCGTCGGGAGGCGGATCCGCATCGCAACCTCACCCCCCTCGCGCTCCACCGTGGGAAAGGAGACGGGAAGCGGCCGGTTGGTATCGGCGTCCTCGACACGGAGCGACTTGAGGAAGTCGTCGACACGGTCCGCAGGCACCCGAACGACCAGGGTGTCGCCATTCACGACAGCCTGCCGCTCGAAATAGGCGACGCCGTTCCGATAGACGACGACCTTGCCGAGCGCAGCCTGCGTCTGGACTGGCGCTGTCCGCGCCGCACACCCCACCCCCGCGAGCAACATCACCGACGCCACGCCAACCCGTCTGAACCAACTTCCCATGTTCTCCGTCCTTCCACGCGCCTTCGGGCGTGGTCGACCGAGGGAACGCCCGGACGCGGCCTTCCCTTACAGAGCCGCCGTAACCTCCGCGGAAACACGCTCCGCCCGAACGAGGTCCCCGAGCATCCGGCCCGCCGCGACCCGGTGACCCTACGACCATGGCTGGGCTCGATTTGGGCGGTCTTCGGGGGGATGCTGACCGTCCTCGCACGGAGCGCTGCGAGCGACCAGCACCGTGGTGGAATTCCGCGGAGGGGGGCATGGTGTCGCCAGGGCCGCAACGGGTGGCGTGAGCGCGACGGCATGGACCCGTGCGCGCCATGCAGAGAAAGGCACGCGCGGGATTTCCATCCGGCTGGTCGCCTGCGGCCACCTCGCACGGATGGCCGAGCGCGCCGCCGAGCAAGAGCTCGGTCGGCGTCAGCGGCCATGTGGTCCGCGCGGCTCGACGCCACCTGAAGGGCGGGTTGCTCGGCAACGACCGACCGAGGACAATGCCGCGGATGCAATTCCTCCGAGTGGGTGTGACGCGGCCGTGGCAGCTCAGGAGGACGGCATCCAGGGCCTTGGGCTGGGCGAGCAACGACGTGAAGCTCCATGCGGCCATCCAGCAGTTCGCCGGCCATCCAGCTGCCAAGCGCGGGGACGAGTACTGGGGCCGCTCGATCCCGATCCCGGCGTTGGGCGCCGCCGTCGCGGCAACGGGACGCTACGGCATGGCGTTCGCCCGAGCTTCTTGGGTGGCAGTGGCCGACCCGATCGTGGGGAGCCTCACCCATCCGGCGCTGATCTTCTGCCACGAGCCACCTCCCCTCCTCGCCCACCGACCGGGGTGGCCATGAGATCGCGCGACCGCTCGCCCCCACGGTCCGGCCGGACCTCCCAAGGATCCTCGGTGACCAAGCGGCAGACTCGGGATTTTCTGCGCGAATGTCGCCAGTACCACGGGGGCAAGCCGAGGGACGGGCTCTTCCAGGCGACAGGGGCGTTCCTCGGACACGCGGCGAGGAACCCCTCCGCGCTGACGGTCGCGGCCGCCGAACTGCCCAGACTGCCACCTGCGGGAGCCGCCTGGCTGTCGATCGCCCTCGGCAGCGCCATTGAAGACGGCGCCGACCCAGAGCTCACCGGGCCCTCGCTGCTGGCGCACTTCCGAGCCTGGCTTCCTCGCCTGCCAGCGCCTTCGACTGCGAACAACGGCGGCGAGGAAGGTGGGGAGCCCGAGCGGTTCGAGCCGACCCAAGAACAGCACGCCTTGTTTGCCACCTTCCCTCAGCTCTGTCAGGGCGTGGTGGCACACCTGGCCCGGATGCCGTCGGCACGCGACGCCATGGCAGATGACGCTTCGCTGCTGGAGCGGCTGGAGGAGCTCTCGGAGCATAGCCATGGGGCAGCCTGGGTCCACGAGGCCATCCTCAGGACCAGCGGCTCGCTGTTGGTCCTTCATCCTCCGAGCGGGCAAGGGCTGGTCGCTCGCTACTCGAATGTCGCGACGTGCTTCCACCTCTTCTCGCTGCTCCAAGCCTGCATCGGGCCGCGCCTTCCGGGGGGGCGCGAACCCGATCCGAACGTCACTGCGGCCGCTCGCGGGCGAAACGTCGACCCGATCAACGACCATGCCTGGTGGCACTACGGGGATCCTCGCTCGCCCGCGCCGGAGATTGCGGCGTCGATCTGGGGAGAGAGGTGGGTCCGTTCGTTGCCGCTCGTGGACGGCAAGCAGGTGATCCTGTTGTGGCCCCCGATCGTCGCCTCCCGCAGCTGGGACTCCGGCTTCTTCGGCCCGCATCTGGAGGCGTTGCCCGCCGATGCCACCCTCGAGCGAGCACTCGATGAGACGGAGTGCCACGACTGGCTCGCCCGCCTAGCGATCGATGGACGCTAGCTCGGGGGGCTCCTCGGGTCGAGAAGCGCCGCACCTCGGTCGATGCCAGCTCGCTGCAGAGCTGCTCTCACCTCCGGGTGTTCCTTCGCGAGCAGCACGAGTGTCTCCAGCATCGCATCGCGAGCCAATTCGGCCGCGCGAGCGCCGATCCGCTAGTCCTCTGGCGGTGTGATCCTGACCGGATTTGGCGGGAATTATTCAATGTTCTCGTGGCCATCGGCAATCGGGCGTCAGCGATCAGGGGCTCCACCTTCTACCTGACCGCTGACCGCTGATGGCCTGGCCTGTTCAGTTCCGGCTCCGCCGGCTTAGGATGGTCCTGTCGCACCCGCCGACGATGGGCCCGCGGGCTCCACGGATGGCTCGCCCCGGCTGGGCACGTCGAGCGAGCTCCACCTTCGACCATGATAGAACTGAGCGAAAGGACCGATGCGCTCATCCGGCGGCTCTTTCTGCCGCCAGAGCAGGAGAAGGCCGAAGAGACCCTCGTCGCCGCCTGCGGGAGCAACCTTCCGTTCATCCAGGACGCTGACGCGGCGGGGCTCGAGCGCATTCGGTTCGCCGCCCTCAGGCTGAGCCGCGGCGACCTCGGCGAGCTCCGCCGCGCGATCGATCTGGCCCAGGCGGACTGGCGGGATCTCTTGATGGCGGCGGGTTTCGGCCGCGATCCGAACGCTCACGAGAAATGGGCGACGTCCATCCTGGATGCCGGCTGAGATCGCGGTGCCCCGCGACCAGGCAACCGGTCCTCCATCCGGTGTCCGAGTTGACGCCGCTGGAGTCCGAGCCGGACCGTCCACCACCCGTCCGTCACCCCCCAAACGCGATCGACCACCCTTCCCGATCCCCAAACGCTCGGCCGTCCCCGCAGCCACGACCGCCACGACCGAATCGGCCGGCGACGCGGCGTATTCGAGGCAGGGGTTCGCCGCACGGGGCGGCAGCGGCGCCGTCTCCTTCCGTCGCGCGTCCTCGCCGAACACGACAAGATCCATCGGCTCCCGCGCGGTCCGAGTGCGACCCGAATCGCACCCGGTGAAGCGTCCCAATGGGCGTGAACGATTTCATCTCGCCTGTACGAATGACCACTGACGACACCAGGTCGTCCGGCGTCGAGCTGCCGGAATTCTGCGACCGTCTCACCGATATGGTCGTTGGTGACGCTTCTGTGAGGAAAATGTGGCAGCTGTGAGCCGTTGTCGCGAACCTGTGGCACCTAACTCCAAACTGCCGCATTTCCCGCTCCGGTTGCCTCGGCTCAACCCGGGTCACCCCTAAAAGGAGCCACACCAGCATGACACGGGTCCACGCCCTGTTGCGCGGGTGTGGGTTCGTGTTTGCTCATCATCGCTCCCTCCTCACCCGAGTTGTCCGTATTCCCGACTCCACCCATCTGTTGGTCAGCACCGCGCAAGTAGCCTGTTCCCGATAGCTCCTCGGGTGCGGGTGCTCGTGGCATGAGCGACGCGGGTGGGCCGGTTTCGAAATGGCAGCCATCCGCGATCGATGGTTCCGCGCCGAGCGCGGCGCCTCGGTTTGTCGATGCGTTTCGCTACGTTGCTGTCCCCTACATCACAGGCGTCACCCATGAGAGCTTCGAAGAATACCTGTTGGTTCGTCGCGTGTCTGGTCCTGAGTTTCCTGGTCGGCTGCGGCAGCGACGGCAACTTGGGGACCAACTCCTGCGCGCCGAACACCGAGTGTGGGACGGAGTGCGTGGACCATCGCGGCGCACATAGCTGCCTGAGCGCCGAGAATTTGGCCCAGTTTTCGGCATTGGGCGATTGAGAGCCGCATGGAGCTCGC
>JAFGBI010000443.1 GCA_016933275.1 Polyangiaceae bacterium | reverse complement strand
TTGGAGGCCTGAGAAACCTCGGCCAGACGGTGCAGATCTGCGACGCCCTTGCGTAGGGGAAGCCATTGCTTGGCGCAGCGGCCCTTCCCTTCGGTAGTTGTCAGCGCAGCCCAAGACGCCTGGCAGCTGATGGTTGAAGTCGTGGGTGATACCGGCAAGCCAATTGGCCAGTGGCCTCCGTCTTCTCGGCTTGTCGCAGCCGACTCTCCACGGACTGCGCGGCGGCCGTGGAGAGGCCGCGTTGGGCCGCCCGACTGGGATCATCGCGCAGCGGGGCCGCGCATCGGGCTACGGCGCAAAGGTCTCGGCCTGGGCCAGCAGGCCCGGCAGCCCCCCCGTGTGCAGGAACAAGACGCGGCGTGGTTTCGAAGCGAGCTCCGCCAGGCCGTACAGGGCCTTGCCCGAGTAGACCGGGTCGAGGATCAGACCCGAGCGGCGGGCGACCGTGGCGATGAAGTCTCGCTGTGCGTCGCTCGCCACGCCATAGGCTGGGCCTCGATAGTCGTCGACCACCCGGAGGTCGCTGAGGTGGGGGTCACCCTCCAACAGCGGTGCGGCCTCGCTCACGATTCGTCCGATCACGGTCTCGAAGACGCTTCGGCTCTCGCACACCGCGATCGACCACACGGTGGGTGCCACCCCGTATCGAGCTGCGCCGAGCACGCACCCTGCTGCCGTGCCACCGGATCCGCACGCGTGCACCACGGCGTCGAACGGCCTGGGGCCACCCGCGAGCCCCGAATCGAGCTGCGATCGGACCTCGCGCATCGCCTCCACGTAGCCCAGCGCGCCACGACCGTTCGAGCCGCCCTCGGGGATCAGGTAGGGGCGTTCCCCCGCTCTTCGCAGCTCTGCTGCCGCCTCGGCCATGATCCGGTCCCGCTGGCCGTACTGTTCGGGGGTGACGAATCGGATCTCCGCCGCGACCAGGCGATCCAGAAGGAGGTTTCCTACCCATTGGGGCGGTGCGAGCGGATCAGCCGTCCGCAGGAACAGTACGGATCGCAACCCGAGGCCAGCCGCCAGGAGAACCGTGGCGCGGGCGTGGTTGGATTGGGCGGCGCCGCAGGTGAGCACCACCGTGGCCTGTTCTTCTGTGGCGCAGGCCAAGAGAAACTCGAGCTTGCGGATCTTGTTGCCAGCCTCGGCCCCGCCGGTCATGTCGTCGCGCTTGACCCAGACCTCGGTCCCCACCTGGTCGTCGAGCGCTGGGTGGTGCCAGAGTGGCGTGGGTAGGTGGGCCAGCGTCAGCCGTCGCAGAGGGGAAGCAGCCATGGTCAGTGGACGAGTCGTTCCGGTCGTGAATGCACGACGAGCCCGTCGCGGTGACCCGGCGGCGCAGCCCGCGGCGGGTAGCCTAGCAGGTGTCCGCTCATTTCGGTTTCCGAGGATCGACCTTGGCGAAGGCGGGGGTAGGTGCGCCAGCCTTCGCAGGACCGACCGCCGGACAATTCTTGATGGCGCCGGCTCCACCGAGGTGGCCGACCGTCCGCGGAGAATGCTTGGGGCCCCCACCCAACATCGCGGGTGCGCCACGCGGCGGCGGCGCGGTGTTGGCGCGCGGGGAGAAGCACCACTCGCCGGGGAGAGAATCGACTCGAGCTCGATGAGCCATTCGCCTCACGAAGGTCAGTTCCGTGCGGACGAACCCTTCGCCATCCAAGGGACCAGCTCCACCAGGTCTTGCACTCCTCCCTCCCGATCGGGGCTGCCGAGCCCGGTCGGTTCCGCCCTCCGCATCAAATGCTCGGCCACCATGGCGGCCTTTCGCTTCGCCTGTTCGGCCACGGTCGCGGCCTTCCGTGCCGCGGCGGCGGCTTTCCGCTTCGCCTGCTCGGCCGCGGCGGCGGTCTTCCTCCGCTCTTTCGCCTGCTGATACGCTTGCCGCCGCTGCTCTTTCGCGGCTTCCTTCATCGCGAGGTGACGGGGATCGGTGGCCTGTCGCTCCTTGGCCTGTCGATAGCGAGCGCGGCGCTGCTCGCGCGCCAACTCCTGGCGCGACCGGATCCTCTGCTCGTGAACCTCGTCAGCCATCTCGCCGTCCCGAGCGATAACCTTTCCTGGCTCCTTCACGGCGCCCCCTTCCTACGCCTGTCCATGGCCCGGCCTGGACCGTGCTGGCGAACGCCGGCTCGAACCGGGGACCGGGCAGCGGACGAAGCGGCATTGATTCCGTTGGACTTCACGGGCATCACCCTGGTCTTGTCTGCGCGCACGTTCAGTATTATCCACGGCTCCTTCCAGGATGCAACCGCCGCGGACGTTTCGGGGTGTGAAGATCCTGCCCGCGGCTGCCGCGCTTCGGCGGGGCGCTCCCACCCGCCCGATTGCTCGCGATCGCGCGACGCGGCAGGGTTGCCGAGGAAGGGCCCGGCCTTGACGAACCCGATGACCGTCCCACGGACCCCGGGCTCCCGAGTCCGATGGCCACGCACTGCGCGCAACCTGATCGGCGCGTTGGCAGGGCTGGTCCTCGCCTATGCCCTCATGCTCGCGTTCGTCTACGCGACCCAGCGGTGGTACGTGTTCCCGGCTCCGGTCGGGGCAGCGCCGCGATGCCCACCGCCGTGCCAGTATCTGGTGTTCGACGGACCGGGGGGCCGCCGCGTGCACACCGTCCACCTGCCGGCGTCCGCGGGCGAGCCCACGCTGGTGGTGTTCCACGGGAACGGTGACACGCTCGCCAGCACG
The DNA here is from genome assembly GCA_016933275.1 of Polyangiaceae bacterium. Lineage (GTDB taxonomy): Bacteria > Myxococcota_A > Polyangia > Polyangiales > Polyangiaceae > JAFGBI01. The sequence continues at coordinate 10,859 of JAFGBI010000443.1, read as the reverse complement.
CTGGGCCTGGTCGATGCGCTCGCACGCGAGGGATTGGGCGTGTACGGGGTCGAGTACCCAGGGTACGGCCCGGCCGAGGCGTATGCACCGAGCGAGGCCGCAGTCTACGAGGACGCCGAGGCCGCGGTGGTGCGGCTGCGCGAACACCTCGGGGTGCCGCGCGAGCGGACGGTGCTCCTGGGTCACTCGCTCGGGACCGGAGTGGCCGTCGAGATGGCGCGGCGCGGTCATGCCGCGCGCGTGATCCTGGTCGCGCCGTTCACGTCGATCCCGGACGTCGGCGCTCGGCTGCTCCCCTTCCTGCCGGTGCGATGGATGATGGAGGACCGCTTCGACAACCTGGCCAAGGCCCGCGCAGTCACGGTCCCGACGCTCGTGATCCACGGTGGTCGTGACGGTCTCGTCCCCGTCGAGATGGGACGGCGCCTCGCCTCCGCTCTCCCCGACGCCCGCCTGGTCGTCGTCGAAGATGCCGGGCACAACGATGCGCTGGCGTCCGAGCCGGGGATCGGTCCGCGCGAGCTCATCCCGTTCGCTCGCGGGTTGCCCGAGTAGGATCTGTCCGCTCTCGGCCCCCTCGCTCGAGGCCCTGCCGCTGCGGCCGGCAGGGGACGGAACCATTCCACGCGCATCACGCCATCAGACGATCTCGACGTCTATCTCCGTGTTGTCCACGCTGTCTTCCCCGTCGTGGTCCTCGCCGTCGTTGGCGTAGACGAAGATGCCATTCACGGGCCTTTCGTGCGAACGGCAGCGCGCGAACTCGACTCGGGTTTCCGACAGCGACGGCGCCGTGGGGGCGTACCCCAGCGGGTCGAGGGTGCACTTCCCGCGGCGCCTCTGCGGAGATCTGCGCCCAGTCCGGCGCTCCGGGTCGCTGATTCTTCGCAGCAGTCGACCTGATTGCTGCACTGGCGAGTGCTCCGGGGTCGTGCGCGCGATGACGCTACCTCGCACTCCGCGGCGGCGGTCGTCGTCCCCGATAGCCTTCGCGCTACGTTCCTTGCCGCCGCGGATGAAGTACCGCTCGCCTCCACGAAGAGGTCGAACCGCCGCTCGTCCACGCCGAAGCGCCCATCGCCGTCCAGCGCTGGGAGCCCGTCGACGCCGGAGCGACCGGAACCGTTCCGGAGCGCCATCCCCGCGCTGGTAGCGGCGCGCGGCGTCGGTGCGCTAGACCAGGAACCCCGCGAGGATATCCTGAAAGATGCCCCCCCGTCACCGCTCGAGGGTGCGTTCGGCGAGCTCCGACATCGGGTGTAGCATCGCGCGCCCGCGCGGCGTAGACCCCGTCGTTTCATGCCTCATCCTAGTTGGAGATCCAGCCTGGGCGCCCTCTTCGTCGCGCAGAGCTGCGCGATGATCGGGTTCAGCTTCGTGTTCCCGTTCATCCCGCTCTACGTGCGCGAGCTCGGAGCGACCGAGACCGCGGCGGCCGCGCGCTGGGCGGGGGCCATCAGTGCCGCGTCCGCGGTCACCATGGCGCTCGCCCAACCGTTCTGGGGCAGCCTGGCCGATCGTCACGGGCGCCGGGTCATGGTCCTCCGGTCGCTGGCGGCGGCGGGCGTCACTTTGGCGCTCATGGGGTTCGCTCGGCAACCGTGGCAGCTGCTCGTCTTGCGCCTGTTGCAGGGCGCGCTGACGGGCACCGTCGCGGCGTCGAACGCCCTTGTGGCGACCTCGGTGCCGCGCGAGCGCCTGGGGGCGTCACTCGGCTTGATGCAGGTCGCGCTCTACGGTGGGACCTCGGTGGGGCCCCTGATGGGCGGTGTGATCGCCGATCGGTTCGGTTACCGCGCCCCGTGTTTCGCGGCGGGTGGGCTCTTGCTGCTCTCGGTCCTGTTCGTGGTCGGGTTCGTGCACGAGTCGTTCACGCCCCCGCCCGCGGATGCGCGGCGCCCGGGCGTGCTCGCGGAGACCCGCGAGCTCATGGCCGTCCCCGGGCTCGCGTTCCTGATGGCGGTCACCTTCCTCATCCAGTATGGGAACTCCGCGGTGAGCCCCATCCTCGCCCTCTTCGTCCACGAGCTCTCGAGCGGGACCAACGCGGCGAGCATGTCTGGCGCGATCCTGGCCGGTACCGGGGTCGCGAGCGCCGTCGCCGCGGTGGTCATCGGGCGGCTCGCCGATCGCCTCGGGCATCGCCGGATACTGCTCGTCTGCCTGTTCGGAGCCGCGCTCGCCTGTGTGCCGCAGGCGTGGGTACGCAGCGTGGGCGAGCTCTTCGCCTGGCGCCTGGTCCTGGGGCTGTTTCTGGGTGGGCTGATGCCGAGCGCGCACGCGCTGTTCGCCAGCCTGGTGCCGGCGGCGCGGCGAGGCTCGGCGTTCGGGCTTGGGGGGACCGCTGCCTCGCTCGCGAACGCGGCGGGTCCGCTCTCGGGGGCGTTTCTGGCTGGAGCCGTTGGTCTGAACGCGGTCTTCATCGCGACCGCGGTTCTCTATTCGCTCGGGCTCGGGTTCCTCATTGCCCGCTTCCGCGGCTTGCCCGCGCACGTCAGAGAGCTCAGGCCGAGCCTCGCCCCGCCCGAGGCACTGGCGTGAGCAGGGGTCGCGCGAGAGGACACCCGCCCGCCTCGAAGGGCTCGCCCACCTCGCCGTCCCGCCCTCGTCTGCGGAGGAACCCCGCCGGGGCCACTCGCCCCGAGTGCTATCCTGTTTCCGTGAACCGATGGAAAGCGGCGGCGCTCCTCTTGCTGGTCGCCGTCACCCCGTGCGGCCGCCCCCCCCGCGCCGTGCTCCGCGCGGACAGCCGAGTACCGCACGGCGACGTCATCCGCGTGGTGGACGTCTTGAAGCAGGCCGGCATCGTCAAGATCGCCTTCGCCGTCGCCCCCGAGGCTCCGTCGGCGTCGCCTGCTGTCGCGGCACCCTGACCGAGCCGTTTCGGGGCCGTCGGCGCGGCGCGCTACCCGGGGGGCTTCCGTCCGAGCACGAACACCGAGCCTCCAAAGGGGAATGACAGCCCCCGCGCCATGAGGGCGTTCTCCAATCTCAGGGCGCTCCTGAAAGCGGCGCTGACGAGCTTGCCCGGCGGAGCATGAAGGTCGGAGCGGATATCCTTCCCGGCGCGCGCACGTGGCATGTGCACCAGTCGCGACGCCACCATCGCGGGGAAGAGGAAGAAGACGCGATACGTGGAGAACACCGGCTCGAGACCAATCCTTCGGTACAGGGTCTCGAGCTCGGGAACCGTGAACCGCTGGGTCGTGTGCACGGCGACGTCGTGCTCGCTGTGGAGCCACATGTAGGCCGGTACGTTGATCAGGAAGAACCCGCCGGGTCGCAGGTGCTCTACCAGTCGGCGGAGCCCCTCCCGGGCGCGCTCGGCCCCGGTGATGGCGATCACGTCGAAGCTCGTGATGAGGTCGAGATCGCGCTCCTTCACGATCGGATCGCAGATGTCGCTCAGATAGAGGTCATCGGCTTGGACCTTCTGGCGCGCGAAGTCGATGGCCTCCGCGGAGAGATCGAACCCCGCGAGGTAGGATGGCGAGAAGAGCTCACGATAGAGATGGAGGTTCTGTCCGGTGCCGCAGCCTGCGTCGAGGACGCGCGGTCGATCCGGCAAGCGGAACCTCCCGCTCGCGAGCGTCTTCGTGATGGCCTCGCGCAGGCCGGCGTACCACCAGTGGGTTGCCTCCACCTGTGCCATGACGGCGTGTTCACCTGGGTTCATGCTGAGCGCACCTCCGGAAGCCCGGCTTGGCCCGAGGCCGGGGCCGCCTCGACGATCCCCTCCTGGCTTCCCGGTTCTTGTATGTAGCGGATGACGAATTGGGGAGCTTGGGAATGGTCCAGGAAGAGCCGGCCCAGGTACTCACCGATCAACCCGAGCACCACGAGCTGCACCCCAGAGAAGAGCACCACCGTGGCGAGCACGGTTGGGATGCCGAGCGTCACGCCCGGCGTGATGAAGAGCTTGTCGATCAGGATCAAGATCAAGAGCGGCAGGCTGATCCCCGACGCGCCCAGCCCCAAGACCACTGCGACTCGTAGCGGCAGGATCGAGAAGTTGAGGAACATGTTCAGCCACAACCAGATAAGCTTCCGGAGGGTGTAGTTGCTACTCGCCGCCTGCCGCGCGCTGTGCTCCACCTCCACCTGGCCGACGTTGCGCGTCGTCCGCAGGATCAGCCCGTCGATGTAGGGGAACGCGCCCCTGTAGCGGAGGATCTCGCGCACGACGAAGCGATCCATCAGCTTGAAGCTCGAGAGGTACAGGTCCCTTGGCTTCTTCAGCATCACGTTCGCCAGGCGATCGTTGAACTGGCTACCGAAGTTTCGGACCCAGCTGTGCCGCTTGACGCGGAAACGACCATAGGTGACGTCCCAGCGGTGCCGCTTGGCTGCTGCCAGGAGCTTCGGCACCTCTTCGGGGGGATTCTGTCCGTCGTCGTCGAGCACGGCCACGTAGGCGCCGCGGGTCCGAGAGAGCCCCGCGAGGACCGCGCTGTGCTCACCGAAATTGCGGGCGAGGTGGACGAATGTCACCGTGTCTCGATGTAGCTTCCTGAGCTCGCGACAGGCCGCCTCGCTGTCGTCCGCCGAGCCGTCGTTGACCAGGATCACCTCGAATGATTGGCCGGCGAAGACGGAGTGGATGCGCTTCACCACGTCGCCAACGGTATGGGCCCCGTTGTAGACGGGGATAACGAAGGAAAGGCTGGGAGGCTCTGCCACCGGTCTTCAACGTCGCGCTGGTCTCGCGCTGGGGGGGGACGAGGGATCACGCAGGGCCCGCGCCCATGTCAAGAGGTTCTCGGATGCTAACACAACGCCCACGAGCTCATGGGACGATGGGCGCGACGTCCGCTCGCCGCGCTTCCCCACCGGTCGATCCCGACGGGCTCGGTCCAGCCCGCGGGTGCAAATGACCCCCCTCGCTCGAAGGCTCGTCACCGCCCCGAAATGCCCCTGGCGGAACCGTTCGGTTCCCCTAGAATGCCGCCAGCCGAGCGGGAGACACGAACCTTGAGTGGCCTGAGTGCGGTGCGCTGGGTCGACCTGAAGTCGGTCCGGGACGATCGTGGCGTGCTTACCGCTGTCGAGAGCGAAACGGACATCCCGTTCCAGATACTGCGGGTATTCTGGGTGCACCACGCCACGACCGACCGCGGTGGCCACTCGCACCGCGACACGGATCAGGTCGTCACCGCGGTTGCGGGAAGCCTCACCATGGAGGTCTCCGATGGGACCGAGTCGCGAGCGTTGCGGCTCGACGATCCGACCCGGGGAGTCTACGTGCCCCGCATGGTCTTCATCGACTTGAAGGGCTTCTCGCCCGAGGCCGTGTGCCTCGTTCTGGCGAGCAGTCACTACGACATGAGGCGCTCGATTCGGAGCTATGCGGAGTACCTGGAGGCAGTCAGGGGATGACCGAAGAAAAAACCGTGGAGTTGTCTGCGGGCATGAGCCTGCTCCATTCGGCACTCTCGCCGCGGAGAGAGGTGCGCGCTCTGCTCGATTGGCTCGAGAAGCGGAAGCGTGCTGCTCATTTCGAGGTGCGATCGGTCGGCTTCTCGGAGCTCGACCTCTGGAGCTTCGACGGCCACTCGGGCCGCCTCGGGCATCGCAGCGGGCGCTTCTTCAGCATCGGTGGCCTGCGCGTGAGCACGAACTTCGGTCCGGTGGCGGCGTGGGATCAACCGATCATCCACCAGCCCGAGATCGGTATCCTCGGCATCCTGACCAAGCGCCGCCAGGGGACGCGGCACTTCTTGATGCAGGCCAAGGTGGAGCCGGGCAACGTGAACGGTGTCCAGCTCTCCCCCACGGTCCAGGCGACCCGCAGCAACTACACGCGGGTCCACCAGGGCAAGCGTCCGCCCTACCTCGAGTACTTCCTCGAGCCAGGGCGGGCGGAGGTGTTGGTGGATCAGCTGCAGAGCGAGCAAGGCTCGCGCTTCTTCCGCAAGCAGAACCGAAACATGATGGTCGAGGTTCGGGAGGACGTGGCCGAGCACGAGGACTTCTGCTGGCTCACCCTCTCCGAGATCAAGGCGCTGCTCGCCGTGGATGACGTGGTGAACATGGATGCCCGGACCGTGCTCGCGTGCGTCTCATACGCTGACGAAGCGCTCGAGGGGTACTACGGTGACGGGCGCCTCGAGTCGTCCGAATCGCTCGACTTCTTCGGCCACTCCTTGGCCGGATTCCAGAAGGACCTCCTGGGATCGATGCTCGCGCGGCGGCGCGGCCGGCACTCGTCCGACGAGATCCTCAGCTGGTTTTCGAGCATGCGCTGTGCCTACGAGCTCTCGACCGAGACGATCCCTCTGGACGAGGTCGAGCATTGGGTGCGAACCGATCGGGAGATCCGTCACGAAACCGGGAGGTTCTTCTCTGTGGTCGCCGTCGCCGTCGAGGCTGGCACGAGGGAGGTCACGCGGTGGACCCAGCCGTTGCTCAAGCATGAAGGGGTCGGTCTCGCGGGCTTCTTGGTCCAGCGCGTCAACGGGATCATTCACTTCCTGGTGCGTGCCTGCGTGGAGCCCGGCAGCTTCGACGTGATCGATCTCGGTCCCACCGTCGCTTGCGCGGGTACCCGCTCTCCGCGCCAGCACGCGATACCGCTCTTCTACGAGCTCTTCATGGACGCGGCGCCCGGTGCCATTCGCTACGACGCGGTGCAGTCGGAGGAAGGGGGGCGTTTCCTCAACTTCCGCAACCGCTACATGATCGTTGAGCTGGATGCGGGAGCGACGCTGGAATTCCCAGAGAACTACCGGTGGATGACGTTGGGCCAGATCCTCGAGTTTACCCGGGTGGGGTTCTTCAACATCGAGGCGCGGAACCTGGTTGCGTGCCTGGGCGCGACGTGAAGGCTCTCATCCTCGGCTATTCGCGCCTCGTCGCGCGCCGCGTCCACCCTGCGATGCGCGCCCTCGATGTCGTGTCGAGCATCGACATCGCGTCGAGGCGTCCGGAGATGGTTCCGCCGCCGTCCGGCGAGGTGTTCGGTGACTACTCACGCGCGCTCGACGAGAGCTCCGCGGAGCTGGTGTACGTCTCGACCGTCAACGCGGAACACGCGCGCTGGGTGGAGGCCGCTCTGGCGAGCGGCCGTCATGTAGTGGTCGACAAGCCGGCGTTCCTCGAGGCGGAGACGGCGCGGCGCCTGGCTGAGCTCGCCCGTTCGGGAGGGCGCGTGCTCGCGGAGGCCACGGTGTACGCGCACCACCCGCAGTTCCAGCTGGTCCGCGAGGCGTTTCGCGAATCAGCGCCGATGGCGCTCTCTGCGGTCTTCTCCTTTCCCGCCCTCGCGGACCGCGACTTCCGTTACCGGCGCGATGCCGGTGGCGGCGCGCTCTACGATCTCGGGCCCTACGCCGTCTCCCCCGGTCGCATTCTGTTCGGCGTGCCCCCCGCGCGGATCGAGTGCCAGATCACGGCGCGCGCCGGGGCCGTCGAGACGGGCTTCGACGTGCTCGCGAGCTATCCCGGTGGGCGCGGTCTGGTCGGGCATTTCGGCTTCGGAACGCCGTACGTCAACCGCCTCGACGTGCTCGGAGCGGCGGCGCGGGTCACGCTCGAACGCGCCTTCACCTCGCCGGTGGAGGTGGGGACCGAGGTCAGGCGGCAGCTCGGCGATCACGACGAGCGCGTCGTCTCGGAGCCAGGGGATGCCTTCCTCGGTTTCTTGAAGGAGGTCGCCGCGGCGATCGAGGTCGGGCAGGGGGAACACCTTCGGCGCGCCCTCGTCGACGACGCGGAAGCGCTCGAACGCCTTCGCCGCGCGGCAGGGGAAGCATGACGATCAAGGTTTGGGACTACCTCGTCGAGCACGAACTCGAGCGCGAATCGATCGAGAAGGCAGTGGATCGGGTCTTCCGGTCGGGACGGCTGATCTTGGGCGAGAACGTCACCCGATTCGAACAGGCGTTTTCCGCGTTCTGCGGGGTGAAGCACGGAGTTGGCGTGAACAGCGGAACGGACGCGCTGTTCCTCTCGCTGCGGGCGTTGGGGGTGGGCCCGGGTGACGAGGTGATCACGGTGCCCAACACGGCGGTGCCGACGGTCTCGGCGATCGTGACGGCCGGCGCGACGCCGCGCTTCGTCGACATCGATCCGGACACCTTTCTCATGGATGTGGCGGAGCTCCCCCGGGCGCTGTCGCCCCGCGTGAAATGTGTGCTTCCAGTGCACCTCTACGGGCAGTGCGTGGACATGGACGCGCTCACCGAGGTGACGCGCCCGCGGGGGATCAGTGTGCTGGAGGACTGCGCGCAGAGCCACGGTGCGCTCTACCAGGGGCGGCGCGCGGGTGGCCTCGGCGACGTGGCGGCGTTCTCGTTCTATCCGACCAAGATCCTCGGTGGATACGGCGATGGAGGCATGGCCATCTCCGACGACCCGGCGGTCGACGGCGCGCTCCGCCGCCTTCGCTTCTATGGCATGGAGAAGACCTACTACGCGAACGAGCACGGCTATAACTCACGCCTCGACGAGCTCCACGCGGCGATTCTGCTGGAGAAGCTCGCGCACCTGGAATCGTACGTCGAGCGGCGACGCGCCCTCGCGCGCCGCTACGATGAAGCGCTGGCCGACACGGGCCTGGTCTTGCCCCGGGAGGCACCCGGCAACCGTCATGCCTACTACCTCTACGTGTGCCGCCATTCGCAGCGGGACTTGATCCTGGAGGAGCTGAGGAAGGCTGACATCCTGTTGAACGTGAGCTACCCGTGGCCGATCCACACCATGACGGGGTACGGCTACCTTGGCTATCGGAACGGCGATTTTCCGCACGCGGAGGCTGCTTGTCGCGAGGTCTTCTCGCTGCCCATGTACCCGACCCTCTCCGAGGCGGACCAGGATCGGACCATCGAGGTGATGACGGGCCTCTTGCGCCGGCTGAGCTGAGCAGGCGACGCTCGGCGGGGCGAGGTGCCGCACGGAGGGCACGAAGACGATGAGCGCCAATCTCGGAGTCGAGGAGACGACGAAACGAAACACCGCGCGGGACGCAGGGCGTCGGCGTTTGGGGTGGCTGCGTTCGGCGTTGCCGGAGGACGATCCGCAGCCGTCGTGGAGTTCCCTCTGGCCTCGAGATGCGTGGACCGCTAGTGCGGCGCTGCTCCTGCTCGCCGTCTTCGGCGCCTACCTCGCGGGCTGGGCACGCTTCCACTGGCCTTGGCTGACCGACCTCATGCTGCAGACGGATGATGCTCGCATCCAGCTGTTCCCGCTGCATCGCTTCGGACCCGAGGGCGCGCTGGCGGACGACGAAGCGGCGCTCGACCAATTGGCGGCGGATCCGCCAGGGTTCGTGCTCCTTTACGCCGTGCTGATCAAGCTCGGCAACCTCTACCTTGCCTCGAAGGTCGTGCAAGGGCTGCTCTTGGCGATCGTGGTCGGGGCGGGGGCGATCGTCGCCCGTCGGAAGGGCCTGGGTCCTGGCCTCCTCTTGGTCTTCATCACGATCCAGTCGAGCATGGTGACGAGCCGCATCGATGGCGGTCTCCCCCGCGGGTTCGGCTACCCGCTCGTCGTCCTCTGGATCGCCGGAGCGATCGCCAATCGGGGATGGGTGCGCGCTGCCGCCACCTGGTTGGGCGCCCTCTTCTATCCCTCGGCCGCCTTGCTGATGCTCGGGGGTGAGGGGGTGCTCATGACCGCGGGCTGCCTCCGCCTCGGGTCTGGCCGGATCCTCGCCCGCGCCAAGCGGTACTCGCTCGTGGTTGCGGTGACGGTGGCGCTCGTCGTCCCGTTCAGCGTGGCTCAGGGCGGGCGAGCAGGGCCAACCCTCACCGAGCGCGAGGCGCGGACGATGGAGCTCTTCGCGACCTCCGACCGCCTCGGCGCTGACGAACGGCTACCGATCCCGGACCCCGCACCCGACCTCGGGCCGAACCTGGTGGCCCCCTTTCGCGCGAACGGCACGGCGCTGGCGCCGAGTCTGCACGATGTGTACCGCGAGGGCGGCACCACCGGCGCCGTCCTCCTCTTCGCTCTCCTGGTGGGTCTGGCGCTCGCCGGTGCGAGTCCGCCGCCCACGACAGCCATCGCGCTCTCTTGCGCTTCGCTGGTGCTCTTCGCCCTGGCGCGAGCCGTTGCCTACCGCCTTTACGTGCCGGTGCGCTTCCTGGACCTCGGCCTGCCGATGGCCACGATCGCGCTCTCGATCTCCGCGATCACGCCGCTCGTCTCGTCTCGGCGAGGGTTTCGTGGGGCCGTGCCGAACCTGGTAGTGGCGGTGGTCATGGTCCTTTGGTGGAGCGTGATCGGGACCGGATACGGTGGCAGGGTCGGCGTCCCCATCGACGGTCGCAAGGACCGGGATCTATACGGTTTCGTTCGACGCCTCCCGCTCGACACCCGGATCGCGAGCCTGCCGAAGGATGGGGACAACATCCCCTACTGGGCCGCGCGAGCGACCGTGACGAGCTATCAGACGGCGAGTCCGTGGTTCGTGGACAACTGGCGGCGCTATGACCGGAGGACGCGCGATACCGTGCGCGCGCTCTTGGCGACGCGGCGGGCAGACCTTCTTTCGTACACCACCGAATACCGCGTGACCCACCTCTTGATTCGCCCGGAGGACTACCGAGCGGGATTTCGCGCCAAGATCGCCCTCTTCGAGCCCTATCGGAGCTTTGCCCTGGACCTGGTACGCCACCACCAGGCGTCGGACCTGGTGCTCTCGAAGGTCCCTCGCCAAGCCATCGTCTTCCGGAAGGACGACCGGATCCTGGTCGACGTCGCGAAGCTGGCGCAGGCCTGGGGAGAGGCGGGCGAGCGCGAGCCAGAGACCGAGCACACGCCCTGAACGGATCCCCGTGTGCGCATCCATACTACGACCCTCCGGATCTGACGGTGATCTTTTGCTCAAACAGATCGTGCTGCGGTCCTCTTTCTGCGGA
>JAFGBI010000442.1 GCA_016933275.1 Polyangiaceae bacterium | reverse complement strand
GCCTCCGGTTCGGCGACCTGCCGGCGGAGACGATCGCGCTCATCGAGTCCACGAAGAGCCTGAGGCGCCTGAACGGCTGGCTGGACCTCGTGGTCACCGCGCGGACGCTGAAGCAGGTCGGCATCGAGTAGGCCGGCGCCTCGAGACGAGGGCGGGGGAGGCCATGTCGACGCGCAGGGCCTCCGTGGAACCCGATCTCGGCTATTTCTCGATGGTGAAGTCCACGGTGTTGGAGATCGCGTGCACCCCCGAGGGTGCGCTCGGCTTCAGGGTCACGAACGCGGTGTAGATCTTCACGCCCACCAGCGCCGACGCGTTCGGGATCTGCACGGCCGCCGCCGCCGTGCCCGTGGCGGCAATCACTCCCGCGTAGCCCTGGAAGACCGAGGGCAGGTATCCCCGGAGCGTGACGACGAGCAGGTCATCGACGCTCAGCTCGATCTTCCGCTGATCGATCGGGATCGGTCCGCTCCCGAGCGACGAGCCCATCACGTACGTGAGGCCCGCGCTATCGCTCGCCGTGATGTCGAGGTTGATTGTCGATCCGATTCCGGGGCGTCCGCTCGGCACCAGCAGGGTCAGGGCAACTTTCGCGACGAAGCTCGTCCATAAAGGGGGCTGGTTCGTAAATGTGAGTCCTGGACCAACCTTGACCGGGAAAGTGGTTTCGGTGCTCCCGGCGACACCCGCAACGTACGCATTCCGTGCCACATCCACCGTAATCCCGTACGCGAAATCACCCTCCGTGCCGCCGATGTACCCGCAGTACACCAGCCCCGTACCCCGCGGATTGATCTTCGCGATGAAACCATCGGGCCCGCCGTTCTGGGTCAGGTCGGGCCCGACCGAAACCGGAAACGTCTGTTCCGTGCTGCGAGTATAGCCGACGACGGTGGCATTCCCGGCGGGATCAAGCGCAATGCCGTGCGCAACGTCCTCATCCACACCCCCAATATACCCGCAGTACACCAGCGCGGTGCCGGCCGCATTCACCTTCGCCACGAAGGCGTCCGAGCCGCCGTTCCATGTGAGGTCGGGACCGATCGAAACCGGAAACGTCTGCTCGGTGCTGCGACTGTAGCCGATGACGGTGGCATTCCCGGCGGCGTCCAGCGCGATGCCGTGCGCAATGTCCTCATCCACGCCGCCAACATACCCGCAGTACACCAGCGCCGTTCCGGCCGCATTGACCTTCGCGATGAAGGCGTCCTCGCTGCCGTTCCATGTGAGGTCGGGACCAACTGCCACCGGAAACGTCTGTTCGGTGCTGCGAGTGTATCCGGTGACGAACGCGTTCCCAGAACCATCCACCGCGATGTTCTTGCATGCATCAGTGCCTGCTCCACCGATGTACCCGCAGTACTCAAGAGACGCGCCCGACGCCGATACCTTGGCAACGAAGCCGTCCCAGCTTCCGTTGTACGTCAGGTCGGGGCCGACTCTGACGGGAAGTCCACCGTATGCCGACTCTCCGCAGATGTAGGCGCTACCGGCATGGTCAACGGCAATGCCGTAGCCAGACTCCGACCCCGCGGTTCCCCCAAGGTATCCGCAGTACACCAGTGATGTCCCGGAGGCAGACACTTTGGCAATAAAGACGTCCGTATTGGTGCTGGAACCCTTCGTCAAACTAGGGCCAACCACAACTGGAAAACCGCCCGGCGGACCTCCGGTCTCTCCTACCACGTACGCGCTTCCGGCGGCATCCACCGCGATGCCATTCGCCCTGTCGTTAGATGATCCGCCAATGAACCCGCAGTACAGGAGGGACGTGCCCGACGCGTTGACTTTCGCCACGAACACATCCGGCCCCCCGTTGTAGGTGACATCGGGGCCGACTACCGCTGGAAAGCTCTTGGGGTCAGACGGATAGGCAAGTCCGGTCACGTACGCATTGCCGGCGGTATCGACCGTCACACCGTTCGCCTGATGAACCGGGCCGCTCCCGATGTAACCGCAGTAGACAAGCACGGCGGGGTCGAGGACGAGCGGCCTGGTGCGGTCGTAGTCGCCGAGGTGAAAACCGAACTCGTGGGCGCCGGACTCTCCGGCCCCGGCAAGGGCGTAGCGCATGTCGACGGGGACGCGATTGCCGTCGATCTCCTGGAAGGCGACCGGCGGGGCGTCCTCGAAGCAGCCGTCGGGGGTCTCGACCCGGAGCGCGCCGCGGTGGGTGAGGGCGAGGCGGTCGACACCGCGGTAGCGGAGGCGGATGAGCGACGGATCGGCGCCCGGCGCGACGAGGAACTCGTACTTGAGCTGGTTGACGGCGCCTGTGTAGACGAGGTCGATCCCGGGCCAGAGCTCGCGGTAGATGACCTTCGCGAAGCTCGGGAGCGCAGTCTTCCAGTCCTTCTCGGGCCCCTTGAAGTAGCTGAAGGTCGCCTGCTGGCGCTCGAGACCTTCCGGTCGCGCGTCCGGGCTGGCGCCGACGAAGTCGAGCTTCACCACCCACGCCCGGTCCTTCCCGTTCAGGCGGATCGTGATGCCCTGGTCGGTGAAGTAGAGCGTCTTGTCGGCGCCCTCGATGTAGTACTTCACTTCCTCCGGGTAGACGCTCCGGTTCTCGACGAAGTAGAGCGGTACGCGCGCGAAGGCCGCAGGGGCGCTCACCGTGGGCCGCTTGGACGGTATTCCCTGGGCGGTCTTGTCTACACTGGCCTGCGTACTCGCGAACGTCGGAAGCGCCAGCAGAGCGGCGATGGCGCCGAGCTTGATTCTCATCGGTGTCATTGTTGTCCTCAATGGCTGCGGCCAGACGGCACTCCGGTATTTACCCTTGCCCGCCACCCTGCAATGAAGCTCGGCTGAGCGGTATGCAGGGGCAGGCTACCCGGCTGGCCACCGCAGGTCGGTTTTTCGGTCAACGCTGGAAAGAATCACGCGCCGCCGCGGCGCTCCATCCGCCGCGGCGCGCTGGAAAAGCACTACTCCGACCGAATGAACATGTGATCGATGAAGATGGTGTCGAACGAGCGGTGACCCTTCGTGCGATCGGTATCGCGGACGCGGATGTAGACCGTCCCGCTGAGCGAGCTCGGCAGCATGCATGTCTGATACTGGCCATCATCGCTGGTCTTGACCACCGTGACCAGGTCGGTGAAGGTCGTTCCGTTCGTCGAATACGCGAAGGCGAAGCTGTCCCCGTCGGTCGAGTTCGTCCGGTAGGCCTTCAGGTGGAAGGATATGGTGTTCCCCCCGGTCACGTTGAAGGTCCACTTGTGCTCGAGGTAGCTGTACCGATTTTTTGCCGGGTTGCCGGCAGACTCCATCTCCTCGATGGACTGGTTCACGGAGTCGTTGCTCTGCGTATTCACGTAGTTGCCGGTCACTGTGCCGGCCACCGGAATGTCGTTTGCAGCCAGGTCTTCCACCGCCGCGCCGGGCAGCGTGGTATCGCTCCCGACGTTCGAGTACCCGGAGTCGCCGGCCGCGTTGTATGCATACACCCGGTAGTGGTACTTCGTGTTCGGCGCGAGCCCGGTGTCTTCGTGACCGGTCGCGTTGACGCCCACCGTCGCGACCTGCACCCAGTCCGTCTCGCCGTTCGGCGAGCGCTCGATCTTGAAGCCCTGCTCGTTGTCGGCGTGGTCGGTCCAGCCCAGGTCGATCCGGCTGGAGGAAGACGCCACGGCCGTGAGGCCGCCTGGCTCGCTCGGGGGGACTGCGGGTGTCGGCTGCTCGCCGTGGAACCTCGCGATGGACAGGTAGCGCGACTCGCCCACCGAACTGTTTCCTCCCACCAGGATGCCGCCGCTGTTGTCGAGCGTCAGGCACAGTCCCCCGTCGTAATCCGCGGAAGGATAGCGCACAGGCTCGCTCCCGCCGTTCTGACCAAAGGTGCCGTCATGAAGCCCGTTGGGCGTGAAGCGGAACACGATCTTGTCCGCGCTGGGCGGGTAGAAGGGCAGCGTGACGCGGGTTCCGCAAACCAGGATCCGGTCGTTCCCATCCACCGCGACCTGCTGCCGCGTGTGCACGAAGTACGTGTTCAGATCGAGACCGGACATCGCGACGCCCGACAAGCCGAAGCCCGTGTCGCGGGTTCCGCTGTCCGTATAGCGAACGACGAGACTGTCGCCCTGGCTGCTCCATCCCCGACCGCACACGAGAAGCGTGTCGCCGATGTGCGGCGCGAGCCCCGAAACGTAGAGGTTCGCGAAACCGGCGAGAGACGTCTCTCTCACGATGCCCTGCGAGCCGAAGCTCGTGTCTCGCGCCCCGCTGCCGGTGTAACGAACGAGCGTCCAGCCGTTCGCGTCGAAGTCCGTCGTCGCGGCGCCATCATAGCCACCGATGACGATCTTGCCGTCCGCGCGCACCACCAGCGCGCCCTGGTGCACCCCCTCGCTCTTCTTGCTGTTGAAGTCGTCGATGACGTAGCCGCGCGAACCGAAAGACCCGTTGTCAAGGCTTCCGTCTGCGTAGAAGCGTGCGAGGAAAATCGAGGTGTAACCTCTGCTGTTGCGGCAGGTGCCCGCGACGACGATGCGCCCGTCGTTCTGGATCTCGACGGCCTGCGCCCACGCTTTGGAGTCGATCGCGACCCGAACGATGCCGCCGCCGAAGCTGGCGTCGAGCGCGCCCGCGGGGGTCAAGCGGATGACGGTGACGAGCATCGGATCACCCGCCGCGAGAGTTCCACACCGACCCACGACGACGATGCGATCGTCCCCGTCGACCGCCACGTCATTCGCAATGGAGCCGGCGGGAAGGACGCCGAGCACCGCGTTGTTGAAAGCCGTATCGGCGATGCCACTCGCGGAGAACCTGTGCACCGCCCACTGACCACCTGGTGTTCCAACCGCGACGATGCGGCCTTCGGAGTCTACGGCAGTGGCGTAATACGAGGCATCGCCGCCTCCCGGAAGTGCCGCGAAGCCAGCAGTGCCGAAGCTGGTGTCCAGGTCACCTGCCTGCTGCGCCGAGGCGCCGCCCGCGAGCGCAAGCAGCGCCCACGCCGTCAGGACCGCGCCCAGCCATGCCGAGCGCCGAGTTGCCATCGATCCCATCCAGCACGTCCTTTCCGTGTATCGGTCCGAAGCCCTGCGGCCGGCCCGCGCCGGTCGCCCTGTACTCGTTCTTCCTGAATCTCCTGAATCTCCCGCGGCGACCTCGAATCGGGCCTTCCTTCTTCCGCTCGCCCGTCACCTCTTTGACTGGAGGGTCGCAAGCAGCCGGTTCGCCTCGCGCCACAGCGCCGCGCACGCCCGCGACTCGGAGTCGGGAAGGAGTGCGGTGAATCTCGGATCCCTCAGAGCCTCGAGGTCGGGGTCGCGCTTGAAGTGGACGAGCGAGGCCACCAGGGCGGCGCGATGTTCGTCCCTGGCCGACTCCGCGCGCGCCGCGATCGCCGCCACGTTCGCGCGCAGCCATGCGAGCGCCTGCGCCCGCCAGCGCGCACGTTCGACACCGTTCAGCGATGCAGCGTCTTCGCCACGGCCACAGCCGGCCAGCGCCGCAGCGCAGGCAGCGCTGTACCGATTGCCGTCGTCCTCGGCGAGCCTGGGGTCGGAGGCAAAGGCGGCGTCCCAGAATCGCGCCGCAGCAGCAGGCAGATTCTTCCACGAGCAAAGTCTGGCGAGATCGCGTCGCACCGCCGGCGCGACGCGATCATCCTTGCTGCCGAGAATGGCGGACAGCTGCGGCTCAAGCGCGGCCATGCGGCGGAGTTCCTCAAGCTCCTTCTGTGCCGGCGCGAGGGTCGGGGCGAGCTTCACGGCTGCTTCGAGCTCGCCAACCGCCTCGCCGAGACGGCCGCAGCGGCTGAGCGCAATGCCGTAGTCCCTGCGCACCACCGCATTCTCGGGCCGCAGGCGGGCGACCTCGCCGAAGGCGCGCGCACCCTCGGCAGCTCGACCCGTGCTCATGCACGCCACCCCGAGGTGGTGCCACGCGTCCGGCGAGTCGGGCTGGAGCTCGATCGCGGTCTGGTAGATCGTGATTGCCCGATCGATTTCGCCTTCCCGCACGAGCACCTTGGCAAGTGAAACCTGCGCCGCGACGTCTCGCGGGTCGAGCGTCACGGCGGCCTCGAACGCGCGCCGCGCGCCCGCGCGG
>JAFGBI010000441.1 GCA_016933275.1 Polyangiaceae bacterium | reverse complement strand
TAGTTCTGCGCGCGCCGAACGCGGACAAGGCTCGAAATCTGCTTCGGATTCCAGCATGGCGTCCGTCGTCGGCGCGAAATCCAGGTTCAATTGGAGGGTGCTTGGAATCGCCGGACTCGGGAATTGCGGAGATCGAAAGGGGGCGGCGCCGCTGGAATGGTCCATCGCGACTGTCAATTGCTGAACAGAACACGACGAGTTTCGCGTTTGCGCACCGTGGGGTCGCTGAAGCGAATTACTACCTGTCACTCGTCTCGATCTGCCGATCGATCCAGCACTGCCTCCAGTTCGCCGCGCCGCCTGCTGTGACCGCCATCCGGTTACTTGCTCACCCCTCCGCGTCCACCGTCGCCGCAGTCGGCCGGCACGACGCCTTGAGCTCCAACGCCGGTGCGGGTGCCCATGGTCGAGGCAGACGCACGGGAAACTTGGCTCGTCCCCGGGGGCTGA
Source organism: Polyangiaceae bacterium (assembly GCA_016933275.1). Lineage (GTDB taxonomy): Bacteria > Myxococcota_A > Polyangia > Polyangiales > Polyangiaceae > JAFGBI01. The sequence goes on along the minus strand of JAFGBI010000441.1, from coordinate 7,239 downwards.
CGCTACGCTTCGCCTGGAAAATGGTCGGTACAGAGGCACCACGAGATCCCATGGAATCGCCAGCGGGGCTGGATGAGGAGCTGCCGGAGAAGGTGCATGAGTACCGTATCCTGGGGCGTCTGGGGCGGGGGGGGTTCGCGGATGTCTATCTCGCTTGCCCACCGGGTTCCTTCCGCCCGCTGGCACTGAAGGTCCTTCGTGAGCAGGCGGACGAGCGGGTCCGCGAGCAGGTGCTCTCCCGGTTCCACACCGAAGAGGGCATCACTCGGGCGATCGACCACCCCGCGATCGTCAAGATCCGCGCGACGAGTCCCCCTGGCGTGACACCGTCATTCGTCGCGATGGAATACGTGGAGGCCCTGCCGTTCTGCGAGCACTTCCGACGCCGCGGCGAGACCCTGGATCTGCACGAAGTCGCGTCCGTGGCCTATCAGGTGGCGGAGGCGATGGCCGAGGCGCACCGGCGCGGGATTGTCCATCGCGACCTCAAGCCGGACAACGTCCTCGTCACTCGGGGAGCCCCGGCCGAGGGCGGTGGACGAGTGAAGATCCTTGATTTCGGGATCGCGAAGGCGCCCCTCGGTCTGTTCGCGACGGTCCACGAGCGCGCGATCACCCGCTACATCACCGAGCTTGGCACCGTAATGGGCTCGCCGCCGTACATGGCTCCCGAACAGAACGGGGCGGCGCACGCGGTGACCGGCAAGGCCGACGTGTTCGCGCTCGGTGTGATGCTTCTGCTGGTGGTCTGCCGGACCTCCGAGAGCGAACTCTGTGGTCCGAGCCATCTGCTGCTACAGCCGGAGGACGTGACCAGGCTGCTAGCCCGAAGCTCCGGCGTGCCTCGACGTTGGGTGGAGCTCCTGCAGGATCTGCTCGCGTTCGATCCACAACATCGACCAGAGATGCGCGAGGTCATGCGGCGCCTGCAGCGGCTCGGGCAATCGCACGAACCCTTTGCACGCGCGGTCGAGGCCTGGCTCGCCAAGGGACGAGTCCCTTCCTCGCGCCGCCTCCGCGCCCTCCTGAAATGGGCAGCGCAGGCGAGCGCGCTGACCCCTGACGAACAGCGCTTCCTCCGCGAAGCTCCCGCGGCCCGCCTCCGGCGAAGGTGGGTGGGGCCAGCGGTGCTCGTCGGACTGCCGCTGCTCGCAGCGACCGCCCTGTTCCGCTCTGGAATGGGGCAGCCTTCGCCCTGGCGTCCATCAGTACCGCCCGCGACAGCGGGCTTCGTTCTCGGCCCAGCCGCGCCAGCCCCGCTCGAGAGCGCTGCCTCGGTCCCGGCCCCCTCCGCCGCAGGATCGGCGCCGAGTGCACCGTGGTGTGCCAGTCCCGAGAAGCTCGCCGCGGCGGAACGCGAGCTCGGTGATTGCCGAGCGAGCTCCCGTGCCGTACGGGCGGATCGGGATGCGGTGGCGTCACGGCTCGCGGCAAGTCGGTCCTCCGTGGCCGACCTCGAGGTCGACCTGGCCGCCGCCGGAACGCGACTCTCCGCGCTCGATCGTGACCTTGCGCTCTCGCGCGAAACGGCCGCCGAGCAGGGCAAGCAGGCCTTCGCCTGCCGTCAGGAGCTCGAGAGCAAGAACCGCCAACTCGATGAGAGCATGGCTCGTTGGCGCCTGTGCGCGCGTGGGATGCGTGGCGGCGCCGTGAGCTCGAACCCCAGAGTCCCGCCGCCGGTAGAGGGCACAACCGAATCGATTCCCACGCCGCCAACCGTCCCGCCGAGCCCGGCGGCGCCACCGGAGTCTTGAATCCAGCGGGCGTGGCACGACGCCGTCCGGCGAGGGGCTTCGGAGCCGAGTCACCCGGGAGGGTGACGCCACCTACGCGGCTCGTCTTGGTTCGCCGAGCTCACCCTCGCAGCGAGCAACGGCGTTCGACCACCGAGGGGCCCCGTCGCTTCACTCGCTCTTCGCATCCTCCACACGGGATGCGTCCGACTCCGAACCCTCCCCAGACGGGGGAGGCACGGACTTCCCTGCCGACGTCGTGACCTTCTGCCCATTGGCTGTCCGCTCCGTGGCGACCTTCTTCTCCCCCTTCTTCGAGCGCGAGGATGGCGGGTCAGGGCGAGGCGCCGAGGCAGGGCCTTCGGGGCGAGACGACGAGCCAGACGATTCACCGCGAGACGACGAGCCAGACGACTCACCGCGAGACGACACCGAAGACCCATCCGATCGGGGCACCGACGCGGGGGCGGTAAGGTCTGGCCCGAGCGAAGGGGACGCCACCAGCGACGAGGCAGGGGTGCTGGCTGGCGGGGCCTGGGGCGACAGAGCTGGCGACTCGACGCTCGGTGTCGGCGGGTTCCCCAAGGGCACAGGCACGAGCGCCGGTGATGGCGCCGAGGTCGAGACGTTCGCAGGGGCCACGAGCGCGCCGGTCGCCGTCGCCGGCAATCCGGACGCGGGAGTGAAGCGCCTGGGAGGCAGACCGGCTGCTGGTCCTCCCGCGGGTGCCGATCCCGCGGGTATGGGTTCCGCCGGAGGTGGGGGGACCGAAGGCACGGTCCGTTCCAAGCTAGCCGCATTGGGCGGGTAGGCTCCGCCAACTGGTGGAGACAGCGCCGGGGACGACGGCGAACGAAACGAGGGGCGCGGCGGCGGCTCGATCCGGGCGTGAGCGCCGTCGACGGCAGCCCGGCTTGGTGGCGGGGGTGGAGTGCGCAGGGGCGGGGGCGTAAGGGGGGGAGGAGAGACATGGCCCTGACCCAGCACCGGCGGCGGCACCGGGGGTCGGCTGGTGAAGCGGAGATCCCCTGTCATCAGCAGCCGTTCCCTGGCAACTTTCATCTCCGCTAGGTCGTTCTCCAGGTGGGACAGGTCCTGACGTTTGCTGTCAAGCTCACGCTGCAGCACCTCGATCTCACGGCTGAGGTCCCGCATCCGCCCGACCAGGATCGACTCCTGGCGGTTCGCATCCTCGACGATGTCGACCACGCGAACGTGCATGGACTCGAGGGTGGACTTGATGACACGCACCACCAACTCGGCGTTCTGATCCACCGGCAAGCTCCGCATGAGCCGGATGGTGTCTTGGATCCCGTAAGCCGGAGGCAGCGGCGTCGGTTCGAGCGCCTCGATTTCCGGATCGTCATCGCTGACCGACTCGGATTGCCGGGGCTCGACGGAGACTGGAGCGGGGTTCGGGCGCGGTGGGTCGGGCTTCTTCCCGAAAAGGGCCATGCCTCCCTCCCTGGGGTGGAACACGGTGACCAGCGGAGCTTACCCATGCCCGGCGGGGGGCCGCAACGACCTCGCCAGGTGGTCGGTCTCCCCGAACGCTCGTTCCGAACCCAAACGGGGTGCTGCGAAAGCGGGGAGGCTACCCGCGGCGCCGGCCGTGATCCTCGGGAAAAACCGGGTCCACGGGGTCCTCGTCCGGTCCATTGGGCCGTTCGCCGCGTTCCTTCGCCACCCGGCGTCCGGATTTCGCTCCTTCGTCTCCGCGACTCCTTCCGAAAAGACGGCCCCGTCCACCACTGCGCTCGCCCCGACCGCCTCCGCCAGGCCGTGCGAATCGGGACCCCGCCCCGATTCGGGACCCGAGACCCGTCACGGACCTCATCGAAGACCCAGATGATCCCCTCGAGGTTGGGGAGCGAAGGGAAACGACAGGACCCAAAGGGGTCTCGCGAGCCCGGCCCCGGCAGCCACACAGAAGACACAAGTGGGAACCCGCGCCAATCGGGGCGATACGTGCCAGCGAAGGCGCTCACTCGCAGTCGATGGTGACGTCGGAACCTGACCGCGTGGCGGAACAGCCCTTGTTGGGGCAGTCCACCTCCTTGACCCAGTTGTTGTTCGTACACTTGAGCTGGGTCTTCTTGTCCTCCGAGCAGGCGATGTTCCCGGCCATGTCACAGGGAGTCCCCGCCTTCGCGAGCGACTCGTCGCACTTGACCGTATACGACGCGCCTTCGTCGATCACCGTACACGCGAGTGGCCCGAGACAACCGCTCGAGAGCTTCCACTTCCCGTCCTTGCACTCGAGGTAGCTCTTCTTGTCCTCCGAGCAGGCACCGTTCCCCTTGTCGTCGCAGGCAGTGTCCACCGTGGCGATCGTCGCGTCGCACTCGACGACGTTGTTGCTCACGGTGCAACCCTTCGGCCCCTTGCAGGAGAAGGCCTGCCACTTGCCGCCACGACACGCAAGGTGCGTGGTCGGGTTCTCGCAGGCGTTGTCCCCTTCTGGCTCGCAGTCTCCCCCAGCAGTGGGCTTGGAGGCCTTGCACGCGAGCAGCGCTGCCACGAGCAGCGCGAGCGAACCGACAGCACGTACCGTGTCCCTCATGGGGGGCAACTCAACCGCGCCGAAGCCGAGACGTCAAGACGCGCCGGGGAGCGGTCGAGCGACCACAAGAAATGGCTCCGCCCGGCTGCCCCTCGATCCGAAGCGACGGGTGACCCTGGAGCTGCGAAGGTCCAGCACGAGCCCCACGATGGGCAGCGCCGAGACCGAAGGCTTGCCTCGGCGGCGCCGTCGATCGACGCGGCTCCGCGATGGTCTCGCGAAAACGCGCGGTTCGACGACGTGGGGGGATCTGCAGGGGCGACTGCGTCCGCGCGCCGGGCGACGAGAGCAGCGTCGTCTGCCGGGCACCGCCGTGCTCCGTGGACTCTGTCGGTCTGCGCGGGCGGGTTCGCCGTCGCGTGCAACGCTGCTTGCCCGGGAGGCTGATCAGGAGAGGGGCCAGCCACGTCTACTCGAGCACGTAGCTATAGAACGACGTGCCACCCTTCGCGACGAAATCGACGAGCACCGACGCGGGGCCAACATGGATCAGGGCATGGCCGGAATCTGGCCAGTAGTCGGTGTACCCTGTCTCGGCCGTCGTAAACTTCCAGGGCGCCCCGGCGCTCCCGGGGAGCGTGTAGTGAATGCCATCGACTACCATGTCGGTGAAGACGTGGTCGTGCCCATAGAAGAACACCTGGACTGCATGGGTCATCATGAGCTCGTGGACGATCGCCTGCTCGCCAACCCGCGCCGCTTGCCCCCCGCCGCGACCGTAGGTTGCGTCCACGTCGTTTCCGGCGGCGCCACCCACGGTGTGGTGAATGAAAACGAACCGCCACTTCGAGGAGGCGTTGGCGAGGGTGCGCTCGAACCAGTCGAGCTGCGCTGCACCGAGCGTCCAGTCTTCCGGCGTCCCGGGATCGGTGCTGGTGAGGAGGTGCGCCGTTGGGGTGTAGGTCATCACGTTGAGCACGACGTACAGGGCGTCTCCCCAGGTGAACGCGTAGTAGTCCTCGAAGGGACTACCACCCTCAGGGTAGGTGTCGGGTCGCGGCCCTGGCAAGTAGAGGAGGCGAGGACCTCGTGCACGTTCGATCTCCTCCGGCGTGAAGTACCCACTCTCGCCCTCCCAGTTGCCGATCGTCAGGAAATGAAAGGCGTTACCCAACACGTCACCGAGAAAACGGCGATAGTTGAGGTACCCGGACCGGGTCGTGGCAGCGCTGGGCGACGGAACGTTGAAGCCGTAGTCGTGGAAGTCGAGCATGTCCCCGAGGTGGATGACGAAGTCCGGTCGGCTGGGGAGGATGTCGGCGCCCACCGCGAGCAGGGTGACCTCCGCAGTCTCCACTGCTTCGACCGGACCAGGCAGCACCTCTCGGGGTCGGATGTGGCTGTCGGTGAGGAGGGCTACCGTGTACTCGGCGCCGGGTGGACGCCGCGTCGTCACCTCACCCCGGTAGAGGGTCGTGACGAAATGATCACCTGTCGCGAGAACGAGATACTCGTACCGCATGCCGGGTTCGAGGTCGGTCACCTCCCACTCGGTGATGTCCTCGGCTGGGTGGGTGGGATCGCCGAGGAGCCGCGGACTGGATCCGTCCTCTCCCTGCACGACGGCACTGAGCTCATGCTTGCCAAGTGGGGAGGTCACCACCTGAAGCCCGAAACCGTCGTCCGTCGGGCGGAAGAGTAGGGGTGGACCCAGGAGCTCGACCATGCCTGACTCGCCCGCGGTTCCCCCCGCTCCCTGGCCAGTGGCGCCAATTGCCCCCGTGGAGACGACGCCGCCCGTACCGCTGGCACTACCGATCCCCCCCAAGCCTCCACCACCCATGCCACCCGCATTCGGCCCCTGACCCCCCGTGGCGGCACCCCCGGTCCCGGTGCCCGGTGCGACCGCCGCATAGGTACTCGACGGCCACACCTCGGTCCGCCCGCATCCGCAGCCGGCCGCAGCGATCCAGAGAGACGCCCGACAAGCCGAACGTAGGGGGGTGACGGTTCGAAACGGCGACGGCATCGGTCACCCAGCGCACTAGCATCATAGGAGCACCTGGGGCCGCTGGCGACGGGATTGAGGAGACCAAGTGGCGAGACGGTCGTCGGACCGTCGCGCGCCTCGACAGCCCCGCCGAGGCGGTTGACAGGCGAACCAGTTGTGCAATCTCGGCCATCGACCGCCCTTCCTCCGAACCGAAGCGACCGTGCATGCCGAATCCCGGTGATCGCGCAACGCCAAAAAATCCCGCCTGGGCGGAGCTGGTGCAGCTGGTGCCGGTGGTCAGCCTCGCCCTCCCCTTCGTCATCGAAGGGAAGGTCGACCTCGAGCGGGCGGGCAGGGGGTTCTTGACCGGCGCGTTGCTCTCGATAGTAACCACGATGGCGGTGCTGCATCGCCGGCACCTCGTGAACCCGATCCTGCTTGGCACGAACATGTGGCTGTGGCTCGGCGCCGTTGCATTCGCGGGCGAGTTCGAACCACTGAAGCGCTGGCTCAGCGAGACGCAGGGCTGCGGCTTGTTCGTCATCGTCCTTGTCGTGGGTGCGGCGACCACGCTCTGGTTCCCCCACGGCTTCGTCGGTTGCCGTAGCTCGAGTCTCGATTGGATCCGCGGCGCCTCCTATGGTCTGATGGCCCTAACCCTCGCCGTCGTTGGCTTCTCCTGGGCCTTTCGGCAGGACATCCGCATCGGGGGCGGCCTTCCTTTCATCCTCCTCAACGTCACCCGGCGAGTGATCTGCGTCCGCGCTCCCCGCTGACCGACTAGACCCCGATCGGGTTGCCGACGGCAGCGGCAGCGCCCAAAACCCGTCGGTGCGAGGCGAGCACGCCTTTTTTGGCCCCGCCTCGGGCAAGGTGTGCTGCCGGTTCGGTGCTCTAGGGTGTTGATTTGACGCAGCGATCAACCTGATTGCTGCTCTAGCCTGATTGCTGCTCTAGCCTGATTGCTGCTCTAGCCTGATTGCTGCTCTAGCCTGATTGCTGCTCTAGCC
>JAFGBI010000440.1 GCA_016933275.1 Polyangiaceae bacterium | reverse complement strand
CGCCGCGTCGACGCGGCCAAGTTCCCCGAGGTCAACACCATTGACGGCTTCGACTTCGACTTCTCGCCTTGCCGCAAGAAGATCCGCATCCCCGAGCTTCGAGAAGGTGAACCGCTCGATCGATGCTGTCCTGCTCGCTTTCGTCGAGGCCATCCCACCAGGTGCCGAACTCGTCCGTGAACTCGACCTCCCAGGACATGACCTGGAACGAATATGACACAGGACGAATAGATGGAAAGGGGCCCAGAGGCGGATCCAGTAGGAAAGCAAGCGGTGATCCTCCGGCCGCAAAGCCGACCGGGCACCTGGCGCTGGGGTGGGTGGCGTTCGGAGCGTCCGGAGCCTGGGTCTGCTGGGGAGGGTCACTCCCCGAGCTGCCAGGGCAGTTCTGGCGCCTCTAAACACGCGGTCCAGCCGAGCTTCACAACAGCCGAGATTACCCTACCGACGGAGAGATCCGGAGCCCACGGTGAGCCCTGCCAATGCGACGATTCGGGTTCCCTCGGCGATCGAGATGAACTGGGGTGCCGCCCCCTGTATTCTTCGTCGAACCGCGTGGCGATCGGCTTGGCACGTCGCTGCGGCTCTTCGACGCACAGTAGGAGCGTCACGAGTGGGTACTCGGGGAAATCCCGGGGCGGCAGAACGGCGAATCCGAGCAGGCCGCCCGGCAAGGGCGGTCCTTGGAGGAAGACCCGATACGCCAGCAGGGTCAGCACCGCGGCAGCAACGAACGACGAGGCGGCCACGATGATCCACGTCGGGAGCCTGAACCTGTTCGGCATCTCCACGAGGGATCTTACCGCAGGCGGAGACGATGCGGGTTTCCAGGGCGGCCGTGCCGGGATCAGGACCCCGAAGCTGCCGACGATCCTTCTTCGCGGGGTTCGCAGCTCACGAGCTTCCCCCCGAAGTCGAACCTCCACGTCCGTGATCCGATCCGAAGCACGGTGGCCGCCCTCGTACCCGCTGGCGTCGTCCACCACCCGGAGACCCGGGCCGGATCCGTCCTGGCGATCCCCTCCACCGGAAACTTGAAGGTGAACCGCTCCGTGCCGACGCTGACCACGACGAGGTTCGCCCCCACGAAGACGATGGTGGCGGGCTCCTCGGTGAAGTCGACCTCGCCCTGAACCAGCCGTCTCGCCCAGAGCTCGGGGGCCTCACAGAGGGCCGCCTGCCAACCCTCGGTCTGGAGGGCCCGCTCGATGTCGGGCCGTAGCTCCGGGACCTGAGCGGCGATCTCCTCGTGGTAGGTGACGAGGAGCGTCCCGAGGAACCGGATCGCCCGATTGAAGTGGTCGGGCCTCCGTGCCGGGAAGAACGGCGCCAGGTCGAGAGCAGAGCCAGCCCTCGGTTTCGGTGGCGGAAACCCGGGCTGCTCGAACGGGAACGTGAACGCCAGGTCCCACCAGATGTGGCCGTCGTAGACGTCCGCACGCCAGGTGAGGTGCTCCGCGGTGCCCCCATCGCACCAGAAGGTGACGTAGAACGTGCGGCGTTCATCAAGGCGACGGGCGAGAGCCCGAGCGACGAGCCCCACCTTCAGTCGCTCGGGGTACTTCACCGGCGTCAGGCCCAGCGGCTCGAGGAGGGGGACCAGGTGCCGCTCGACGGCCGAGGTCAGCATCTCGGAGACGGGTGAGGGCACGGCCGAGGGGTACCCGGCCGGAACGACGGGTGCAACACCCTCGGGGTACCGGGTACGGTCCGGGTGCGGTCCCGTCCTCCCCCAGGAAATCGCGTGGGCCCATGAAATCAATCCCTGGAGGGCTTTCGCCCTCACCCCTGCCGGCGGTAGCCTCGGCCGAGGAAACGAATATTATGAGGCGCTCACGAGCCACTACGATTGTTGTGGTGTGGTCAGGGTCCGTCGGGCCTGGGTAGCCACAGGGGCATTCGCAGTAGGCTGTCACCCCCTGAAGCTATCAGGACGGCGCCGTGGCTTCCGAGGCTGGCCGATCTTGGCCCTCATCCGTCCACGGGTTACCCACCACCACAGTCTGGTGACGTTCAGGCCCCCGTTGCCGCGCGAACCCATGAGCCCGAGCTCCGCTGCCCCGAAACTCAGCCACCAGCCTCTTCCCAATTCTTCCCATGGCGGGCTGAGGTGAATTGGGACGCACCTACCCACCAAAGCCGTAGATCTTCTGCGTCTTTGTAGACGTCGTCCCTCTCGCAGCACCGATTTGATACCCACTATGGTGGAACCCCCAGCAGTACACTTCCCCTGACTCGGTCAACGCGCATGCATGCTGGGAAGAGACATCAATAGCCCGCACATTCCTCGGGATCCCAGAGATTGGCACGGGGCGACTGGATGCGATTTTTTGGATCTCCAACCCAACAACGCAGGTCGGGTTGTTCTTTCCCCAACAAAAGACCTCCGACTCCTTGGTCAGAGCACACGCATGGCTACTTTCGGCGGCAATCGCGGTAGTGGTGGGAAGATCGACGACCTGGACCGGTTCCACGGACGAACGCATCTTGCCCGTTTCCCCGCCGTCGCCGAGTTCCCCATAACCCGCAGATCCCCAGCACTTCACCATTCCCGTTTCCCCTAGAGCGCACGAGAAGCTGCCCCCCACGGCGACATCGATAGCCCTTGGGAAAAGACCCTTCTTCACAACAGGAGTCCCATCTGGCTCCGACCGTTGCTCGCCAGTTGCGATACTACCGGGTCCCCAGCACAAGACTTCCCCGGAGCTCTTGAGCGCACAGTAGTTCCTGTCATTCACATCGATCTTCACCACGTCGGATTGGAGCCCAGGCATGTCGATTGGAGTGTCGGTGAAGTCTACGTGGCGTTCACTCATCGTAAACCCAAGCTTGCCCCAGCATCTGACGCCTCCTCTCTTCGCAATGACGCAGACAGGTCCACCGGGCGATGCGCCACCAGACGCAACGGATCGCGTTCCACCACCGAGGCTGGGAACGCTCCGGGGCTTGGGCCAGAGCTCGCGCTCGTCAGCGCCCATGGGTTCTCCCGCACATCTTCTGCCCCAGCAGTAGAGCTCCCCGGACCGGCCGAGCGCGTAGACTCCGTACCCGCCAATCGCCAGCGAAGAAATCGGCTCCGGTAGGCCTTCGACCTCTACCGGGCCAACACTCTTGGCGTCATAATTGGGCGATGGCGGCTTCGTGACCTCGAATCCGGCATCTGACTCTTCGGTCCCCTGAAGGGATTTACCAAGGACCAATACCCTTCTTGTACCAAGAAACCCTTCTGTGTTCTGTCCCCAACAGCGCACACCACCGCTCTCAGTAACGACACAGGTGTTCCCCCAGCCGGTGGCAACCTCCACTGCCTTCACCACCGGAAGCGGTATTGCCGGTTGGTCTGTCAGATCCACATCGAGGCAACGCAGTAGCGGCGACGGATCAGCCCAGGTTTCCAGCTCAGTTCCGCCCGTGCAGGTGCACTCCATAACAGGTCCGTCGATAGACGGAATGATCTTGTTGCCTGCTCGCCCAACAACCACGACCTCGCGGAGACGGAGGTCCCCGGGACGGCCTATGTATGCGTCTAGCGCATCGGTGCCCGTCGTCGGGAGGTAGGTGATGGCTCCTTCCAGGGAGTCGAATCGGTACTCGCGTCCGTAGACGCGTTGCCCCGTGTCCGCGTTGCCCCCCAATTGTACCAACGGTTGGCTTCGATAATTGAACTCTTCCTGCCCAAGGTTCGTTGGGTTCCCCTCGAAGACCGGGTAGGCTCCTATTGCCTCCGGGGAGTCATCTATAGACAGGAAGACGAGCACACGCTGGCTGGTGTATCTCGGCTTTGGAATTGGCATAGATGCATCGCTGCCGGGGATCTCGTATACCAGGCTCTCCGGTGGGAGGGTGCAAATCCGAACCTGCTCGTTCAGGTCGATGGTGGCGATGTCTGGTGGGGCGGAGGTGAGTGTTGCGGTGGGAACCTCGGGATGCCTCGTGGCACATGAGCCGATTGCGAACAGAAGCTGGGCAACGGTGAGGATGTCGATTCGACGATGCGTTTCGCGAGTGATGCAGCAGAGGGGGCGACGGACGGGGTGCATCTCTAGGGGACGTATACAACGTAGGTCGGTGGCCTGCTAGCAGCCCGTTGGTTCTTCCTCGACCCGAAGCGATTTGCGGCCGCTTGATGAATGGATGCGACGCACGAGGTCGGTCGGATGTCGACGTGCAGTCGCGCGGACAGGCGGCAAGCGCGATGGTGGCCGCAGGGGGCTGGCCACCATCGCGCCGCTCCGCTACCTCCAACAGCGGGGCGGGTTGAACGAGAAGTTGCAGTTGTAGACCGCCTCCTGGCTGCAGCCTTCAAGGCGGTACTTGGCGTTGCTGACCTCGGTCACCTGGGTCTCGGCCTCCGGGCAGCTCCAGGGATCAGTGGAGATGGCAGCCGTGCCCACGACCGCGTGCTGCTCGTTCACGCAGGACGTGAGGAGGAGGGGTGCCGTCGCGCATAGGAAGCCGCGTCGAGTGAGCATGGTGTCCTCGCAGGATACCCTACTCGACGCTGACGGCGAAGCTGTCGAGGACGACCTCCCCCGTGCCGAACCACACCTCATTGCCGAGGAACACGTTCCGGACGTACTCGTCGGTGGTGAGGTACCCGTTCGCGACGAGGTAGCCCACGAAGGCGGCGATGTTCGTTGACCCCGTGTGCTCGGGCTCGGCCTTGACGAACGCCAAGTAGTCCCGCGTGTATCCCGCGTCCGTTGCCCCCAGCGCTGCGTAGAACGAGTACGCTTCCCCCTCGATGGTGACGTCCTCCACGAGAGGGGCGAGTTGCGCTCCCTCCGTGGCGTCGAGCCAGATCATGATCTCCCGCGTCACGTTGCCCTCGGGCGGGGTAGTGACGCCAGCTTCGCGGGTGACCCAGATGTCGAAGGCGAGGTTGTACGTGCCTTCCGCCGTCAGCGTGAGCGAGTAGTCCACGGAGAGGGATGTCAGATCGGCAACCCGTCGCGGCAGCGCGGACGTCGTTGATGTTGACCTCCACGGGTCCTGCCCGAAGCCGATGAACGGGAAGCCCTTGACCTGGTTCGCGTCGCCCTCGGGCCAAGTCCAGTGCCACCGCACGGGGAACCCGCGCTCTCCCTCCTTGCTGATGCACTGCTCGTAGCCCGTGAGGGTGCCCTTCCCCCACATGTTGTTCTGTGCGAAGAACTCCCCGAGCTCCAACTCGGCGAGGTCGTTGCAGCGGACCTGGGGGGTCGTGTCGTTCACGACCACCGGTCCGCTGTCGTCGCCACCACCGCAACCCGACAGCAACGGCCCGATGAGGGCCACCGTCGCGATCGCGGTGCTGCGCAGGTTCACGCCAGGAGTGTGGGGAGGCGTCCGTGCCCGGGCAAGAGCAGACAGGTTCGTTGCCGCGTGGCTGTGACCTCGAAGGTGGTGCAGACGCACGAGGGGGCCGTCGGTTCGGCCAGGTGGCCTAATAATCCTTTGATTGCCGAGCTTTTGGTGATCGTGCCGAGCACGGTGCCCCAGAGTTCGTTCCGCGCCGCCAAGTTGAATGTGGTGGCGTAACGCCAGAACCGGCCAGAAGGGCGTCGAGAACGATGCG
>JAFGBI010000439.1 GCA_016933275.1 Polyangiaceae bacterium | reverse complement strand
GGGGGGGGGGGGCCGGGGGGGGCCCGGGGGGGGGGGGGGGGGGTGGGGGGGGATGGCGGTCTGGTCGGAGGCGCGGTCACCAGCGCGGGCAGCGCCGGAGCACCGACGGCCGGCGCGGTCGGGACGGGCGTCGACTTCCCGATCGGTTGCAGCCTCTTCGGTGACGCCTGCGTCGATACGGACGAATGCTGCAGTCACATCTGCACCGACGGCGTCTGCAGCTCGAACGTGATCGAGTGCGGTGGCCCCGGCGACTCGTGCGGCGCGGACACGGATTGCTGCAACTTGAACTGCGTCGATTCCGAGTGCAGCGCCGCCGCGTGTACGCCCGACGACGAGGCTTGCGCGGGGAGCGGCGAGTGCTGCAGCGGGACCTGCACGAACGACCGTTGCGTTGCGCTCAACCCGGCTTGCGCCACCGCCGGCAACCCCTGCGACGACGGCGGGGACTGCTGCTCGGGCCTCTGCGGTGACGACGGGATGTGCGTTCGGGCCTCCTCCTTCTGCGTGCAGAACGGTGACATCTGCCGCTCGGCCGCGGAGTGCTGCTCCGCCGCCTGCGATCTCGGCGCGAACGGGGTTGGCACCTGTGCCCCGATCGAGATCGGCTCCGCGAACTGCGACGGGCTCGAGGGGATGCTGTGCGATGGGTGCAACGGATGCTGCAGCCGCGTCTGCGCCCCGGATCGCGTGACCGGAGTCCTGGTGTGCCAGCCCGCCCGGGGCTGCCACGTCATGGGCGATCTCTGTCGTCGGGACGCGGACTGCTGTGGGGCGGACGGAACGGACCTGCCGGGCGCCGGGAATGTCCATTGCCGCAAGGACAGTCCCGACGATCCCGTGGGGATCTGCCGCAGTCCGACCGGCTGCAACCCCCAGGGCAACGTCTGCCACTATCAGGACTACGTCTGCAGCAACTCGTCCTCGCGCAACAACTGCTGCGGGGCCACTGGCGAGTCGGGCCGCTGTGAGCGCAACGCCGCCGGTGAGCTCGTGTGCGGTGGCACCGGCTTCCTCTGCCAGCCGGACGCTGAAGAAGGGGATGAGTGCGAGTCCTGTCTGCTCGACCCGTTCGGTGTGCCGCGTTGCAACGCCCTCGGCGAATGTCGCGTGGTCGGCGAGACCTGCGCGACCTCGGCCGACTGCTGTGACCAGATGCCCTGCGTGCCCGACGAGGACGGGGTGCTCCGTTGTGGCGCGACCATCTGCGTCGACGCGGGCGGGACCTGCACCGTCGATGCTGACTGCTGCACGGGCATCCCCTGCCTACGACCGATCGGTTCCGTCCAGGGTGTTTGCGGTGGGGAGTCGCCGCCCACCGGCGGGTCCGGCGGAGCTCCGCCCGCCGCGGGCGGGACCGCGGGCGCCCCGGCGGGCGGGACCGCGGGCAGCCCAACAGGGGGTGGCCCTGCGACGGGCGGCGTGCCGACCGAGTGCGCCCTCTACGGCCAGCTGTGCGAGGAGGACGCGGACTGCTGCAACCCGGGGTTGGTCTTCTGCGACAACGGTGTGTGTCTCGCCCCGCTCCGCTGAGTGGGCGGCTCGGAAGGAGGAACCGTGACCAAGACGTTACGACAATCGATCGCTGGGTTCGTGCTGCCGGCCACCCTCGTGTTCGGGGCAAGCGCCTGCAAGGACGACGAGTCCGCCCCACCCTCCGACGAGGGATGCTCCCTCCTCGACGACGAGGGCTGCCGTGACGGGCAGGTGTGCGAGGAGGTGGCGGGGGGGGGCGTCGGCTGCTTCGATCCGGTCACCATCGTTGGCGGGGTGTTCGACACTGCGGACGGCTCGCCCATCGAAGGGGCACGCGTCGTCGCGCAGGACGCGAACGGGGCCGCCGTGTCCGCGGTCGCGGTCACCGACGGGGACGGCGCGTATTCTCTCGCCGTACCCACTCCCCGGAACGAGGACGGTACGCTCGCCGACCAGATGCTCTACACCCTGCGCGCGGACGCGGCCGGCTACCTGACCTTCCCGCTGCCTCCCCGCGAGGCAATCCCGGTGGACGCGAGCGGGCTCGGAGACTCCGACCTCGTCATCGACAACGCCTCCACCGATCTCGGGCTCATCCTACGCTCCGACTCGGCCAACCTCGGCACCCTCTCGGGGCGCGTGACCGGCGAGGACGTTGGCGGCACGTTCATCGTCGCCGGCGGGGTCACTGCGGTCGCCGACATCGACGGGTCCTTCACGGTGTTCAACGTGCCCGAGGGGTCGGTGACCGTGCAAGCGTATCGGCTTGCGGTGAACGTGACGCCAGTGACGGTCGAGGTTGCGGCCGGGGAGACCAGGGACGACGTCGAGCTCGTGGTGGGCGAGGCGACGGGGTCCGTGGTGAGCGGTAGCATCAACGTCGTGAACCCCGGGCAGGGTGACCTCACCTCCGTGATCCTCGTCGTCGAGGACACCTTCAACGAAACCACGCTCACGGGAGAGGCCCCGCCAGGGTTCCGCGCGGGAGGCATCGGCAACGATTGGTCGATTTCGGGCGTGCCCGACGGTGACTACGTCGCCCTCGCGGCCTTCGAGAACGACGACCTCGTCCGCGATCCGGATACGTCCATCGGCGGCACGGAGATCCAGCAGGTCACCGTGGCCGGCGGCGACGTCACCACCACGGCGTTCAAAGTCACGGGGGCGCTGGCCGTGATCTCCCCCGGGGCCGACGGCGCCGAACCGGTGTCGGGGGCCCCGGTGACGCTGACCTGGGAGGACGATTCGAGCGAGGACTCCTACGTGGTTGTTGTCTACAATGCCTTCGGCGAGCTCGAGTGGGAAGGGACCGCGACCGATCCCGGCGGCAACGCACCAGTCACGGCGGAATTCCCGGGCCCGCTCGCGCCGGGCATGTACTATCAGTTCCGGGTCGCCTCGATCAAAGATGGGGTCCCGATCTCGAGCACGGAGGATCTCAAGGGCGTTTTCTACGCGGAGTAGTCGCCTCCGCCGCGCGCCGCCACCCCGCACGGTTGGCAGGCGTTCGGACTCGCGCTATCGCGCTGGGCCCGGACGCCTGCCGTGTCGATCCTCTCCGCTCAGTCACTGGTGAAGGCCTACGGCGCTGCGCGCCTGCTCGACGGGGCATCGCTCGCCATCGAGGACCGCGAGCGGGTGGGCCTGGTCGGGCGCAACGGGAGCGGCAAGAGCACGCTCGCGCGCATCCTCGCTGGCGTCGAGGAGCCTGACGCCGGAACGGTGATCCGGCGGCGCGACGCTCGGATCGCGCTCCTGACCCAGGAGCCATCCCTTCCCGCGACGGCCACGCCACGGGAGCTGGTGCTGGGTGGCCTCGTGGAGTGGTCTGCGGCGACGGCGCGCTATCAGGCCGCCAGCGAGGCGCTCGAGCGCGGGGTCGATGACGTCGCGGCTGCGCTCGAGGAGCAGGCCACGGCCGCCGCGGCGGTCGAGCGTCTCGGCGGATGGGAGCTCGGCCATCGCGCCGAGGCGATGATGACCGAACTCGGTGTCCGGGAGCCGGATCGGCCGGTGGGGACCATGAGCGGAGGGGAGCGGCGACGGGTCGCGCTGGCAGCACTCCTCGTGGCGCGCCCGACGTTGGCCGTGCTCGACGAGCCCACGAACCACCTCGACGCGGAGACGATAGAATGGCTCGAGCGCTACCTGCGCGAGGAGCACCAAGGCGCGTTGCTCCTCATCACCCACGATCGCTGGGTCCTCGATCGCGTGGTGGGGCGAACGCTCGAGATCGAGTCCGGGCAGGTGTATTCCTACGACGGGGGGTGGGAGGACTACCTCTTCGCGAAGGCCGAACGCGCCGAGCTCGCGGGGCGTACGGAGGCCAACCGCCAGAACCTCCTGCGGACGGAGCTCGTGTGGCTCGCTCGCCAGCCCAAGGCGCGCACCGGCAAACAGAAGGCACGGATCCAGCGCGTCGAAGCCGCCGCAGCGACCGCGCCGACCGCTCCAGATCGCGGGGTGACGCTCCGGCTGCAGTCGGCCGATCTCGGCAGCACCGTGGTCGAGCTTCACGAGCTCTGCCTCGCGCTCGGCGGCCGGGAGCTCGTGCGTGACCTTACCCTGCACCTTACCAAGGGGGAGCGTGTCGGCGTCATCGGACGCAACGGTACTGGGAAGACGACGCTCCTCCGTGCAGTCCTCGGCGAGCTCCCGCCCGCGGCTGGACGGATCGTGCGCGGAGCTCGGGTGCGATTCACCTACTTCGAGCAGGGGCGAGCCGGACTCGATGACGCAGCGAGCGTGCTCGCCAACGTGGCCGGCGATGGGGACACGGTTCGCTGGGGAGAGCGCTCGGTCTCTGCCTACTCGTACCTCGAGCGCTTCTCGTTCTACCGTGACCGCATCCGGCAGCCCGTGGGCTCGCTCTCGGGCGGCGAGCGCGCGCGGGTAGCTCTCGCCAAGATGCTGTTGGAGCCCGCGAACGTGGTGGTGATGGACGAGCCCACCAACGATCTCGACGTCGCGACGCTGGGCGCCGTCGAGGAGCTCCTCGTCGAGATGAACGCTACTGCGATCGTGGTCACTCACGATCGCTACTTCCTCGACAAGGTGGCGACCGCGATCCTTGCCTTCGAGGGTGATGGTCGGGTGGTGCGTTACCCGGGCAACTACGCCACCTTCCTGACGCTTCGGGCCGAGCGGATCGCGCGGGATCGCCAGCAGCCCGCGGCCCAGCCAGCCCCGCGGAGTGCGCCACCCGTCGTGGCGCCAGCCACGGCCCGGGTCGACCTCCGCAAGCGGGGGCTCACTTGGCACGAGACCCGCGAGCTCGAGAGGGTGGAGCAGGAGATCGCTGACCTCGAGGCGGAGGCGGGGCGCCGAGATGCCGAGCTGGCCGCCCCGGAGACCTACGCGACCCGGAGCGCGGAGGTCCCGGCCCTCATCGCCGCCCGCGAGCGTGCGCAGGGACGGCTCGCGGTATTGCTGGCCCGATGGGAGGAGCTCGAGACGAAGCGGTCGAGCTGACGGCGCCTCGGTTTGGGTCTTGGGCTCGCTACGCACCGTCCCGGGGTTTGGCGTCGGCCGGCGGCTCGATGTACTTGCCCAGAAATAGGCTCTGCACGACGACGAACGCGAGCATCACGCCGAACAAGCCGAACACCTTGAAGCTTACCCAGGTTTCTGTCGAGCAGGTGAACGCCACGGCCAAGTTGGCCGTCCCGATCGCCCCGAGGAATCCGACCCACGCCCAGGTGAGCCGCCTCCAGATGGAGTCGGGGAGCACGAGCTGCGTGCCGAGGAGGCCGCGGAGTGCACTCCGTCCGATGAGCTCGCCGCCCGCGAGGACCACCGCCCCCACCCAGTAGAGCACCGTCGGCTTCCATTTGATGAAGCTCTCGTCGTGCAGGGCGATGGTGGCACCACCAAAGAGGGCGATGATGACGAGGCTCACCCAGACCGCTGGCTCGATCCTCCGTCGTCGCAAGAGGAGCCAGAGGATCTGCCCGACCGAGGCAGCGATCGCGACTCCCGTCGCGACGTAGATGTCGAAGCGGCGGTAGGCGACGAAGAAGAGCAACAACGGAAGGAGATCGAAGAGGAGCTTCATGGGGAGGGCGACCTTAGCGCCGGGCTTGCCGTTCGTCGCGCGGGGGCGTCCCGCCGGGAGGGGAAGGACGCGCGGTCGGCCGGGAAGCCTGGCAAAATCGCGCCCCTGCCGGCGCTGGCTGCGTCATGCTGCCCTGCGTGGAGCTCGCGACCGTCGCCGTTCCGGTCCCGCTCGGGCAGGCCTTCACCTACCGCGTGCCCGATCTCCTGGTCGGACGCGTGGCGCGAGGCGCTCGCGTGTTCGTCGAGTTCGGTCGACGCCGGGTGCTCGGCGTCGTGCTCGAGGCGAGCGATCGCGAGCCCGAGGTAGCGGTCGAGCGCCTCAAGGCGATTGCGGCCGTCGTGGACGAGGAGCCCGTCCTCGGCGGTGAGCTTCTTTCGTTCCTCGAAGAGCTGGCCCGATACTACATAGCCCCGATCGGCGAAGTGATGCGCCTGGCGCTCCCCGCCGTGGAGCGAGCGCAGAAGGAGTCGCTCGACCAGCAGGGGTTCGACCTCGGGGACGTGGACACGGTGGGACGTATGGTGCAGGCGGCCCGTGCCGTTCCGGGTGAGCTGCCGCCGCGGCTAGGCGAGCAGGCGCGCGCGATCCACCAATGCCTCGGCCGCGACGGACCGACGTTGGTGAGCGAGCTCGCCGAGCGTTGGCCGAACGCACGCGGCGCCCTCCGCCGGTTGGTGGAGCTCGGGTTGGCCGCGGTGGAGCGGCGGCCCGCTCCCGACGATCCATTCGAGCTGGGACTGGTGGCCCGCGACCGGGCTCCCCTGCTGAATACGGCGCAAGGGGCGGCGGTGGACGCGATCCGCGCCGGCCTCGAGGATGCCGCGGCTCGCGCGTTTCTCCTGCACGGGGTCACCGCGTCCGGCAAGACCGAGGTGTACCTTCACGTTGTCGAGCGCTGCCTCGCCCTCGGGCGCGGCGTCATCGTGCTGGTCCCGGAGATCGCGCTCACGCCGCAGCTCGCGGGGAGATTCCGGGCGCGTCTCGGCGACGCGGTCGCGGTGCTCCACAGCGGTCTGACCGATCGTGCACGGCACGCCATGTGGAAGCGCCTCCGCTCGGGGGAGGTGAAGGTGGCCGTGGGCGCGCGTTCGGCGCTCTTCGCACCGGTGAAGACGCTCGGTCTCGTCTGCGTTGACGAGGAGCACGACGGTTCGTTCAAGCAGGACGAGGGTGTTCGGTACCACGCGCGGGACATGGCCCTCCTCCGTGCGCACCGTACGGGTGCTGTGTGCGTCCTCGGTTCGGCCACGCCGTCCATCGAGAGCGAGGCCCTCGTTCGGGCTGGCAAGCTCACGAGACTGCGCCTCCCCGCGCGAGCGCGAGCGTCGATGCTGATGCCGCGCGTGGAGCTGGTCGACTTGCGGCGCGTTGGACCTGGACCGAGCAAGGAGCGGTGGCTGAGTCTGCCCCTTCACCGAGCGCTCGAGCGCACCCTCGAACGGGGGGAACAGGCGATCCTCTTTCTCAACCGTCGGGGATACGCGCCTGCGCTCGTCTGCGATTCATGCGGGAAGCTCGCGGAGTGTCCCGGCTGTTCCGTCGCACTCACGTTGCACCGGAGTCGGGGCGAACGGCTCATCTGCCACTACTGCGGCCATTCCTGCGTGGTTCCTACTCGGTGTCCTGGCTGCGGCGCCGAGCGGCTCCTGCTGGAGGGCTCCGGGACCGAGCGGGTCGAGGCGACCCTGGCGGCGACCTTCCCGAACTCGCGGATCGGGCGACTCGATCGCGACACTGGTGGCGGAGCCAAGAGCGAGCGGGTTCTCGAGCGCATGCGGGCGGGCGCCATCGACGTGCTGGTCGGCACGCAGATGGTCACCAAGGGTCACGATCTCCCACGCGTGACGCTCGTAGGGGTGCTAAACGCCGATGCCGCGCTCGGGATGCCCGACTTTCGCGCAGCCGAGCGAACCTTCCAGCTGCTGGTGCAGGTGGCGGGTCGCGCCGGGCGTGGAGACGCGCCGGGGACCGTGATGATCCAGACCCGCAACCCCGACCACCCGGCGGTGGCACTGGCGGCTCGGCACGACGTCGAACGCTTCGTGGAACTCGAACTCGCTGATCGCGCCGAGCTCGGGTACCCCCCCCAATCCCGTCTCGCCATGGTGCGACTCGACGCGACGGACGAGCAGATCGCGTGCTCCGAGGCAGATCGGGTGGCCGCCATCGCCCGCCAGGTATCCTCCCCCGGCCTTCGCGTGCTCGGTCCTGCGCCCTCACCGCTCGCTCGCCTCCGGGGGCGCTACCGCTACCAGCTATTGCTCCGCGCCCCCACCCGCGCCAGCCTCCGCCCGGCGCTCGCCGCGGTCGCGCGCGCCGAAGTCCGCCGGGAGGTCCGGCTCGCGATCGACGTCGATCCGGTGAGCATGCTCTAGAGCACCGATCAGGTTGCCGACAGCAGAGGCAGCGCTGGAAACGCGTCTGTGCGAGGCGAGGACGCGTTTCCAGCGCCGCCTCTGGAGAGGTCTGCTGCCGGTTCGGTGCTCTAGGTCGTTGATTTGACGCAGCAATCAACCTGATTGCTGCTCTAGGGCTGGGCGCGGGCGCTTCCGGCGCCGATCTACCGCGCTGCCCAGAATCCGCGCGCGACGCCCGGATTCTCAGACCCCACCTCGTGGATCAGGGTCCCGGCGGGTTGGCGGTGTTCGGGAGGGCCCAGGGTTTCGCCGAAATCGGGACATCCGGCCACGGCTCGATGCGCACTGCGGGACTCGGGAGGGCGTCTGTGCCATCCTTGACCCGGCGTGCGCTTGGCGCACCCGATGCTTGACGGACGCGAGGGGCGCTCGCGCGAAGGAAAGGCCAATGGTGCTTCTGCGCTTTGGGATCTCGATGCGCCGGGGGGTGGCGTTCGGGCTCATGCTGGCGCCCGCCTGTCTGCTCAATCCCCAGCCGGAGGACCCCTTCGTTGACGACAGCGGTGCCACTGGCTCCGGTGGGAACACCGCTACCGGTGGTCTTGGCACCGGTGGCTCCTCGCTCATCGACGAAAGCGGTGGCGGCCGTGCGACTGGGGGTGCAGCTCCATCGGCTGCTGGCGTGTCGGGCTGGGTTCCCGAGGCAGCCTGTGTGGCGGCGGGCGACGACGCCATGATCGACGACGCGACCGACTGCGATGCGACCATAGCCCTCGCCGAAGGGCGGATCGGGACGTGGTTTGCCTACGACAGCAATCCCGAGCTGCCTGGATCGCAGGAGCCGGGCGCCAACGGGCCGTTCACCATGGATGGGGACTCGGCCACGGGGTGCTACGTCCACGTGTCGGGCGGCGGGTTCTCGAACGATGCGGAGTCGGGCTATGGCTATGCTGGGGTTGGCATCGCATTCCTCGAGGCGGGCGATGTGCCTTGCACCGACGGGTACGATGCACTGGTGTACGCGGGGGTGGGGTTCCTCGCTCGTGGGTCGGGTTCGCTGCGCCTGCTCGTCGAGACTCGCGACACCGAGCAAACGGACGGACGCCCGCTCGGCTACGCCGTCGAGGTCCCGCTCGTCGACGAGTGGGTGCGCGTGGAAATTGCCTGGAGCGATCTCTACCTCGTTGCCCCGATGGATGGGGCACCGATGACGATCGATCCGGCGCGGATCTCGACCCTGCGGTTCGAACCAACGAACCCAGTCTCGTACGAGTTCTGGCTGGACGACCTCGAATTCGTCGTGGCGCCCGAGGGGGCTGGTGGGGCAGGGGGTGCGACCGGAGCCGGGAGCTTGCTCCATCTGCGCGCGGGAGCCGCGGGCTTGGCCGGCATCGCGGACGGTCCCTGACCCGGACGGTCGCCGCCGACATCCCGGCCAAGCACGCTTCGGTCCGCGCCGCTGCCGAGCGGGATCGAGCGCCCTCGACAGGGGCGCGGGGTTCGTGACAATCCTCGGCAACGAAGGTATGCGAGGCCTTCCTCGAATGCGCTTCGCCCCCGCCCTCTCCACTCTGGCCGTTCTGGCTGTCCTCGGCGTGGTGCCGTCCGCGGAGGCGTTCGAACGTCAGTGGCACGTTGGTGGGGGGGCTGGGGTGGCCACCTTCGCCGATGGGGAGACGGTCGCCGGTCCCGTTGGTGGTTTGCACGGCGCCTACGGGATCTCGGACACCTTCGATGTCCGCCTGGCGCTCCTCGGCGGGACCCATCGCATCGGCGGCGAGCCGCTGCGGCTCCTCGGGGCGACCTCGGGCATCGCCTACAAGCTCGATGTCCTGGCCTGGGTCCCCTACGTAGGGATCCAGCTCGGGTATTACCGTCTCGGCGGCGACAGCCAGCCCGGGGGGCTCGCTCGGGACCAGGCAGGGTTCAGCCTTGATCTGGGCATGGACTACGCCGTGCGGCGTCATCTTGGCGTGGGACTCGAGCTTCGCTACCACGGGTTTCTCGGCGACCCGTTCGGTTCGCTCGCCGAGGCGCCGTACTTCACGGGTCTGCTCCGCGCCGAGTACCGGTGGGGATGGTAGCGCAGGGGTAGCAGGGAGCAGCGATCAGGACGATAGCCTCAACCAGCCCAATACCAGCGCAGCGATGCCGAGAGCCGGAACCAACCAAGGTGCAGTGGAAGACCCTTCGTGCCGCGTCGGGTCGCCGCCGGAGCACCGAACGGATTTCCGACCGCGATGGAGCCTTGGGCGACGCCTCCGAACCGGGCGAGGAGAGGGGTGGATTCTGGGAGCTCGCCGTCGGTTCATGGTAGAGCTCACGGCGTGCGGCGCGCCGATCCACGCGGTGAGCGGAGGTCCGCGACGGGTTGGAGACCCGACGGCCCATCCCGAGTGTCGTGCGATTGGGGGACTGGCGCGGTGTCGTTCCGCCTGATGAGATTCTGGTCCTGCACCTTTGCGATCGTCGCCAGCGCTTGCGGGTTGCGGTCCTCCTGTCACCCGCAAGCGAGCGATCTGGGCTCGCCTTCGCCAAGCGCCGTCGGCACAGCCTCCGCGGGCGTTGGCAGGGCGGTGTCGGTCGGCTCGGCACGGATGAGCGCGCCGCCAGTGAGCTGGGTGGCCGCGGTTCGCGATTTCGACTGGCAGACAGCCGCGAGGGTTCTCGACGCACTCCCCGACGGCGAACGGGCCGCGCCCGAGGTTCGCTACGTGCGGGCCCGGGCGGCGATCGAACTGGGCGACCCGGCACGGGCGGCCACCCTGCTCGTCGATCTCGAGTCCGCGCTGCCGCTGCTACGGCGAGAGGTGGCGGAGCAGCGAGGAAGAGCGTGGCTCGCCGCGGGTCAAGCCGAGGAGGCCGCGGCCTACTTCGCCACGAAGTCCGACGCGAGCTCGCTGCTCGGGCTCGCCCTCGCCCTCGAGCGTCGCGGGCAATTCGCTCGCGCTCGCCAAGCCGCGGATCGCGCGCTCGAGCGGCTTCTCGGGGAACGCAGTGACGAGGCGGCGCAGGCGGAGACGCGTTTGGTGCGCGCTCGTCTGGCGGCCAGCCAGGGGGACCGCGCGAAGGCCTCGGCGATCTACCGATGGCTGGCCGTTCACGTTCCTGAGAGCCCATTCGCGGCTGGCGCGGAGATCAAGTTGGCGGAGCTCGACCCGGGCCGAGCGCTCACCCGCGCCGAACACCATGCCCGGGCCCTGTCCTTTGCCCGCATGGGACGAGTCGAGGCTACAGAGCAAGAGCTCACGCGCCTGTCGAGAGCGCCGGGACCCTCCGTTCCCGAAGCGAGCCAGGTCTTCGCGCGCGCCCTGGCGCTCTACAACGCCCGTCGTGACCTTTCGACTGCAGTGAAGCTCCTCACCCGCGCTGCCGAGCTCGACGTCGCCCATCGGCCCCGGAATCTCTTTCTGGCGGCTCGTGCCCTGGCGCGCGGCTTCGAGGATCGCCTCGCCATCGCTCGTTTCCAGGAGCTCGTACGGCGCTACCCGCAGGCTCCCGAGGCTGCCGACGCGCGGTTCCAGATGGCGCGGCTGAGTCACGTGCTGGGTGACGCCCCGGCCGCCATCGCGGGCTACAGCGACTACCTGGCCCGTCACGGGAAGCGCGGCGGGTTCGCCGAGAGCGCCCGCTACGAACGCGCCGTGGCGTATCTTTGCCACGGGGACACCGCGCGTGCCGCCGCGGCCTTGGCCGAGCTTGCATCGCGGCAGACGGATGGGCTGCTGCGTGCGAGCTATCGCGAGCTCAGAGCGGTTGCCCTGCTCGGGGAGGGGCACCGCGCCGAGGCCGAGGCCGAGCTCCGCGCCGTGATCGCCAGCGAGCCCCTCTCCTTGCCCGCGCTGCTGGCGGCAGCTCGGCTCCGCGCGCTCGGGGTGGCCCCTCCGCCACCAATCGCGCCGGACGCGGAGGAGGCCGCGGGTCCCGCCCTCGCGGTGACGCTCCCGCCCAAGGTGGCCCTGCTCCATCGACTGGGACTCGACGCTGACGCCGAGGCCGCGCTGGCCGCGGAGGAGGCCGCGGTTCGACGCACATTCGGCGATCGGGGCGACGAAGGGGTGTGCCGCGCCTATGGAGAGCTCTCCGTTGCTGCTCGTCGCTACGCAGTGGGCCGCCGAGCCACGAAGTGGCAGGCGCCTCGCTTCGCTCCCGCACCGCGCACACGCTGGCTCTGGGACTGCCTCTACCCGCGGCCGTACCCCAATCTGGTGAAGAAGGCCGAGCGCACTGAACGCCTCCCTGCGCACCTCGTGTACGCCGTGATGCGTCAGGAGAGCGGCTTCGTTCCGGGCGTTGTCTCGCCGGCGCGAGCGGAGGGGTTGCTCCAGCTCATACCACCCACGGCCGAGGCGGTGGCGGGCGACCTCGGCCTCGCGAACGACCCGACCCTCCTCAAGAACCCACCCCACAACATTCGGTTGGGTGCCCACTACCTGCGTCGGGTCCTCGATCGTTTCGGCGAACGGCCTATCCTCGCCGCCGCCGCCTACAACGCAGGACCGCAGGCGGTCTCGCATTGGCTCGAACATGGCGAATCTTTGCCGATGGACGTGTTCGTCGCGAGGATCCCGTTTCACGAGACCCGCCTCTACGTGCACCGAGTGATGAGCAACCTCGCCCGATATGGCTACCTCGCGCAGGGTGACGCGGGGGTTCCCAGGATCGAGCTAATCATACCCCGAGGCCTCCGCGCCAAGACCGATGACTACTGAGCTCAAGGCGAGGCGCGACGGTGTCCGAGGATCGCAGGCCGTGACCGTGACGGTCACTGCGAGTGGCGCCCTGGGAGGCGACTCGACGGGGGTTGCGGCGCGATGCCCCTCGCGCCTGACGCTCTTTGCCGATCGGACGCGACGCTGAGCGACGGTGCCATGGGAATGGGATTGGCGGTCCCACCAACGGGCCAACGAGACGAGGGAGGAGGCAGCGCGTCCGAGCGGAGCGGGACGTCGGCGCCGATCGCCGCCTTGGTGGTTCACGCCCGCTTGCGCATGCTCCCGTGGGTTCTCGGGATCGTCCTCTTCGGCTACGGATTCGTCCATTGGGACCAGGACCTCTACCTGGTGGAGCCGGGGCGACTCGGCTTGCTGCTCGTCGCCTGGACCTTCGGTCACGCAGGGACGATGTGGCTCAACGCGGCGCTCGATCGCGAGGAGGGTGCCGCCATCTTCACACGTGGCTCGGCCATTCCGCGGGGGCTCCATGGCGCGGCGTACGTGGCGCTCGTCCTCTCGGTCGGGGTGGCAGCGGCGGCGAACACGAGGGCGGCGGGTTGCGCGTTCGGTTGTGCCCTGCTGGCGGTCATGTACTCCCATCCGCGGCTCGCCTGGAAGGGGCACCCCCTGGGTGGACCGCTCGTCAACGTTCTCGGCTACGGGGTCTTCTCGCCGCTGGCGGGAGCGGCGGTGGCGAGCGAATCGATCTCCGTGAGGTTGGTGGTGACGCTGGCGCTCTGGTCGCTCTGGCTGTTCGGCGCGTACCTCTCGGCACAGTCGTTTCAGGAGGCAGACGATCGGCGCCGCGGATACCGGACCTTCGTAGTCACCCACGGCCCCCCAGCCGCGCTCGCCATCGCACGGCGGTCGATGAACGCGGCGATCTCCGGCGCGTTCGTCTTGACCCTCATCGGGATCTACCCGCGCCTCCCCGTGCTTGCGTTCCCCGGCTTCCTCGTGGCCGACGCGTGGATGCGGCGGTGGCAGCTACAGTCGGACGGTGGAGGGCCCGATTGGGCGGTAGGGTTGTTTCGGCGGATGGTCGCGGTCGGGCTCTGCGTCTTCGTCCTTGCCTGGTGCGAGTACTGGTTCTTCTGATGTTTGGTCGGACCGGTCGCGACTGGGGCCAGGCCCGGCAGCAGAGGCTCGGTCGCGTTCGCGGGTGCCATCGAGCCAACGTCGGTCGAAGCTCAAGGGCTCACCTGTACGGCGATCCCGAGGGCGCGGATCTGTATGGCGAACCGGTCGAGCTCAGCGGGCTCCAATCGCGAGAGGCGGTCAGCGTTGGGTTGGTAGGGTGGTCGTGCAAGGGTGTAAAGGTAGACGCCGATCAGGGGTGCACCAAGCTCGAGGGCGCGCTCGAGGCCTGCCAGGTAGGGGTCGAACTGAGCCGGTCGGGGCGGGGCCCCGTCCCAACCGAAGAGGCAGGTCTGCACCCAGGTTGGGATGCGCAGGGCGGTGTGGACGAGGCGAGCGATGTGCGCTTCGGGATCCACCGCCACCCCGTTGATGCGGGCGATGTCCTCCCCTGTGCCAGCGTCGAGCTTGAACCAGACCTCTCCACGCACGCTCGCCAGCCGATCGAACGCTGCCGTCACCCGTGGCCTGCGCGCGAAGGAACCATTGGTGATGATCACGACCTTGGTCGCACCGAGCAGCCCGTGCGCCGCGAGGCAGTCGACCACGATCTCGGCGGCCACCGCGAAGTCGGGAGAGGTCGTGGGCTCCCCATCTCCCGAGAAGGCTACGTCGTTGAGTCGCCGGTACGGCTCCGGGACAGCGTGTTCGAGGTAGTCGCCGTCAACCACGGAGGCAAGCATGGTGTCGAGCTCGCGGCGCAGGAGGTCGCGGTCGATCGGCGGCCCCGCTCCGCGCACGAGGCCGGGCACCTGGCAGTACGCGCACCGCCAGTTGCACGCCGCGTTGGGGTTGAGGTTGACGCCGATCGATAGGCCGCCGGCGCGGCGCGACACCACCGGATACACGTAGGTCATGCCGGTGGTTCGGCGGTCGTGGTTCTGAACCGATAGTCGTCGCGAGCTGGTCACGCCCCGAACCTAAGCCGGCGGAGCCGAAACGCTAGCGCGGGACAGGCCCGCAACCCAAGCACGGCGGCGGGTCGTGCCCGCGCTAGGTTCTCTTTTTGGCGGGGGAGGCGAGCCCTCCTCCCGTATCGGCCGCGGCACGCGGCCTCCCTCCTCGCCGCTGGGTGAGCGGCGGGCGCCTCCGGCGCCGATCTACCGCGCTGCCGAAGATCCGCGCGTGACGCGTGGATTCTCAGAGCTAGTAGATCACGAGACGCAAAGTCCGACCTTGGGGGTTCGCAGTCCCAGCTTGTGGTCGAATGGTCGGCGCTGGTCGAGCGACGACATCTCCTGCGTCACCTGATGGTTCATCGTCTGCCCTCCCGCCTGTTCGACGAAAACCGACCTCCCAGTATCGCTCTCCTATCCCACGCGGTATGCGTTCGGGCCAAGTTTTTCCGGTGGGATCGGGGTATCCCCCACCTAGAACACGCCGATCCGGGTGTTCGCGACCCGATACAGGGAAGCGCCCACCGGTCGGGGTCCGTCTCCGGCATAGTGAGCGCCATACGCGTCGCGCAGTATGAGCTCCGCCTGCTTGCCTCGCGGGGAGAACCCCCACTCGGCTTCTTGCGTCACGTCGTCCGGATCGGCTGCGACGCGCCACACGAAGAACCCGGCGAACCACGGTGCATCCAGTAGAGGGCGCAGGAGCGCGAAGTAGGCCTCGGCCTGTGCCGACTCGTCTACCACGACCGTGTCGAGGTGCTCAGGCCATTCCCAGGGGCGCACGGCGCAGTCGCGTCGGGTGGTGTAGCCGAACTCCGTGAAGAGCACGGGTTTGTCCCACATGGTGGCGACCTCGGCCGCCTGCGCCGCTGCCCGCTCGCCGCCCGCGACGAGCTCGGTGAAGGTGGCGCCGTTCTCCCAGTGGAGCGGGAAGAACGCGTTGATCCCGATCACGTCGAGCTCACCAAGGATTACCGTGTCGGCGACGTCGTCCCAGTTGGCCGCGTACGTGAGCGGTCCTGGGTAGACCCGTCGCACGTCACGAATGATCTCGACGAAGCTTGGGGCATGGGTCGTTGTCACCCAGGTGCGAAGCTCGATACCTACCGCCAAGAGGTCCACCTCTGCGTCGCGTGCGACCTGGGCCCAGGTCAGCACGAAGGCGCGATACCCGTGGGCCCATCGCGCCCAGGCGGCGTCGTCGCCGGGATCGAGCTCGCCGCGCCAGGCTCCAGTTTCTACCCAGAGGTGCGGGACCATGAGGACCCGGAGCCCCGCGGCGTGAGCCATCGCGACCGATCGCACGATGGCCGCCCGGTTCTCCGCCGGTGGCGCCTCGAAGGTGAGGCTGACACCCGCTGGCGCCAGATCGAACACTCGGCCGTAGGGGGTGATGCTCACCCAGCGAGCACCCAATCGGCGTGCCTCCTCGATCCCCCGCGCGAACGGCTCGGTACCGTACCCCCGCCCTGGAAACAGGGTGTTCTCGATGGGTCCCACAGTGAGCCCACGAATCATGCCGAACCCGCTGTCGCGCCAGGCGGTCGCCCCGGGCGGTAGCCGAGGCTGTCCCTCCGCTGGAATGGCGGCAAAGAGGAGGATGAGGGTGAGGGTGCGGGCCGGCGTCCAGCCAGCCCGGCCCGGGCCCGCGTCGGAACCGCCCTTGCGGTCACGAGGAGTTCTTCGCTCTGCCAAGGCCCTGCTGCCGTCGAGGTGTGAGCTTGCATCAAGGTACGCGATGTGTCAGCGTCCGCTCGCTGTCGGGGCTCGTGGACCAGGGCAGCACCGAGAATTCGCGCATGAGCAAGGGCGATCTAGTGGAGATGGAGGGCGTGATTCAGGACGCCCTCGGCGGCGGCCAGTACAACATACGGGTCGACCAAGGGGGTGCGATCGTTCGCGCCCAGCTTTCGGGCAGGATGCGCCGGCACCACATCCGCGTTCTCCCAGGGGACCGCGTTCGAGTTGCTGTGTCGCCGTACGATCTTACCCACGGCCTCATCGTCTACCGCGGCAAATAGCCGGCGATGGGTCGAGGAGGGATCCCCTTGGTGCTGCGTCCGCGGCGCTTCTGTTCGATCTCGGGGGAAGGGTGGCCAGGTCGGACTAGAGCCTCCCGATGGTGCCACGGCCGTTGCCACCTCGCCTTCGCGCTTTGCTTGGTCCTCGTGGCGGGCTGTCGCGACCGCGGGGAGGATCGTCAGAAGAGGGGGGCCGCATCCAATACCGCTTCTGCGCCTTCGCGTTCCGTTCCGCCTCCCGTCGTGCTCTACCTCCCGGACGGGGGTGACGTTCCCGCGCCCGACGTCGCGCCGCTCCAGGGCCGACCCGAGGTGTTGCGATCTCGTCGCTGTCCACCCGAGATGGTTCTCGTGGCCGGTCGCCTCTGTGTGGACCGGTACGAGGCTGTGCTCGAGGACCTCGGAGGTGGTCGCCGGCTGTCCGCCTTCTATAATCCCACGCCTGCCCTCGCGCGTGCCGCGTTCGAACGATGGAGGGACGCGCCCATTGATGCTCCCACGGACAGGGGACGCACGA
Source organism: Polyangiaceae bacterium (assembly GCA_016933275.1). Classification (GTDB taxonomy): domain Bacteria; phylum Myxococcota_A; class Polyangia; order Polyangiales; family Polyangiaceae; genus JAFGBI01. Next base: position 1,323 of record JAFGBI010000439.1, on the reverse strand, counting down.
TGAGCGTCGCCCCGCCGCCCGCCTGGCAGCTCTCGCAGGCCTACGATTTCGTTGCGGTCGTTCTGGCTCGCGAGCTGCCGAACGGCTACCTCGATGGAGACAGCGCAGATCGCGCTTGCCGCAATGCGGGTAAGCGCCTCTGCACCGAGGCGGAGTGGGTCCTCGCTTGTCGTGGCGAACAGGACCGGCCCTTCCCCTATGGCGAGGAGTTCCAGGCCGGTCGCTGCAACGTCTTCCGAGAGGCACACCCCGCGGTCGAGCTTCACGGCAACGCCTCCGTGGGCCACCTGGATCCCCGCCTCAATGCGGTGACGGTTCAGGGTCGCCCACTGCTGCGTCTCACCGGAGCCACGCCAGATTGCCGAAGCACCTGGGGCGACGACGCCATCTACGACATGGTCGGCAATCTCGACGAGTGGGTCGACGATCCGGAGGGTGTGTTCCTCGGCGGCTTTTATGCGCGCTCGACCAAGGAAGGTTGTGCCGCTCGCATCTTCGCCCACCCACGGGACTACTTCGACTACAGCCTCGGAGTTCGCTGCTGCCGCGACCCGTGAAGCGGCCGTCAGCGCGATCTCCCCGATGCACCGAGGCTCGTGAGCGCCGACCCAGGGAGGGCCCTGCACGCCCCAGGCCCAACTCTGTCTATTCGTTCAGGTGTGGGGAGCTGATCGTGTCGAGGTAGGCTGCGCTTTTTGTGCGTTTAGGTGCGACCTTGACCTACAATACCCATGTATGGAAACACCGAACCTGAAAGCGAAGGGAGTGTTGGTGCACGCCGCGCTCGTTGCGCTTGCCGGGGCTACGGTGGGGTGCTGGGGACATCCCGTCGAACGCCGTCTCTCCGGGCGCTGGCTCGGATCTGCGGTCGAGAATGTGGACGAGGCATCCCTGCCGGCGGCGGTCGGCTGGGTGAAGGGTACTAGCCTCGAGTTCTCTGGGCGAAAGGTGACGGTCGCCGTTCCGGCCGAAGAGCCCAGGACCGGTCGGTACCAGGTCGTGTCCGCCGTCGACCGCAAGATCGAGCTCCGCGTGAAGGGGGAGGACGGGCGCACCGATCAGCTCGCGCTCGAGCTCGAGTCGGATCGACGAGCACGTTGGTCCGTCGGCAACGGTCGCTACGTCATCCTCGAGCGAGAGCAGTAGCCTTCGGGACAGGCTCGCAACCCAAGCACGGCGGCGGATCGTGCCCGCGCTAGGTTTCCTAGAGCACCGAACCGGCAGCAGACCTCACCAGAGCCCGACTTTTCGGGTTCAGGCGGTGATCTGGACACTCAGATGCAGTGTTTTCGCGGGGTTGGGCGCCTTCGGAGGTCAGAAAGC
>JAFGBI010000438.1 GCA_016933275.1 Polyangiaceae bacterium | reverse complement strand
TTCCAGCGCTGCCTCTGGAGAGGTCTGCTGCCGGTTCGGTGCTCTAGGTTGTTGATTTGACGCAGCAATCAGCCTGATTGCTGCTCTAGCACGGCACCCACGACGAACGCCAGTCCCGACCAGGAGCCGGAGGTCCGACGGCGGGTGCAGCGGCTGGCGAGTGCGGCCCTCGGCGCGTGTTCGCGCCGAGCCGGAGGGCCTTCTGCGGGGGGCCGTCGTGGTCGCCGTTGGCGCGCCACGGTTGGCAGGCAGCGGGGGTGACCCGGCCACAGGCGATCGGGCGCGTTCGCTCGTGGCTGGGCGAGGTTCATCAGATCCCGTCCGCGACGAACTGGGCGACGGCATCGCCCACCTCGGTCGTGCCCATGCCCATCTTGCCCGCGGCTTGGCTCTTCATGCGTTCGGACGTGAGCTTCTTCACCGCCCGATCGACGGCGGCAGCGGCGGCGGCTTCCCGCAGGCTATGCTCGAGCAACATGCCACCCGCACAGATCGCGGCCATGGGGTTGATCACGTTCTGTCCCGTGTACTTCGGCGCCGAGCCCCCGATGGGTTCGTACATGCTGACGCCTTCCGGGTTCAGGTTGCCGCCCGCCGCGATCCCCATCCCGCCTTGGATCATGGCGCCGAGGTCCGTGATGATGTCCCCGAACATGTTGTTGGTGACGATCACATCGTACCACTCGGGGTTCTTCACGAACCACATGCAGCAGGCGTCGACGTGGTTGTAGTCGCGCTTGATGTCCGGGAACTCGCGCTCCCCCATCTCGTGGAACGCTCGCTCCCAGAGGTCGAACTCGTAGGTCAGCACGTTGGTCTTTCCGACGAGCGTGAGCGTCTTGGTCCTGTCGCGCGCCCGGGTGAGCTCGAAGGCGAACTTCAGGCACCGATCGGCGCCCGCGCGCGACTGGATCGCCGTCTGGATCGCGACCTCCTCCGGGGTTCCCTTCTTCAGGAACCCGCCGGAGCCGGTGTAGAGCCCCTCGTTGTTCTCCCGGACCACGACGAAGTCGATGTGCTCGGGTCCCTTGTCCTTGATCGGAGTCCAGACCCCTGGGTAGAGCTTGACCGGACGAAGGTTGATGTACTGCTGGAGCTCGAAGCGAAGGCGGAGCAGGATCCCCTTCTCGAGGATGCCTGGCTTCACGTCGGGGTGGCCGATGGCACCGAGCAGGATGGCGTCCTTCTTCTCCAACAGTGCCGCGGCCGAATCGGGCAGGATCTCTCCCGTCCGAAGGTAGCGGTCGCCACCCCAGTCGAGGGTCTCCCAGTCGAGCTTGAAGTCGAACCTGAGCGCGGCGGCGTCGAGCACCTTCTGCGCCTCACGGGCGACCTCGGGGCCGGTGCCATCGCCACCGATCATGGCCAGCTGATACGTCCTTGGCATGTTTCATCCTCTCTCCCGTCAGGCGACTCGGCATCCACTCGGCCGGGAGCACGGCGTGGTGCTCCCGCGCTCCGCGCGGCGCCTGCGACCTCGGGGTCGCGGGAGCGTCCTTCATCCCCGCTCGAACCGCAAGCCCGCCTTGGGAAGCCGACCGCCGTCGCCGTTTGGTGGTCTCCGTCCGAGCTGCGATCCGAGATGCCCAGGCGGACGAAGAGGCATCTCCTGTCGCCGGTTCGGCCGCGGTCGGTGTGGGTGGCCTCGCTCGGTCCCCTGGCCGGGGTTCCTCCGTGCCAGGGGAGGATCCCATGGGGTAGGTGTCGGGCGCAAAGTGGCATCTTCGCTCCGGGATGATCTCGACAGCAGCCGGGCGCGAGCGGTCGGCACCTGAACGGTCCCGCCAGTGCGGCTGTCGCCCGCCAAGGACCGGTGTATCCTGGCGGGCGGTGATCGACCGTCGCGGGAAGGAGCACTGGACGCAATCGGATGACGCCGTCTCCGCGTTGGTCCTCGACGGGAAGACCCCGCTCCGGTCGATCGGCACGAGCGAGATCGGGGTCGTCTACCAGCCCATCGTCGACCTGCGAAACGGCCGCCTCTTCGCGGCAGAGGCGCTGGTGCGCTGCAAGATCCCGGAGCACAAGAACCCAGAACACCTCTTCGCCGCCGCCGTCAGGGAGAAGGCCAGCGGGCGGCTCGGTCGCACCATTCGGGAGGTGGCGTTCGCCGAGGCCCCCGCGGTCCCGCTCTTCGTCAACGTCCACCCGGATGAGCTAAACTCCCGCTGGTTCGTCCGTCCCGACGATCCGATGCACTTCCACGACCAGAACGTCTTCCTCGAGATCACGGAGTCGGCTGCGTTCGACCACTTCGGGCTGGTGACCAGTACGCTGAAGGAGGTCTGCTCACGTTCGGGGGCCAAACTCGTGGTTGACGACTTCGGAGCCGGGTACTCGAACTTGAAGCGCGTGGTGGACATCGAGCCGGCGGTCGTGAAGCTCGATCGTGAGCTGATTTCGCGCCTGCACGAGAGCGCGAAACAGCGAATCCTCGTCACGCACGTGGTGGAGCTCTGCAAGGCGCTCGGCGCCCGGGTCGTCGCCGAGGGGATCGAGACGCTCGGCGAGCTCAAGGCCGTTCGGGATTGCGGTGTCCACTTCGGGCAGGGGTATCTCCTCGCCCGGCCGGGGAATCCAATGCCTTCCGTGGAATGGCCGCTGGCGTCGAGCTCGGGGTCTCGCCCGCCCCGTCATGCATCCACGAAGACCAAACCATCTCGCGACGCAGGGCGCCCCCCGCCGGCGGCGCGGTCGAGGAAGAGCGATCGTTCCGCGCTCAGCGAGGCCGACACGCTCCCCCCGTTGCCCCGCGGGGGACGGGGATCCCGGTGAGCGTTCCCTCGCTCAGCGGCGCGTGGTTGCGGTGACCGTGACCCGCTCGTCCACCGCGTGCCAGTCGATGATCATGCCGACCTCGTGGCGCACTCGAACGAGGCCCAGCATGCCTTCGGTGCCGGTCCCGCGGAGCGAGCGGGTCATTTCCTCCTCATAGGTCCCCGGAGCGTCCTCTTCGAGGCGGGCGAATTGCTGGCGGAGGGTGTCGATGCGCGAAGCGAGGGCGCGGTTGGACACCCTGACCGTGACGGACTCGGGGCTGACGAGGATCTCGAAGAGCACGTCATTGGCGACGCAGCCGTACTCGAAGGCGTTATCGAGCAGCTCACCGCTCGCCACGTTGACCCGCTCCGCGATCCGGGTGGGGAAGCGAACCCTGGCGAATGCGGCGATGAACTTCAATGCGTCCTCCAGTACGGGGAGGCACGGGGGAAGCGCCAGGCGAAGGACGCTCTCCCCGAGAGGCGGCAACGTCTCGTCGCCAGCGCTGCCCGTTCCGGGTCCACGTTGTGACCCCCAAGACGGCTCCCCATCCCGTCTCGGGGGCGTGCTCGCCACCGAACGAAGACTCGGCGGCCGCGTCGATCCCGTTGGGGCGGGGGAGAGAGGGGTCTGGCTCGCGCGGCGTTGTCCCGCTTCGAACCCTTGTTCGGAGAGTACCTTCACGATCACCTGTTCCACACGGTCGCAACCCCGCTCTTCTGCACCTTCCGTGCCACCTCGTAGATGAGGGCGCTGGCCCCTTCCCGCTTGGAAAGACACGGGAAGCTCTGGTGACGGGCCAGCGGGCCGTCAGCCAAGGGGTTCTCGTGACCTCGGCACGGTGGGTCGCGTGGGACCCATTCGGTTCAACCGACCGCTCGAATGCCCCCATTGGGGGCCTCGGGGTTCAGAGGTCGACGGTGAACGGGCGGACGTCGATGCCGAGCGGGGTAGTCTCGATGATCGCCGCCGCTGCATAGCCGCCGCCGGGTGCCTCGCCGACGGACCCGACGCCGATCACCCTCACGTCCGCGACGGTCCGGTCGAATGGCACGTGGCTCCCTCCGCACACGATGACGTCGCATGTCTCGTCGCCGAAGAGCGCGATGAGCTCCTCGTCATCCATATCGTGCGTGAACGGCTCCAGCGGATCGAGCGGGCTGCCATGGACGACCAGCACATTGTGACCCGACTCGACGGGAAGACGCGCGACCGCGGGCAGCTTCCCGAGACGCGCGACGATGAGCTCGCCGAGCTCCTGTTGGACGCGCCCCAGGCGGTCGATCCGCGCGCGCTCCGCTTCGGACGTCGCTGAGAGCTTGTGGGGATCCACGACAGCCAGGGCTCGGTCCGAGGCGCCCTGAACGCACAGCGCCTGCCGGTCGAGGAGGGCCTTCCACACCTTCAAAGGCTCGGGGCCGGGGAAGCAGATGTCACCGCAGACGACCAGCTGGTCCCACCCGCGAAGGTCGGCCTCCTCGAAAACGCATTTCAGCGCCGCGTAATGGCCATGGATGTCGGAGACGCACAGAAATCGCATGGAGTGCTGGCCCGCAGGATTGCTTTCGTCACGGGCCGAGTTACCACGTTGCGTCGCCGCTGTCTTCGCGCGAGCCGGGTCGGTGCACTTTCGGGCGGGCTGGCCTCGGCTGGGGAGTCGGTTCCATGCCCACCATTCCGTCGGTCCCACCCGCCGTTCGTCATGACCTTGGTGCCCTCGCCGAGACCATCGACCCGCATCGGGCCGCCGATCTCTTGCGGACGTTGGGCTCCGCTGCCGAGCGGCAAGTCGCCGTGCTGCTGGCTACGGCCTTCCCTGCCATGAGGCCCGTCCACGCTTGGCAGGCCGAAGCGCTCGAGCGAATCGCCACCGATGGGTGGCGCACGCCGCGTGATACCGCGTCCTTTCGTCAACGGCTGGAGCGGGCGCTCTGGCCCGAGGCGTCCCCAGGCTGGGGGATCCCTCCCGAGGAGCACGTCGACTTCCCCGCATTGCGACGGGTGGTCTGGGTCGAGCGGGCCCGGATTGCGCTACGGGAGATCCTCCCCCAGGCGATGGGGGGTGCGAGCGTGCTGGTGACGGCGGCGGAGCTTAGCCACCTCGCCGATGCCATCTTCGAGGTGCTCCTGGTCGAGGCGCGACAGAAGGTGGCTGCACGCTTTGGGGAGCCGGTCCGCGCCGACGGTCGGCCCTCGTCGTTCGTAGTGCTGGGGATGGGCAAGCTCGGCGGGCGCGAGCTCAACGCTGGTTCCGATGTCGACGTGGTTTTCTTCTACGACACCGACGAGAGCGGCAACGAGTACAGTCTCCACGAACACTGGACGCGTGTGGCCCAGCGGATCGTGGCGGTGATGGACGAACCCACGGCGGACGGCTTGATCTGGCGCGTGGACCTCCGACTTCGTCCGGAGGGCTCGCGGGGCCCGCTCGTCAATTCACTCGGCGCCGCTGAGCGGTACTATGAGACCTGGGGTCGCCTTTGGGAGCGAGCCGCCCTCCTGCGCGCACGTCCGATTGCCGGCGACCTCCATCTCGGCGCTCAGATGGATGCCGAGGTGGTCACCCCGTTCGTCTATCGGCGGTCGGTCGATCCCGGCATCGTCTCGGGGCTGGCCGATCTCGTAGCCCGCTCCCGCGCGGAGCTATCGCGCGCTCCCGCGCGTGATCTGAAGCTTGGCCCGGGGGGGATCCGAGAGGCAGAGTTCTTCGTGCAGACGCTGCAGCTCGTGTGGGGTGGCAGGGACCCAGCGCTACGTGTCCGCGGCACGATGGAGGCGCTGGCGCGCCTCCGGGCCCACGGGTTCGTTACCGAGCGTGAAGGCCGGGCGATCGACGATGCGTTCGTCCTCTTGCGCAGCGCGGAACACGCGGTGCAGTGGGCGAGGGGCACGCCGACTCATGAGCTTCCCAGCGACCCGGGGGAATTCGAGCGTCTGGCACGGACGCTGGGCTTCGTCTCGAGCGAGGCCTTCGCGGCGGCATTGCACGACGCCCGAGCCACGGTGGGCGAGCTCTTCGCCTCCCTCGCCCCCGGTGGTCCGGCGACCGGTCGTTCCCGCTCGAGCGAGATCGTAGCGCTCCTCGCGGCGGACGATGAAGAGCGGCTCGCGGCCGCAGTCGAGCGGCGGTTCGGGGTCGACATAACCGAACACCTGCAGTCGCTGGCCCGTCGCCCCGACGGGCTTCTCGGCGAGGCGACGCGAGAACGCCACCTCGGCTTCGCGGAGCGGGTTCTCGATGCGATAGAGGACTCCGCGAACCCGGGCCAGGCGGCGCAGTACCTGCGCTCGTTCTTCCAGCGTCTGTTCGTGCCAGGAGTGCACATCACGGGGCTCGTCGCCGACGAGCACGCGCTGCGCCGCCTCGTGCGCGCGTTCGGTGCCAGCGAGTTCGTGGGGGATGCTCTGGTGGCGCGGCCGGATCTCGCCGATCTCGTGCTCGGCGGCGGGGGAGGGATCCCCGATCCTCGGACTGTCGTGCGTGCCGAGATCGTGCTCTGGCAGCGGACCTCGACCAGCGAGGCTGACCCCGAGGATCTGCGGGCGGGGTTCGTGGCTGCGACCCGTCGTGCCAAACTCTGGGTGACGGTGGCGGTGGCAGTGGCCGACCTCGCGGATCAGGTCGAGACGCGCGAGGCGACCTCGCTCCTCTCGGATCTCGCGACCGAGATCCTCGATCAAGCGGTGCACTTCGAGCTCGGCGGAGACGCGCGTGGCTTGAGTGTGATCGCCATGGGCAAGCTCGGGGGGAGGGACATCGGCTATGGTTCGGATCTCGATGTCCTGTTCATCTACGACCCTGCCAGCGCCCCGCGATCGGACGAGGCAGCGGCCTACTTCACGAAGCGCGCGCAGCGCATCATGCGGCTGATCCAGGAACCTTCGAGCGTCACGCGTGGGTACGAGCTCGACACGCGCCTGCGTCCGAGCGGCTCGCAGGGGTTGCTGGTGACCTCACTGCGGTCCTTCGCTCGCTACCACGGGGTGGTCCTCCCGAGCGAGCGCCCCGATGGGTCGCGTCCGAGCAACCTGGCTTCCGGCGCAGCCTGGGAGCGCCAGGCGCTGCTGCGTGCGCGCGCTTGCGCCGGCGACCGCGACCTGGGCGAGCGAGTGATCGCTGTCGCGCACGAGGCCGCGTACGAGAACGGCGCCGTCCCGGCCGGGGAGCTGCACCACCTTCGCCGGCGCATGGAGCGCGAGCTCGGTCGCGAGCACTCGGGTCGGTTCGATCTCAAGCTCGGCCACGGTGGGCTCCTCGACGTGGAGTTCGCGGTTCAATGGTTGCAGATGCGGCATGGTGAGGATCCCGCGGTGCGCACCAGTGATACCATGACCGCCCTCGTCGCCCTCCGCGACGGCGGCTACCTCGCCGTCGAGGCGTTCGAGACGTTTCGTGACGGGTATCACTTCTTGCGGCGCCTCGAGCAACGCATCCACGTGACACGGGGTCGAAGCGCGAGCGCGCTCGACGTCTCCGAACGCTCCCTGGGGAGAATTGCGCGCGCGATGGGGTTCGCCAACACGGGCGAAGCGACGGCGGCGCAGACCCTGCTCGCGCGGTACCGGGATGTCACGGAGGCCAATCGACGTACGTACCGCGAGGTGCTTGGGGTCTCGGAATGACGGTTGCCGTCCGGAGGACGAAGCTACGGAGGATGGTGTTGCCGGACCGCCGAGCGCGGGGTCATACGGATCGTCGCGGACCTCGAGGCCTCCGGCTATTTCCTCCAACCCACGGTGACCAGGAACAACACCGCGCCGCGTAGGACGCGGGTCCGCTCGAAGGAGCCGGAGTACATCGGTTCGAGTCCGCACCGTCGCCGAAGGGGTGACCGCTGAAGGACAGACCGAGCGGTTCTCCCACGGCGAGAGCACCGATCAGGTTGCCAACAGCAACGGCAGCGCCGAAAACGCGTCCGTGCGAGGCGAGGACACGTTTCCAGCGCTGCCTCTGGTGAGGTCTGCTGCCGGTTCGGTGCTCTAGGTCATTGATTTGACGCAGCAACCAACCTGATTGCTGCTCTAGCGGCGAGCCACCAGTCGCTCCCACACGGCATCGTCCGCGAGCCGGGCCTCGATGCTCACGCCGAAGGCCTCCTCGATCGGGGTGAGGTGCTGGGGCGCTCGGGACCAGACCGCGCGCACCGCCTCGCGAGCCTTGGCCACGGCGGCGGCCGTCATGCGGCCGAGCGGGGGACGGCAGGTGCCCTCCAGCATGCCGAGGCCGGCCATCACGGTCTTGACCGGGAGCGGGTTGCGGAATCGGTCCTCGACCTGCGCCTCGCGCCCGTTCGGGAGTCGGCAGGAGGAGAAGACCTTGCACCCGACCAACCCGAGCAAGGGCGCGAGCTCCTCGGCCAAGCGGTTCGCGCGGTCTGCGTCACCGGCGGCCGCGGCGGTGACCAGGGCGCTCACGGCGCCGGGCGCCACGTTGGACATCACGCTGATCGCGCCGGCCGCACGGATCGCGGGATCGGTCATCATCGGGAGCGTCAGATCGTCGTCGCCGCTCAAGATCGCCAGGGTATCGCCGGCGAACTCGCGGTCCTGGCGCATGCGAGCGAGATCCCCCGTCGCCTCCTTCACTGCGGGGACCCGAGTCGGGTGCTCGAGGTGGAGGTGCGCGAGATCGGCTGCGGCGAGGGCGCACCCCGAGCGACCGGGGACCACGTATGGCACGAGCGGAAGGTCCGGAACCGCCGCGATGATCCGCTCGTAGTACTCGGTGCGCAGCTCGAGCGAGCTTGGCCCGTTGTAGTAGCAGTCGACGAGCAAGGCAGCGCTCGCGCCGTCGTCGCGGGCGTCTCGTGTGCCGCGGATCGCTTCCGCTGTGTTGTTGCTCCCCGTGCCGGCGAGCACGCTGAGCTTGCCGTCCACCAGCGCCACTGCCGTTCGTACCAGGGCATCGTGCTCCTCCCAGGTCAAGGTGGGTGACTCGCCCGTGGTGCCGCAAGGGACGAGTCCGGTGACACCCGCCGCTCGCTGGAATTCCACCAGGCGCTTGAAGCCACCGACATCGAGCACGCCATGGGCGTCGAACGGCGTCACGAGCGCGGTATGGGTGCCATAGGGCCGAAAGGGGGCAGTCATGGGGCGCAATATACCGCTCCGGCGCGGGTTGGCTACGGTGCTGCGGTGGTGGGCTCCCGTGGCTTGCCTACGCGAGCCGCACGACCACTCCTTCGTGGGCGTCGAGCTCGACGACACCGTCGATGGTCTTGCGGCGGCGACGCGGGTGGGTAGACTCGATGACCTCGCCGAGCAGCCGGAGCCCCGGCGGCGCTAGGGAAGCGCGGGTTCCCCCGAAGTTGAGGGCGACGAGGAACCGCCGACCCTCCTCCTCCCGAAGGTAGGACAGGACATCGCCAGCGGCCGGGACCGCGGCGTAGCTGCCGGTGGCGAGCGCCCGTTCACTGCGGCGGAGGGTGGTGAGACGCTGGTAGAGCGTGAGCATCGAGCCGTCGGCACCCAAGTTCACTTCGACGTTGCTGCGCGCATAGTCATCGGCCACCGGCAGCCATGGCGCGCCGACGGAGAACCCCGCGTGCGGTCCGGCGGTCCACTGCATGGGGGTACGGGCTCCGTCCCGACCGAGGCCGAACCCCGGCATGTTCTGGGCCTTGGGGTCCTGCATGCTCTCCTCCGGAATCGCCACATCGACCATGCCGATCTCGTCACCGTAGTAGATCGTCGGCGTGCCTCGCAGCGTGAGCAGCAGCATCGCCGCCACGCGAGCCTGCTCTGGACCGACGCGGGTCGCGATGCGCGGAAAATCGTGGTTCGAGAGGACCCAGTTTGGCCACGCGCCGGCGGGCAAGGCTCGTTCGTAGGCGTCGATGACCTCTGCGAGCCGGCGCGCCTCCCAGGGCTCGGTCAAGAGGTGGAAGTTGTGCGGCAGGTGCACGCCTCGCCCGTCGGGGCCATAGTAGGCGACGAGCCGCTCGATCGGCAGGTAGATCTCACCCAAGAGGGTGCGCTCTTCGTACTCGTCGGCGACGCCGCGCATCATCGCGACGATGTCCGCCACTTCGGGGCGATCCTCCTGATAGATGGGGATGAGACGGCGATAGGGATGGCTCCCGTCGTAGTCCGGGTTCAGTGGATTGTTCCGGATCTGGTCGTCTTTGATCAGGTGCCACATCACGTCCACGCGGAACCCGTCGACACCCCGGTCGAACCAGAACCGCATGACATCGAGCATCGCTTCCTGGACGTCCGGGGTGCGCCAGTTCAGGTCCGGCTGCGAGCGATGAAAGGTGTGGAGGTAGTACTGCTGCGTCTTGACGTCCCACTCCCAGGCGCTGCCCCCGAATTCGCTGAGCCAGTTGTTGGGTGGACCCCCGTCGGGCGCCGGCTCGTGCCAGATGTACCAGTCGCGCTTGAGGCTCCTGCGCGACGAACGGGACTCCCGGAACCACGGGTGGTCATCCGACGTGTGGTTGGGGACCAGGTCGAGGATCACCCGAATTCCCCGGGCGTGGGCCGCCTCGATCATGCGATCGAAATCCGCGACGGTCCCGAACATCGGGTGGATCGCCGTGTAGTCCGAGACGTCGTAGCCGAAGTCGTTCATCGGCGAAGGGTAGATCGGAGCTAGCCAGATCGCGTCCACCCGGAGCTGCGCGAGGTAGTCGAGCCGATTGGTGATCCCGCGGAGGTCGCCGACGCCATCGCCGTCCGCGTCCATGAAGGAACGGGGATAGATCTGATAAATGACGCCGTACTGCCACCACAGATACTTGCCCATTTTGGGGTTCAACCATACCGCATGCCCGCTAGCGGCTGCCAAGACTCTCCGCGACGATTCCGCCGCCAGGAGCCCCGCTCGGTCAGCCGGAGCGGGAGGTGCCGTGGTCGGTGGGGCCGGGGTGGGCGGGACTCCCCTTCGCAGACAGGGCTCTGGACCCAATCATCCGGCGAGCTGTCGAGCAGCGTCGATCGCGCCGTAGGTGAAGATGAGATCCGCGCCGGCGCGCCGGAGGCAGAGTAGACTCTCGAGGAGGCACGCCTCGTAGTCGAGCCAGCCGTTCGCGGCTGCGGCACGGAGCATCGCGTACTCGCCGCTCACGTGGTAGGCGGCCACCGGGAGGTTCGTGGCCTCACGGACCATTCGGATCACGTCAGCGTAGGGCAGACCGGGCTTGACGAGGAGCCAATCGGCACCCTCCGCTTCGTCGAGCCTCACCTCGCGGAGGGCCTCGCGGGCGTTCGCCGGATCCATCTGGTAGGTCTTCTTGTCGCCGGAGCGGGGGGTCGAGTCGAGGGCGTCGCGAAACGGTCCGTAGAAGGCGGAGGCGTACTTCGCGCAGTAGCTGCAGATCGCCACGTCCGTGAACCCTGCCGCATCGAGCGCCTCGCGAACAGCGGCGATCCGCCCATCCATCATGTCGGAAGGGGCGATGACGTCCGCCCCGGCCGCTGCCTGGGTCACCGCCATCGCAGCGAGCAAGGGGAGGGTCGCGTCGTTGTCGATCCGACCGTCGATGACGAGCCCGTCATGCCCGTCAGAGGAGTACGGATCGAGCGCCACGTCGGTGATGACGAGGAGTCCGGGAACCTCCGCCTTGAGGGCACTCACTGCCCGGGGCAGGAGACCGTCGGGGTTGGTCCCCTCCGAGCCCCGGGGGTCCTTCAGCGCATCGGGGAGCGCCGGGAACAGCGCGATACCCGCGACGCCGAGCGAGGCGGCCTCCCGGGCTCGCTCGACCAGCCCGGCGATGCTGAGCCGCGCCTGTCCGGGCATCGATCCGATCGGCGTATCCGCGATTCCATCCTGCACGAACAGTGGTTGGATCAGCCGGCCGGGCCCGAGCTCCGTTTCCCGGACCAGGGCGCGCAGGGCGGGGGATCGGCGGTTCCGTCGGGGGCGGGGGAGCATGGGCGTGAAGTTACCGTCGCCGAGGGGGTAGGCGCCAGAGTACGATCCCTGACGTGACGCTCCTGGGGACCCTCTATATCGCCGCGCTCATCATCGGACTTGGCGCAAACCTGCTGCAGTTCGTCCTGGCTGGGCTCGGCGGTGACGTCGATGCGGATCATGGCGACGTCGGCGCCGATCTGGACGCAGACGCCGACGTCAGCGGTGAGGTGCACGGAGACATCAGCGGCGACGCCCACTCCGAGGTGGTGTCACCCGCTGGGCAAGCCGGGCACGACGGTATCGACGGGGGGTTCTTCCCCCTGGTACTGAGCCTGCGCTTCTGGACCTTCGGGCTGCTGGCGTTCGGACTGGTGGCCGTGCCCCTGCACTTCCTGGCGCTCGCGCCGGAGATGCTGGTCCCGGTGATCGCCGGGGCGGTGGGACTGCCCACCGGGCTCGCCGTTTCCTGGATGTTCCGGGCCCTCGGGCGCGCGACGAGCCAGTCCGGGGCGGACGTGACCGACGCGGTGGGGCAGGTGGGGCGGGTGCTCGTTCCCGTCGCCCGGGGGGCGCGCGGCAAGATCAGGATCCAGCTTCGGGGGCAGACCATCGACTACCTCGCGACGACCGACGAAGATGAGCTGGAGGCAGGCGCGGAGGTGCTGGTGTCGGAGGTGCGTAGCGATCAGGTGCACGTCTGTCGGGCCCCGTCCGAGTTCCGGGGTCCTCCGAGCGACGGCACCCGCTGACCCGAGATCCCCCCGTTTGGTGGGACCCGCGGGCGGGCGGTGCCGCGGAAACCAAAGGACATTCAGGAGGTTCCGGGATCGTCGGGATTCGCTCGAAAAGGCACCAGTCCCGGTTCGAGCTGGCCTATCCTTGCTGCAATGTTCAGAAACCAAATCGACCTGGACCTCGGACCGTCATCGGATTCGATGGTCATGATCATCGTGGTGGCGATCGCGATCGTCGTTGCGATCGGCGTCTTCCTCTTCGTGGTCTCGCAGTTCCTCGTGATCTGCAAGCCGAGCGAGCTACTGGTCATCAGCGGCCAGCAGCACCGGCTTGCCGACGGTTCCTCCGTTGGCTTCAAGGTCCTACACGGGGGGCGGGGCTTTCGGATCCCGATCCTCGAGCAGGTGAACCGCATGGACATGCGGCTCATCCCCGTGATGGTGGAGGTTCAGAATGCATACTCCAAGGGCGGCATCCCGCTCACCGTACACGCGATCGCGAACGTGAAGGTCACGAGTGACCGCCGGTATGTGCGCAATGCCATCGAACGTCTCCTTTCCATGTCCCCACGACAGATCGGGACGGTGGCGCAGCAGACGCTCGAGGGCGTGCTTCGCGAGGTGGTCGCCGAGCTCACACCGGAGGAGGTCAACGAGGATCGGCTCAAGTTCGCGGAGACCCTGCGCAAGCATGCAGAGGACGACCTCCAGAAGCTCGGGCTCGAGCTCGATGTCCTCAAGATCCAGACCGTCACCGATGAACAGGGGTACATGGACGGCCTGGGGCGCGGGCAGATCGCGCGCATGGTGCGCGACGCGCAGAACGCCGAGAACGCAGCCAACCAGGCGATCGCGGAGGCGCAGGCCCAGAACCGGCAACGCGCGGAGACCGCGCAGAAGCAGGCAGAGGCCACGGTGCTGACCAAGCGCAACGAGCTCCGCGCTGAACTCGCCAAGCTCGAGGCGGAGGCCAAGGCCGTGGAGAACGAGGCGGCGGTCGTGGCGGAAACCGCGCGAGCCGAGGCGGAGCAGGAGTTGCAGAGGCGGCGCGGCGAGCTCGAGAAGCTCCGGCTCGAGGTCGAGGTGTTCCTGCCGGCGGAGGCACAGCGTCTGGCCGCGGAGGCCGACGCCCGCGCGAAGGCCAGCCCGGTCTTCGAGCAGGTGAAGGCGCAGGCCGAGGCGTTGCGCTTGGTGGCGATGGAGTGGCAGGCGGCGGGGCGTGACGGTCGCGATCTCTATGTTCTGCAGCACCTGCGGACGTTCGTCGAGGCCGGGGTGGCCCGCGTCACCCGCGCGAAGATCGGCGAGCTCAGCGTCGTCGACGGTGGCGATGGGGAGAGCTTCAGCGGCGCGGTAGCGAGCTTCCCGGCGGCGGTTGCCGAGGTGGTTCGCGAAACGGGGCGGGCTGTCGGGATCGATATCAAGGCGCTGCTCGGCAGCGGGGAGGCGCGGAAATGAACCCGATGGCCGTATTCCTGGTCGTCATCGGCGCGGTCGTCATCGTCGCGCTATTCGCCTATCAGGGGGTGAAGAAGCTTTTACTGGTAGCGGCGCCGAACGAGGCTCTGATCTTCAGCGGGTCCACGCGGCGGGTCCAGAACCGCATCATCCCTTACGTCTTCGTGCGGGGGGGGCGGCGGTTTCGGCGGCCGATCGTGGAGCGGGTCGACACCTTGGACCTCAGCATGTTCACCGTGCACGTGAACGTGAGCGGGGCGTTCAGCAAGGGCGGCATCCCACTCACCGTTCAGGGCGTCGCCAACGTCAAGCTTCCGGGAGAGGAGCCGCTGCTCGCGAACGCGGTGGAGCGCTTCCTCGGCCGAACGCGGGAAGAGGTCTACCACATCGTGAAGGAGACCCTGGAGGGGAACCTGCGTGGCGTGCTCGCGAGCCTCACGCCGGAGGAGGTGAACGAGGACAAGCTGCGTTTCGCGCACACGCTGCTCGAGGAGGCTGAGCACGACATGAGCCGAGTCGGGATCGTTCTCGACACCCTCAAGGTGCAGAACGTCACGGACGAGGTGAACTACCTCTCGAGCATCGGTCGTATCCGCGGCGCGGAGCTCAACCGGAAGCAAGCGATCGAGGAGTCCGTGGCGCGGGCCGACGCGGCCGTGCAACAGGCAGCCAACTGGGCCGCCGCCGAGGTGGCCAAGCTCGAGGCAGATCTCCAGGTCGCGCGCCAGGAGACCAACAAGCGGATTGCCGACGCGCGGAGCCGCCGCGAGGCCCTGATCCAGGAGGCTCGCGGTCAGGTGCTCGCTCAGGTCGCCCAGGTGACGGCCGAGATCGAGCGGCAGAAGGCGCGGGCCCTGCAAGAGAAGCGGAGACTGGATGCGGACGTGGTCCAGCCCGCGCTCGCCAAGCAGCGGGCCGCCGAGGAGTCCGCGCGCGGCGACGCGGCGAGCGTGATGGAGCGCGGTCGCGCCGAAGGGGAGGGCCTGAAGAAGCTCGTCGAGGCGTTCCGCGCTGGCGGCACCGGGGCGCGCGATGTTCTGGCACTCCAGAACCTCTTGCCGCTGATCGGGAACATCGCGGGGGCGCACCAGACGCTCGCGATCGGCAGGGTGACCGTCCTGCCGACCGCGGGCACGGACGGTGCCGGTGCCGCACGCACCGTGATCGGCGCCAGCGAGCAGATCCGGGCCGCGACCGGCGTGGATCTGGCGGGAATTGCCCGCAAGCTCGGCGGGTGATGGGCGTCGAACCGAGCGGGGGGAGAGCCCAACTCCCCCCGCCGGTCGTGGCTGGTCTCGCCGGGGCGGAGCGGCCAATCTGGCGGTGACGGGGTGACGGCAAGTGGGCAGGGGTGTGCTCGCTTGAGCTTTCTCTGCCATGAACTCACCATGGGCACCGGCTCGATGGGGCAGGCGGTGCCGCCGGCCAGAAGAGTCCTGCCCCACGAAGGACCGCGGCAATTCGAGGGGCCCCCAGCCAGCATCGGCGCCGAGCGTGATTCGACGAGGCAGGGGCGCTATCCTGCCAGCAGGCAGGCCAAACCCCCGATGTCCCTGAAAATTGACCAGGATCACTCCCGCTTTCGCCGGATCGTTCGCGGGAAGATTCGCGAGAACCTGCGGCGCTATATCTCTCAGGGCGAGCTCGTCGGGCGACAGGGCAAGGACCTGGTGAGCATCCCCATCCCCCAGATCGACATTCCTCACTTCACCTTCGGAGGGAAGGAGCAAGGGGGCGTGGGGCAGGGCGAGGGCGAGGTCGGGGACGCCGTCGGCGGTGACCCCGAAGAGGGAGACGGCAAGGGGAAGGCCGGCAAGGATCCGGCAGACCACACGCTCGAGGTCGACGTTACCCTCGACGAACTCGCCGACATCCTCGGCGAGGAGCTTGAGCTTCCCGCGATCGAGAACAAGGGCAAGAGCCGGGTCGTCTCCGCCAAGGATCGCTACACGGGGATCCGGCGGGTCGGTCCCGAATCGCTCCGCCATTTCAAGCGCACCTACAAGGAGGCGCTCAAGCGTGCCATCGCGAGCGGCACCTACGACGCCAGCCACCCGCGCCTCGTGCCCCAGACGGAGGACAAGCGTTATCGGTCCTGGAAGACCGACTACGAGCCGGTCGCCAACGCCGTCATCATCTACATGATGGACGTCTCGGGCTCGATGGGGGACGAGCAGAAGGAGATCGTGCGGATCGAGACCTTCTGGATCGACACCTGGCTGCGGCGCCACTATCAGGGGATCGAGAGTCGTTTCATCATCCACGACGCTACTGCTCGTGAGGTGGAGCGCGATACGTTCTTTCGTACCCGCGAGTCCGGGGGGACGATGATCTCGAGCGCCTACCGGCTCACGGCCGAGCTGCTCGACCGCAGCTATCCGGCAGAGGAATGGAACGTATACCCCTTCCACTTCTCCGACGGGGACAACTGGTCCACTGACGATACCCTCACCTGCATCGACCTTCTGCAGACGAGCATCCTCCCGCGGGTCAACATGTTCGGCTACGGGCAGGTCGAGAGCCCCTACGGCTCGGGCCAGTTCATCAAGGACCTCCACGAGCACCTCGGGACGGACGACCGCGTCATCACCAGTGAAGTGAAGGATCGCGACGGGATCGTGAGGAGCATCCAGGATTTCCTGGGGAAGGGGCGGTAGCGACGATGCCCGCGTTCGCCACGCACACGACGCTTCCCCGATACCTGCGCGTCGAGCAAGATCGGATCGAGGGGATCGCTCGCGACGCCGGGCTCGACTTCTTTCCCGTGGTCTTCGAGATGGTCACCTACGACCAGATCAACGAAATCGCGGCCTACGGGGGGTTTCCCACTCGATACCCCCATTGGCGATTCGGAATGGAGTACGAACGGCTGAGCAAGAGCTACGAGTACGGACTCTCGAAGATCTACGAGATGGTGATCAACAACAACCCGTCGATCGCCTACCTCCTCGAGGGCAACAGCCTCACCGACCAGAAGCTCGTGATGTGTCATGTCCTCGGGCACGTCGACTTCTTCAAGAACAACTTCGCCTTCCGCGCCACAGACCTCGACGCGATGGGGCCGGTCATCGATCCGGTCACGCGCCGTGGCGCGGAATACTCGCCCAACCGGCGCTGGATCGATCGGATCGCGAACCACGGGGCAGCCGTGCGGAGAATCGTCGAGCGTCACGGTATCGGGCCGGTGGAGGAGCTCATTGACCAGTGCCTCTCGCTAGAGAACCTTGTCGATCCCTTCTCGGCGTTCTTCGTACGGCGTCGCCCCGCGGACGACGACGAGGAGCCCAGCGCCATCGAGGTGCCTCGCTTGCGGGCGAAGGACTACATGGAAAGCTTCATCAACCCTGCGGAGTACCTCGAAGCCGAGCGCGCTCGGCTCGAGGCGGTGCGGGCCGCCGAGAAGCGCCGCTTTCCGCGGGATCCTGACCAGGACGTGCTCCGGTTCCTGCTCGAGAACGCACCGCTCGAGCGTTGGGAGCGGACGATCCTGGGAATCATCCGCGACGAGGCCTACTACTTCGCCCCGCAGGCGCAGACGAAGATCATGAACGAGGGCTGGGCGTCCTACTGGCACTCCCGCCTGATGACGGAGAAGGTCCTCGACTGGAGCGAGGTGGTCGACTACGCCGACAACAACGCGGGGGTGATGGCGACGAGCGGCGGCCGCCTCAACCCCTACAAGCTCGGGGTCGAGCTCTATCGAAGTATCGAGGAGCGTTGGGACCGCGGGCAGTTCGGCCGCGAGTGGGAGCAGTGCGACGAGCTCGACACCAAGCAGAGCTGGGATCTTCGTCTCGGCCTCGGCCGGCAGAAGATCTTCGAGGTGCGCGCGCTCTACAACGACGTCACCTTCATCGATGAGTTCTTGACTCCGGAGTTTGCCATCGAACGGAAGCTCTTCGCGTTCGACTGGTCGCGTCGAAACGAACGCTACGAGATCTCCTCGCGTGACTTCGAGGTCATAAAAGGGAAGCTCTTGGCTCAGCTCACCAACTCCGGGAATCCCGTGATCCACGTGCTGGACGCCAATTTCGAGAACAAGGGGGAGCTCTTGCTGGACCATGAGCACCGCGGGATCGATCTCCGTCAGGACTACGCCAGAGACACCCTGCGGGCGCTCGTCCGCGTGTGGAGGCGGCCGGTGGCGATTGCCACCCAGTCCGAGAAGAAGCCTGTCATCCTTCGCTTTGACGGCAAGGAGCACGAGACGCGGCATGGAACCCCCTGACGATGCGCCACCGGCCGCGCACGATCCCGTGCACTGGGTTCAGCGACACCGCGCGGAGGAGCGGCCCGCGGCGGCGAGTAGCGAGCCAATGCGTACCACCTCCGCGTTCGGGGGACGTGACACCCGGGCCAAGCTCGCGGGTGCGAAGCGGGCGGCGCAGATGGCGGCCAGCGCGGGGCTCGCCGTGCGTCTGGGCGAGGCATGGGGCAACACCCACGTCGAACACCTCGGAGCGCTCGCTGAGGAGCCGGAGGTTCCGGGGGAGGGGTTCGCAGCGGTGGCCAAGGTCATCGCTGTTCCGCGTCCGACCTCGCGGCTCGTGAGCCGCGGGAGGCACCCGGGCGACGAACGATGGGTCGAGGGCACGCGCGCCGTGATGGCGCAGGATGGTGCCGCCGTGCACGGCCCGCAGGCCCGAGGGCACACCTGACCGACGAGGGGAGGCGCGATGCGATACGGTTGCTGGTTTGGTTGGGTGTCGTGGCTCCTCGGCGCGATGGGCGGGTGCGCGCCCGCCACCGCCCCGGACACACCGGCATCGGCCGCCGCGCTCGCGCCTTCCGCCCGCGCGGACGTGGCGTCGGGTGGCGGGGACGCGGCTGGTGGAACGGCCAAGGCCATGCCAAGCTCCGCCCCGGCCGCACCGAGCAGCGGCACTGCTCCCTCGCCGCTCGTGGGCGATCCAATAGCGTCCGGGCCGCTTGCTCGCGACGAGCAGTCTCCGGCGGCGGGGGCCCTCGCCGCCGGAGACGCCGCCTACGCGGCGAATCGTCTCGCGGACGCCGTGCGTGAGTACGAGCGGGCGCGCGCTCTCGCGAAGGACGATCCTGCGCCTCGAGTGGGTCTGGTGAGGGTGCGTCTCGCCGAGACAGGGCTTCCCTTCGACTACGCAGCGGCGCCGCGTGACGCACGGCTGGTCGCCCTCGCCCGGGAGCTCGACGGCATTTCGTTGGCGCACCCTGACTACCCGCCCGTACTCCTCGAGCGTGGCCGGGTCGCGCTCATGCTCGGCGACGCTGCGGCGGCCGAGGGATCACTCACCCGAGCTGTGACCGTCGCTCCGAAGGATGCGGAGGTCTACTCCGAGCTGGCGGTTGCCGAGCTCGCGCTGGGCAAGACGCGGGAGGCTCTCGAGCATTTCCGGCTGGCGGCCGAATACGAGCCCGAGGTCGCCGAACGCCTGACCAATCTCGGAACCGCATACATGATGCGCGGTCTGGTAGACTCCGCGATCCGCGCCTACGAGAAGGCCGTTCGTCTCGCGCCGGCGGATCCACGGGCTGCAGGGGATCTCGGGACCGCCTATCTTGGGGCGAACCAGGCCGAGAAGGCCCTCCCGCACCTCGCGCGTGCGGTCGAGCTCGCGCCCGAGCGGGCCACCTTTCGCAACAACCTCGGCTACGCGTACCAGCTTCGCGGTGATCCTGCGCGGGCCCTCGAACTCTACGAGAAGGCCCTCGAGCTCGATCCGACGCTCGGCTCGGCGTGGCTCAATCTCGGCACGGTCCATGCGGCACGCGGCGACTACTCGGCGGCCGAGCGATCCTTCCGCCGTGCTCTCACGCTCGACCCCGAGGATCCCCGTGCCAAGGCGAACCTCGCGGACCTCGCCGAGCTCCGGGCAGGGAAGGGTGCGCCGATTGGATCCCCGCCGCCCGGCACGAGGGCACCGAACCGGTAGCAGATCTCGCCCGCGGCGCCGTACTCCGCTGGCACGAGCCAGACTGCAAGACTTCCGGCACAGCCCCGAGAGCGCGCCACACACCCGGCCCAACAGGATCACGATGGCCTGGCAATCGCGGCGTGACCCGAGCCCACTGGCACCATTGGTTGCCAGGCGATCGCGACCAGCGCACCCGCGGCTTCGCCAGCCTCCACTTCGGCACCGGCCGGGGCGGCGGGTTTTCGGCTGCCGGCTGCGGTTCCGGCGACCACCGGGGATTCGGCTGGGACCTTCGGGACGGACTCGGTGGCACTGGCCTTCGGGGCGACGTTTCCTCGGGTGGTGTTGGCTGGATCCATGGTGACCTCCTACGCCGCGTTGCCGCGGCGGCTTGGCCCCCCTCCGCGCAGGTCTCAGGACAGCGAACTGCCGAGGATCGCCGGGTCGCGTCGGAGCTGACAGGAAGGGACTCGCGTCGTCCGGGACCCACAGCGCGAAGCGGTGTGGGTGGCGGCGTGGGGCGCGCGCCCAAGGCAGAGCCGCTGCTGCAACGCGGCCCTGCCGACCACCACCGCCGA
>JAFGBI010000437.1 GCA_016933275.1 Polyangiaceae bacterium | reverse complement strand
TTCCAGCGCTGCCTCTGGAGAGGTCTGCTGCCGGTTCGGTGCTCTAGGTTGTTGATTTGACGCAGCAATCAGCCTGATTGCTGCTCTGGCTCGTCGGAGATCCGAAGCGGCCGAGCGCTGGCGGCCGTCGAGAACGGCTGACACAATCGTCGCCGTGGCTCCTCGGCTGACTCGTTCCTCCCCGCTGCCAACCGTCATCTCTGCCTGCATGGCGTCCGTGCCGATGCTGGCAGCGGGCCTCGGGCTCGCGCAGCCCGCCCCGCCACCGGCGGCCGCGGCTGCGGCTCGGCTCCCGACCCGCGCGCCCGCCACCGCGGGGCAACGAGAGCTCGGGATTGGGTTCGTCGATGGTGTGCTCACCGCCAAGGTCTGCGTCCAGCCGGGGTGTTCCATCGCCGATGGGGTCAGCATTTCGCTCCCTCCGGACGCAGATCCCAGAGCGGCGGCTCTGAACGTCGTTCGTATCGCGAAGGACCGGCATGTCGTGCATGTGGTGGTACCTCGCGCCTCCCACGCCGGCACTTGGGAAGGGGTCTTTGCGGCTCCGCTCGTGGGTACTGCGGTCCGGCGTGTGTTCGCGGGCGAAACCGGCTTCATCCGCGGACAGGATGGCCTTCGCTCCGGACCGATGGTGGTGGTTTCGGAAGCGGACGCGGAAGGAGTCCGGCGCGTTGTGGTCGGAGAGCAGCGCGAGGACATCTCGCTCTGCGGACGTCCGACCGTCATCTCGCCCGAGCTGCTCGTCCCTTCGGACCTCCAGCTCAAGCCCGCGCTCGTGCAGCGGCTCTCCGTCGCCGAGCGCTCCGCCGCCCCCAAGCTGGTCGCTCGGCGGGCGCTCGCCGACGACCCTCCGCCTGCGACGGGACTGCTCCGGGCGGTGGCAGCGACGAGCGCAATCGGCGATCCGCGGGCACTGAGTGACGGGGATCCAGAAACGGCTTGGGCCGAGAACCGAACGGGTCCTGGTCGGGGTGAGTTTGCCGTACTCCACGCGCCTCCCACCATCCCGCTCACGGGGCTCGAGATCGTCTCCCGTCCGCCCTCGACCTCCCGGCCAGCAGGGAGCGGCCCCAAGGTCCTCTGGGTGGCGACCGAGCGGCAGCTCTTCGAGGTCACTTTCGCAGAAGATCCATTCGCCGAGGCGGGATCCCGGTATGAAGTCGAGTTTCCAGAGCCGGTCACCACCGACTGCGTGGCCCTGGTCACGGACAGCGCATTCGACGCCCGCCCGAGCGCCGAGGTCACCATCGCCGAGGTGGCGGCCCGAAGCGCGCTCACGGGTGCCCGCCCCGAGTCGCTTGCCACGAGGCTACAGGGAGGCGACGCGAACGCAGAAGCGGCGGCCGGAATGCTGCGCTCGCTCGGTGACCCGGGCTACGCCGCTGTGGCGCAGGTCTTCGCCAGCCTCGACGAGGGAGGTCGCCGCGTGGCGCTCGACGTGATGGACCAGGCACCGTGCGCGCTCGGGGCGCCCGTCTTCGTCAAGGCCCTGCGCGGCCCCTACCAGGCGCAACGCGACCACGCGAAGGTGCGACTGCTCCGCTGCGGCGCGAGCGCGGGACCGGCGCTCATCGGGGCGCTGGACGGTGCCAACCATGCTGAGGTGCTCGCGCTCGAGGACCTCCTCGCGGTCGTAGCGCCAGCAGAGGCCGTGCGGTCCCTGGTTCCGCGTCTACGTGGGGGGACAGCACCGCATCGCCAAGGTCTGCGCGTCGAGCTGGCGCGGGCTGCTGCCGCCCCGATGGCAAGGACCGCGGTTCTGGCGGCCCTCGCCGATCCCACCTTGCCCGAGGACTCGGCGGTCGACTTGGTTCGCGCACTCGGCACGCTCCTACCCAAGTTTCAGCCCGCAGCGGGTCGAGCGTTCGCGCGCCTTGCCCGTCGCGAGGCGAAGCTCCGAACGCGATACCTGCTCGCGGAGGCGACCGCCGCGCTCGCGCCGAGCGACGCTTCGGCACGGGCATGGCTCTCGTGGACCATCGCGCACGACCCCCATCCGCAGGTGCGCGCACGGTTCGCCGAAGCGATCGCCGTGCCCAACCCGTTCGAGAGGGACCTCATCGGCGCGCTCAAGGACGAGTCGGTGCGGGTCCGGCTTGCCGCACTGGAAACCCTCGTTCGCGGGCCGTCGCCGAACGTCGCTCGCCCGGTGGCCGAGCGCTTGCGGCGTGATTCCTGGCCGATGGTACGCGCGGCCGCTGCCACCGTGATCGCGGTGGCACCTGCCGACCCCGAACTGGACCGGGTTCTCGTGGCCGCTATCCGCGATCGGTCGCCGCTGGTCCGAGTCCCGGTCATTGTCGCGATCGGCATGCGGCGCGCTGTCGACGCTGCGCCTCTCGTTCGAAAGCGTCTGACCGACCGCGACGAGGACGTGAGCGTCCGTTCCGCGGCGGCTTCCGCCCTGGGAGAGCTCTGTGACACCGCAGCGATCGAGCCGCTCACGCGGCTTGCACGACGCTTCGCGGACTCGCAAGACCAGAGCGCGGACCGACGGGTGGCACCAGCGGCCGTGGCGGCCCTCGGCAAACTGCACCCCGGGGATCTGCGGGAACGGCTGGCGCCGCTCCTCGCCAAGGATGCCCCGCCGGCAGCGCGGGAGGCGGCTCAGTCCGCGCTGGCCACGCCCGCCCGCTGTGGGGCACCGCGGTGAGCCATCCCGCGACGGCGTGGGCAGGGGCAGCGTGTCTCTGCCGCCTCGGCGCGAACGTCCATTTGGGCGGCTGCGTGCCTTGGCCGCGGGCTGACGCCACGAGCGTCGGGTGGTACCAAGGGGCACCATGAGCCCAAAGCCGTGGGTGCTCGTCACCGGTGCCTCGGGATTCGTCGGAGCACGCCTCGTGCGGCTGCTCGCCGCCGAGGGGGAGCGGGTACGGGCGTTCGTTCGTCCCGGGGCGCGCCTCGATGCGTTCGCGGGTCTTCCGCGCGACCGCTTCGAGCTCGCATTCGGTGACGTGACGATCGAACACACCGTGTATCGGGCGCTCGCAGGCTGCGATCGCATGTACCATCTGGCGAGCGTGCTCCGCTACTGGGACGCGCGACCGGAACGCATCCTGTATCCCGCAACGGAGGGCACGCGATGCGTGCTCCGTGCTGCGGCCGCTCGAGCGCTCGAGCGTGTGGTGGTGACGAGCAGCGTGGCGGTCCTCGGCACTACCGCGGAAGCCGTCCTGATGGACGAAGCCCATGTGTCTACGGGTCCGGAGCCCGATCTCTATGCGCTCGCGAAGCGCCGCGCGCTGGCCGTCACCGAGGAGGCAGCGGCGCGCGGACTCCCAGTGGTGGTCGTCATGCCTTCGGGCCTCGCGGGTCCTGGGGATCGCCGTCCCACGCCCGTGGGAGCCATGATCGCGCGCTATCTGAACGCCCGGTTTCGCACGCCGACTCCTCCGGGGGGGGCGAGTGTTGCCGATGTCGATGACGTGGCGCGCGGCCATCTGATGGCGATGGAGAGAGGCGTCCCAGGGCAACGCTACATCCTCGGCGGTGAGAACGTGACCTACGAAGGATTGATCATCATGCTCTCCGAGCTCACGGGGCTGCCGCCGCCGCGCCCTGCACCCGCCCTCTGGATGGTCCTCGGCCTGGCTCGGGTGATGGAGGTTGGAGCTCTCCTGACTGGTCGGGAACCTGCCCTCACGCGGAGCATGGCGAGAGGGCGCTACGGTCGCTACTCTTGGGTGACCAGCGCCAAGGCCGAGCGGATGCTGGGGTACGTTCGCCGCCCGTTGACCGAAACACTGCGCCGTACCGTGGGCTGGTTCATCAGCCACGGTCGCGTTCCAGAGCGGCTCGGTCGACGTCTCCGTTACGAGCTCGAGGCGCGATGAGGTCGGATTCCTCGACCCTCGCTGGGTCGGAGCCGTCTCGGTCCCCGAGCCCGCCTCCCGCCTCCGTTCTTGCCTTTTGCCCCCCGGCCGCGTTGGTGGCGGCGCTGCCCGCGATTGCTTCCGTCACCCAAGGCCCCGCGCCCGCTGGTGCCGGCGTCATCGTTTGGGGGATGATGACGCTGGTCCTCGGCGCGCTCACGACCTCCTTCCGCGCCGCTTGGCTGATGCGGGCACCGTGGTGGCTCTGGGTGGCGCCGTTCCTCGCCGTCGCTCCCTTCGCTGCCGTCGTCGCCGGGACCAAGGAGGCGACGCACCATCGACCGCTCGGTGCAGCTACGGTGGCCGCGTTGGGCGCCGCGCTCTACCTCGTCGCGCTGGTCCTCGTGCACCGGACCGTGAAGGCAGCCAACCGACGCCCGTCGCTAGCGACCACGGTCGCGAAGTCGACGGCCCTGGCTGCTGCAGTCATCGGTGGCCTCGGGGCGGCAGGCGTCGCGCTCGCCATGGGGGAGGGCGGTTCCCGGTCGCTCGTCATCCACGGTGTGCTGGTCTTCGGTCTCGCCGCCGCGCTCGGGCGGGGCAGGGGACTGCCGAGCATGCGTCCGACCTGGTCGCTGGGCCTCTTCGCGGGGCCCCCCGCGGCCGCCATCACGGTCGCGATCATGGACCCCGCCTCGCGTGTCGCGGCCGTTCGGGTCGCGCCCTGGCTTGCGGTCCTCGGCCTCGGGTGAGCCCGTGGTGTCGTTTGACGCCGGGTAGCGTCATACTTAGGTTCAATCACCCCGACAGCTGGCGTCGGTCGGTGTGCTCATGCGTCCCGCTGCTGCCCAAAACCTCCGTCCCACTCGGTTTGCTCCCGAGCGCCGCCCAGGGAAAGATGCCCCGTTTCCGCCTTGGGCGAGGCTGCGGCAGGTCGCGCTTACATTCTGTTTCGGCCTTCTCGGCCTTCTCGGCCTTCTCGGTCTGAGCGGGCCAAGCTGGGCGTCGGACGGTAGCCCTGCCGTTCGGACTGGTACCACCGAGGTCGCCCGGCCCGCTCCCACCCAGAAGGGGGAAGGTGCTCGCCCAGGCGATGCTCCGGCCATCGATTCGGGAACCCTAGAGATGCCGGCGCTTCCTGCCGGCTACAACACCCATGATGGTGGATGGATCCACTTTGCCTACCCCCGGGCGACCCGGGATCGGGTGCAGCCCATCATCTCCGCTGCCGACGGGTTCCGTGCCGAGCTTTCCCGTCGATTCGACCACCCAGTTCTCGACCGGGTCGAGGTGCGGGTCGCACGCACTCGGGTGGAGATGGCGACTCTGGCCCCAGAGGGGGCGCCGGTCCCAGGCTATGCCTCGGGGGTCGCCTACTCGGAGCTCGGGCTGGTGCTGCTGACGATCGAGCCGAGCTATCCCAACCAACGACACGACCTCATGGAAGTGTTCCGTCACGAGCTCGCGCACGTTGCCCTATACGATGCCGCGGGGGGCTACCATGTGCCCCGCTGGTTCAACGAGGGATTCGCCGTACATGCCTCCGGTGAGGCGAGTCTGGTACGCCTGCAGACGCTCTGGACCGCTACTCTCGCGAACCGTCTGCTTCCACTCGCGACCCTCGACCGTACATTCCCCGTCGAACTGACGGTCACCGACGTGGCCTATGCGGAGGCGGCAGATGTCGTGCGGTTTCTCGTTCGGCGTCAGGATCAAGCACGATTCGCCGCCTTGGTCGAGCGGGTCCGCAGCGGACAGCCGTTCGACACTGCTCTCCGCGACGCCTATGGCGTTGACCGTGACGCACTCGAAGGCCAGTGGCGTGAGGACGTCGCGCGACGTTACACGTTCTGGCCCATCCTGCTGAGCAGCGGGGCCGTCTGGCTGTTCGCGTTCGCGCTCATGGGTTGGGCGTGGAAGCGGCGCGAGGCGAAGGCGAAGGTCACCTTCCAGCGATGGGCGCGGGAGGAGGCAGCGGAAGACGCTCGCCAGCGCGAGGCGACGCTCGCCAGCGCCGCCGCACCGCCGCGGGTGCACGTGATCATCGCGCAGCCGCCGCGCCGCGCCGCGCTGGAGGAGAACGCCATCGCATCGGCAGCCGTCCCCAAGGTAGAACACGACGGTCGCTGGCACACCCTCCACTGATCCCCGGCCCCGGTACCGCACACGACGAGGCTCGGGAACATGGGCCGCCAGCTGGGATCGAGGTCAACGGTCGAAACGGTTCTGTTCGATGCGGCGCGACTCGTCGATGAGACGCTCGAAGATCCGGCGTACGGTCGAGCGATCGAGCGGCGGGGCTGACGCCTGTTCCAACCGCTCCAGCATCCTCCGCTCCCGGTCCGGATCGTAGACCGGCAGTCCCACGCGACGTTTCAGTTCGCCTACCCGCAACACCACCCGGACTCGTGCCGCGACGAGATCGAGGATCCTCTGATCGAGGGTGTCGATCTCTTGCCGCAGCGCCTCGAGCTCCGGATCCTGTCTCACGGGTCGTGATGCTAGCTGGAGCAGCAGGTCCTTCATAGGGGTGCCGACGTCGGTGCGCCCACGCCGATGCCGTATCGAACCGGGCGTGGTCTTTCTCGGCGTCCTCCCCGGGGTGGGCATCGAACGAGCTCGTGCGGCACGCCTGTTCACCGGATCTCGGTCGGGCATCCCGCAACGACCTGCACGTTCAGGACCTCGCCCCGCTCCAGACGCGCGCAGGCATCACCACGGAGCTCAAGGTCGGCCTCTCCGGCGAACACCCATCCATTCTCGGGATCGGCCGCGAGGATCTCGCGGTCCAGATAGACGTTGACCATTTCTGGGTCGGGTGGCGCCGACTCCAGAGCGAGCTCGCAGGTCACCGCAACGTCGGCGCCGATCTCGCGGAGCCGCTCGGAGAGCGTCGTGGCGTTGTCGATGGGGTAGTACTCCTGGTCCCCGCCGCGCCCGGTGCCCCCGGCGATTGCCAGGGCGTTGAGGAGCGGCTCGAAGGCGAAGCTGTCGGGCAGCCCCAGGACGTAGGTACGAACGCCGGCGGTGGCGAGGGCCTGGACGGCCCCGATCGTCGCGGGGCCGTCCACGCACTGGGTGGGCCCGCTGAATGCGTACTCCTCCACGACGAGGTCGGGATCGCAGCAGTTGAGCGAGTCGTCGCAGTTGCGGCCGTCTGGCAGAGACTCGCCGAGCATGTTGTAGTAGCAGGTGTCGATCTCGCAGCGTGCGTCGGGGTTACAGTTGGGGTGCCCGTCCGTAGCGATGACCACGGAGACCGCTCCCTCCAACCTCAGCAGCTCCTGCGTCAAGGCCTGCAGGGTCGCGGACAGCGGAGTCCCGCTCCCCGGCGGTTGCAGGATGAGCTCGTTCAGCAGGTCCGCGAGCACGGGGCCAATGGTCCCGGTCGCCCCGAAGCTCGCCGGATCTCCGCTTCGGGTCGGGAAGACCTCAACGCCGGGGGTGCACCCTGGACCGCCAGGGAACACGGCCGCGCCGAAGCGAACCCTGTGTCCCACCGCCGTCAGGACGTCCGCGATCGCGAGCCGCACACTATCGAACCGGCTATGCTCGCTCCCCGGGAGCCTCTCCGTCATGCTGCCGGAGGCGTCGATCACGAAGTAGAGGTTAGCCGTGTCGTCGCGCGTCTGGATGAGCTGATTCCCGCAGTACCCTACCGCTCCGAGGGGAGGCGGTCCTTCCGCGGGCTCGAAGACCAGGCCCGCATCTGGAGCGTTGTTCGTGCCGAGATCGTCGCCGGGCCACGAATCCCCTCGGTCGCACGCCGCGACCGCGAGGACCGTCGCCGCGGCAATCAACGGCGAGAACCGAGCGCATCCAGCCACACCATGGAGCCTAGCAGAGCTTGACCTTACGGGCTCGTGTCCGCTCCACCCCAAGCTCGAGGCGGACCCACGAACGGTGACGTCTCGCCCTGCAACGGTTGTTGCCCAGCGGACATCCCCTGCTCCCTCACGGCCGTGACCGCGCTATTGTGCTCTCGATGGAAAGGCGTTCGGTCAGTCGCAATCGCCCGTTCGTCGAACGGTGGATCGTCTGGCTCGCATGGCTCACCTGTCTTAGCGCCGTGTGGGGGCTGTCGGATGGGCGCCTGCACCTCCCGACGCCTGGGGAAGGGATGGAGGGTCCCGCTCCGACCCAGGTGGGGGCCGCGATCGCCCTCCTGGTCCGGTCCGCCGAGGGAGGGGTCGGGCGTACCGCGACGGCTCGTGTCTACGCCCCGACCAAGGACGAGCGGTACCTCGAGGTGAGTCGGCGCGTCGTCTGCTTGGACGAGCGTGTCGAGCTCTCCGGGCTACCGCCAGGCGAGGTCTGGCTCATCCTGGAGGCCCACGGCCATGCCCGGGCGTCGCGGCGGCTAACGCTCGAACTGGGAACGACCTCGGTCGATCTCGACCTCGAGCTGGGACTCGGGCTTGCCGTTTCTGTCCGCGATCCAGACGGCAACCCACTGGGTGGGGTGACCGTGCTCGTCACCGCGAACGACCCGCTCCCGCACGGCGCGCTCACCCAGGTTGACGGCACCGTTCGGTTCCACCACCTAGACGCGGCGCCATGGCTGGTGACCGTGGCCGCGCCGGGCTTCGAGACAGTGACCCGCCACGGTGTTCGTGGGGGTCTCTCGGTGACCCTCCGTCCCCTCGGTGTCCTCGAGGTGAGTGTGGAGCGTCCCGATGGTGCTCCCGCGGCCGCGGCCACGGTCGTCTTGGTTGGCTCCCGCCTCTGGCCCCCCCGGCGTGTCCCGACCGACGTTGGCGGACATGCTCGGGTGGCGGGGCTGCTCACCGGGAGCTACGACCTCCGCGCCACGCTCGGCAGCGAGGTGTCGGACACGGTGTTCGGGCTCGCGCTCGGACCCAGCGCTCACGAGGCGGTCACCCTGCGGTTGCGCCCGGGACGGTTCGTCACCGTGCTCGTGAGCGACGGCGAAGGAGAGGCCGCCACGGGCGTCCCCAACGCTGACGTTGTCGTCGTCGAGGACGGTCTCGGTCCATTTCCCCAACGGGGGAGGACGGGCACGGACGGCAAGGTTCGCCTTGGACCGTTGCCCATCGCACCAGCATCGGTGTCAGCTCGTGCCGACGGGTTCGTCGCCCGCTCGGGGGTGCCCGTGCCAGATCTGCTCGACGAGGTGGTACGGATCGCTCTCCTCCGCGCCGCGCGTCTGGAGGGTGAGGTGGTCGACGCTCGGGGACGACCGATCGATGGTGCGACCATCGAGGTGATCGGCACCGACCCATATGGGATGCCGGTCGCTGACAGCCCCGGCGCACAGAGCTTTCAGCGCCTCCACTTCGGCTGGTCGCTCGCGGGTCCGTTGCCCCTAGTGCCTGCCGGAGAGCTGGGGGTGATGCCCGGTCCGGTCCCCCCCATCCCCCGGGCGGGCTCCGAACCGCTGACCTTCGCCACCCTCGACCTCGATCTCGCGAAAGACGTCGGTGCGCGGTCCTGGGTATCGGGCGTTGATGGACGGTTCTCGGCCGTGCCCGTGACCCCCGGTCGCATCCGTGCGTTCGTGCGCCACCCTGCCTACGTCGAGGGGATCAGCGATCCGGTGGTGCTGGCTCCCGGCGGGACCACGGAGGTGCGCGTCACGCTCGAGGTCGGGGGCAACCTCGAAGGACGCCTGGTCGACGATCGAGGCTTCCCCGTAGCCGGCGCGCGGGTCGAGGTCGTTGCGGTGCGCGGCACCACCGAGGTCGTCACCTTTACCGCCGATGACGGGACCTTCGCATTTGCCGCCATTCCGGCGGAGGTCACGCTCTCTCTCTCGCGGCCCGAGGATCCCGCCCGAACGGTCCTCGCGCGGACACTCACCGTGCCTGCGGACAGCACGACGAAGATCGAATGGATCCTCCCCGCGCCGCGGGAACCCGTGCGCGTGCTTGTCGTCGACGACACCGGCCGCCCCGTGGACAGCGCGCAGGTGAGCGCGCTCGGCGCCGATCCAGCTGCCCCGTTCCGAGAGACGCGCTTCACCGATGCCGACGGTCGCGCCGAGTTCGAGGACGCGCGCGGCAGAGCCCTCACCTTCGTGGTTGAGGCCATGAGACTCACGCGCGGCACCATGAGCATCGAGGCCGTGCCTGCGGAGGTGCGGGTCACGCTCACCGCGGGGGTGCTGGTGAGCGGCGAGGTCACCGCCGTTCGCGGCCGGTTTCCGGTCGAGGGCGCCCGGACCACGATCGTGACCGATGGGCAGCGGTTCGCGGCGGTCACCGACCGCGAGGGGCGCTACGAGCTTCACGACATACCCCCCGGTCCTGCCCTGCTCGTCGTCAGTCACCCAGGGCACGCAACCCGCGAAATCGACGTTACCGTTCAGCGGACCACCCGCGAAGACCGACCCTTCGTGCTCCCCACCGTCGATCTCACGGAGCCCGGGGTCATCGAGGGAGTCGTGCGAGACCCCAGCGGGAAACCGGTGGTGGGCGCACGCGTCGCCGTCGGGATCGTCCCGAGCTTCCTGCCGGCGGGCAAGCTCCCGCCCGGGATCGCTTTGACGGACGCCGCCGGGCATTTCGTGCTCGACGCGCTCTCGCCCGGGGAGGTGGGGCTCGAGGCCTACGCAGCCAACGTGGGGCGCGGAGCCAGCACTGCCACCGTGGCCGCTGGCCGCACGGTGACCGGCGTGGTCATCACCCTGGACGAGGAAGCGGGTGAAGACGAGCCGCCCGCCAGCGGCAACCTCGCCGTGACCCTGGGCGAGCGGGGCGATCCGTCCGACGTCGTCGTCGTTCAGGTCAGCGCCGAGAGCGAGGCCGAACGCGCAGGGCTTCGCGCCGGTGATCTCATCCTCGAGGTCGATGGGGTCGAAGTCGAGGACATGAACGACGCGCGGGCACGCCTATCCGGTCGCATAGGGACGGATGTGATCATCACGGTGGAGCGGGATGGACGGGCGACGAGACTGCGCATCGCGCGAGAGCCCGTGCGCCGCTGACCATCCCCAGGGAGGCCACCAGAGAAGCACCCCGGCGAAGGTGCGGGACGGCCGTTGCTCAAACCCTTGCGCTCGCCCTTTGGCGAAGCCAGTGGTCGGCGAGGACAAGCGCCACCATCGCCTCGGCCACGGGAACGAAACGGGGAAGCAGGCACGGGTCGTGGCGGCCCCCGGTGCGGATCGTGGTGGTCTCGCCTGTGCGCGTCACGGTCTCCTGCTCGAGCGAGATGCTGCTCGTCGGCTTCACCGCCGCCCGGAGCACGACTGGCATGCCCGAGCTGATCCCGCCGAGCACGCCACCATGCCGGTTGGTGCGCGTGCGCACCGGTGCAGCCGCGTCCGCCGCCGGCTCGGCGTAGAAGAGATCGTTGTTCTCGCTGCCCCGGAGGACCGCGCCGGCGAACCCGATCCCGGCTTCCACCCCGATCACTGCAGGGAGGCTGAAGAGCGCCTTCCCCAGATCGGCGCGGAGCTTGTCGAAGACGGGCTCTCCGAGCCCGACCGGGACGTTGGTGGCAACGATCTCGGCCACCCCGCCGATCGAGTCCTGGTCCTTCCGGACCTGCTCGACGAGAGAAATCATCTCGACTGCTCGCACGGGATCGGGGCACCTTACGACGTTGGGGGAACCATCAGGGAGCGTCTCGACTGCCTCGAGCGTCACCTTCTCCGGATCCGCGATCTCTGCCACGATGGAGCCGATCTGACGCACGTACGCCACGATCCGGATCCCCACTTCGGTCGCGAGAAGCTTCCTGGCGACGGCTCCCGCTGCGACACGGGCCACCGTCTCTCGAGCGCTCGAGCGCCCGCCGCCTCGGTAGTCCCGGTGGCCGTACTTCGCATCGTAGGTGAAATCCGCGTGCCCCGGGCGGTACTTGATGGCGATGTCCGAGTAGTCGCGGCTTCGCTGATCCTCGTTGCGCACGAGGATTGCGATGCTGGTGCCCGTGGTTCGGCCGTCGAAGACGCCAGAGAGGATCTCTGGCGCGTCGGACTCTCTCCGCTGAGTCACCAAGCGGCTCTGTCCAGGTCGGCGCCGCGCCAGATCCGGCAGGAGATCCTCGAGGCCGAGCGGCAGCCCCGGTGGGCAGCCATCGATGATGACCACGTTGGCGGGGCCGTGGGACTCGCCGGCGGTGGTGATCCGGAAGGACTGTCCGAAGCTGTTGCCGCTCATGGCCAGGCCATTCTAGCTTCCAGCGCGGAGTCCGCGACCACGCGCGCGGACTTCCTCGCGCTTCCATGGGCCTGCCATGCCGGCGCAGCGCAGACCCTGGCGAGCCGCGGGCAGCGCCGGCCCCCTCCCCCGACCTTCACCTGTGCCCCCAACGGATTCGTGCCCCCGGCCGAGTCACGGATCGGCTGGCACGCGCGTTGCTTCCTCCGGGGAGGGTCCCCTGGGTCTGCGGTCCCCGCGCGCGTCTGCCATCCATTCGCCGATCACCTCGGCTCGCCTCCCCCGCCAAGAGGAAACCTGGAGCAGCAATCAGGTTGATTGCTGCGTCAAATCAATGACCTAGAGCACCGAACCGGCAGTAGAGGTCGCCCGAGGCGCCGTTGGAAACGTGTCCTCGCTGGGCATGGGTACGTTTCCGGTGGTGCCGTTGCTGTGGGCAACCCGATCGGTGCTCTAGCGCGGGCGCGATCCGCCGCCGTGTCTGGGTCGCGGGACTGTCCCTCGCTAGGAAATACGGCCCGCTGACGGATCGAGCCGGGTCCTGACGCAGAGTCACGGCAGCGGGACCGGCGTCTCCCCAACGAATCCCGCGAGCTCCTGGAGCATCGCATCGGCAGCGCCGATCCCGTCCGGGGGCGCCTCCGAATCCGAGAAACGTCGCGTCAGCCGTCCGTCCGGCGAGAGCCGGTATGGTGAACCGCGGCGAGCCAGGAGTCGGCCGATCCTCTGCGGATCGAGCGGTGTGTCATCGCGCAAGAAGAGGTGAACGTTTCGCGCCGTTGCCTCGATCCCGAGGACGCGCAGACGTCGAAGTTCCGTCTTCACCCGCATCATTTCCACCAGGCGCTGCACTTCTCGCGGCGCCTGCCCAAAACGATCCTCCATCTCTGCCCCGATCTCGGCGACCTCCGCCTCGTCGATCGCGCTGGCGAGGCGCTTGTAGATCGATAGCCGCACCCCAACCTCGGCCACGTAGTCCTCGGGGATGAGCGCCTCCACGTCGAAGCTGAGCTCGGGTTCGACCTCGGGGACCACAGACTCGCCGCGGAGCTCGCGCGTCGCCTCCTCCAGCATCTGGCAGAAGAGCTCGAAGCCGACGGTCGCCGTGACGCCGCTCTGTTCGGCCCCCAGCAGCTCCCCGGCGCCACGCAGCTCGAGGTCGAGGGTGGCGATGGTGAACCCGGAACCAAGCTCGGTGTGCCGCTCGAGGGCCTCGAGACGACTCCTCGCATCATCGGTCATCTGGGTCGGCGGCGGCACCAGGAGATAGCAGTAGGCCCGCTCGCTTGAACGCCCGACCCGTCCGCGGAGCTGGTAGAGCTGCGCCAGACCGAAGAGGTCCGCACGATCGACGAGGATGGTGTTCGCACGGGGGATGTCGATGCCGCTCTCGATGATCGCCGTCGCGACGAGCACGTCGTATTGACCCCCCACGAAATCCACCATGGCCTGCTCCAGGGTGTGCTCACTGAGCTTTCCGTGTACGACGGCAATCCTCGCCTCTGGCACCAGCGCCTGGAGCCGTTCGGCGCGGTCGTAGAGGCCCTCGATGCGGCCGTAGACGTAGAAGACTTGCCCTCCACGATATAGCTCGCGTTGCACGGCCTCCTGCACCACCTGGTCCTCGAACCGGGTGATGACGGTCCGAATGGCTCGCCGATCCACCGGGGGCGTCGTGATGAGCGACATGTCCCGGAGTCCGCCCACCGCCATCTGCAACGTGCGCGGGATCGGAGTGGCGCTCAGGGTCAGTGCGTCGACGCTGGCGCGAAGCTGCTTGATCCGTTCCTTGTGGGCGACCCCGAAGCGCTGCTCCTCGTCGATCACCAGGAGGCCGAGGTTCCGATAGTGTACGTCCTTCGAGAGCAGGCGGTGGGTCCCGATGACGACGTCGACCGAACCCGCCTTCAGCCCCCTCAGCGTCGCGTGTTGTTCGCCGCGCGACTGGAAACGACTCAACGCGCGGACGACGAAGGGGTAGTCCGTGAACCGGGTCGCGAAGGTGTTGTAGTGCTGTTGCGCGAGGACGGTCGTGGGACAGAGCAGGGCCACCTGACGGCCAGCGGCCACGTTGCGGAACGCAGCCCGTAACGCGACCTCGGTCTTGCCGAAGCCAACGTCCCCGCACACGAGCCGGTCCATCACCCGAGTGCTGGTGAGATCGCGCATGACCTCGTCGATCGCGAGGGCTTGGTCCCGGGTCTCTTCGAACGGGAAGGTCGCCTCGAAGGTGGCGAAGTCGTCATCCGCCGGCGGCAGGGGGAGCTTCGCCACCTGCGCGCGCTCCGCATAGAGGCGCAGCAGGTCGTCCGCCATGGCCCGAACGCGACGCTGGACCTTGGCCTTGGTCTTCGCGAAGGACTGTCCGCCGAGGCGATCGAGCCGGGGTTGACGGTCACCGCCAGCGTACTTCTGGATCTGATTGAGGCGGTAGACCGGGAGGAACAGCTTGTCGCCACCAGCGTACTCGACCACGATGAGCTCGAGCGCCGTGGCGCCGACCTTGCGGCGCTCCAGGCCAAGATAGCAACCGATTCCGTGCTCCACGTGCACGACGAAATCGCCGGGAGCGAGAGCCCGGAGATCCTCGAGCACCGCGCGTGCGGCGCGTCGCGGGGCGGCCCTGCGATGGGCGCGCTGGCCGAAGATCTCCTCCTCCGTAACGAGCACGAAGCCCTCGCCCAGTGCGACCACCCCACGGGCGAGCGGTGCGGCAACGACGCGAACTGCTCCCGCCTCGTACCTCCTGGCTTGCCCCGAGGGTGGACGTGGTCCCGAGCCCGTCACCGAGAGGTGATCGCGATCCTCGTCGTCCGCGTCTTCGACCGCCACTCCGGTCCCGACCGCCACGGGTACGCGATGGTGTCTGAGCAGGGCCGCGACCCGCTCGGCCTGGGTTCCAGTCCGAGCAGTGATGGCGACCACGAGTCCACGATCGTGCCACGCGGTCAGCCGCCGAAGCAGCGGTTCCAGCGTTGCCTGTCTTCCGAGGGTGGATCTTGATTGTTTCACCGCCCGTGCCAAGGACTCGTGGTCGGCGGTTGCCAGCGAAGGGGCGTCGACGGGGACGATCGCCAGCGCCTCGAGCGGTGCGGTCGGCACTCCGGCAGCGACTCCTGTGCGGTGGGTGACGATGGTCGGACGTTGGGCGAAGAAGCGGTCGACCTCAGCCTCCTCCACGTACAGCGCCTGTCGTGGGAACACGGGGGCCTCGCGGGCCCGCGCCTCCTCCGCGAACGCGGCGTCGAGCTCGGCGCGAAGTGCCCGCAGCACGGCAACGCCATCGTCCACCACGGCGACCGTTGACGGGTCGAAGTAGGTGAAGAGCGGGACGAGGGCAGTGTAGGCGGGGAGGTATGCCTCGGCACCGAAGAACGGACGGCCGGTGGCGACGTCCTCGATCAGCTGACGTGCCCTGGTGGAGGGGTGGTTCCGTTGGTCGCAGAGCTCACGGACCAGGCGCTGGGCCCGCCCCACCCCCTCTGCGGTGAGGATTGCCTCCCGGGCCGGTGCGAGCCAGGCACGCTCGAGGTTGGCGCTCGTGCGCTGGGTGTCGGGATGAAAGCAGCGCATTGCGGCCACCAGGTCGCCGTTCAACTCGATGCGTAGCGGTGCGGCGGCGCCCGGGGGCCAGACGTCCAACAGTCCGCCGCGGGCAGCGAGGCTGCCGGGATCCTCCACGACCGGGACTCGGAGGTATCCGGCGGCGACGAGCTTGGCCACGGTATCGCCGAGGTCGAGCTCACGGTCGCACTCGATCAGCACCCCGGCGGCGGCGAGCACGGATGGGGGTGCCACCCGACGGACGAGTGCCGCGGCGGTCGTTACCAGGAACCGCCAAGGCAAACCCGCAGCGATGTGGAAGAGCGCGCTGGCGCGGGTCATGGCCGCGCGCCGATCGGGGTGCACCTCGGCGTACGGGGTCGTCTCCGACGGAAGCAGCAGCAGCGGCTCCTCACCTGCTCCGAGGGGCTGGTCATGGGGCGGGGGGAGCGGGAGGCCGGCGGCGAGCGCGTTGAGATCCGCCGCCGTCCGACGAGCGGCGTCGGGATCCGGTAGCACCACCAGGATCGGCCCCGTTCGTCGCCGGCCGAAGCCCGTCGCCAATAACGCACTCGCACAACCCTCGGCGTGGACCACCGGGTGAATGCCCGGTTGCCCGGCCGCTCGGCGAACCAGGGCCTCGAGCGCCAGAACGGGTCGATCACCGGGGAGCTCGAAGCGGGACGCAACATCATCGAGCAGGCCGTGATCGGTCATGGGTCCGGAGGTGTGGCACGCGCCCAACCGCGCGCCAGGCTAGAGTTCGAAATCGTCGGGCGGAACCAGGGCGCGAGAGGACACGAGGTGGTTGCGTGCCCAAGCGCGGAGCGACGACTCCCCCGCCGTGTCGAGGTACGCACCGAACGCTGCCCCCGCGGTATCGTAGCGCCCCAACCGATGCAGGATCACGCCCCGCGCGAAGAGCGCTGGGTAGTCGGGGTCCCGCCGCGCGAGGGCCTCGACGTAGCCGAGTAGACGGACCGCGCTGGGGACCCGTGGCGGGGATCCAGCACCCGAGGATGGAGACCGCTCCGGATGCTCGAGGAGGAAACGAAAATATGCGCGCCAATCGTTCAAGCTCGGTGCGAACGGGACCGTGTCCCTGACGCTGGCGAGCTCAGCCCAGCGAATGCGAAAGAACGTCCGGCGCTCTGCCGGGGTGAGGACCAACCGCCCTCCATCGACCCAGCAATTCGCGTGAGCGGTTCGCACCAGATCCCCGCCGAGCTCATCGAGCTCACGGTCCACTCGCCCCGTCGCTTCCCACCGCCGCACCGCGGCAAGGAAGGCCTCGGTCTGTACCGCGCGAAGCCGGAGCAACGCTGCGTCCCCGTGCCGTTTTCGGGCCGTCACCAGGGCTGCGCGCAACTCGGCCAGCTCCACCGTTGCCGCCCCACCCATTTCGTCCGCGCTCGCCGCTCCGAACCGCCTCATTCGCTCCCCGACCACCCGGACGTCGAACGGCAGCCCGGTGGCACCGGCCGCCAACGCGTCGGCGTGGTCGTGCGCTGCCACGTATGCCTGCTCCCTTCGATCCACCACCGGAACGGGGAGGAAGCTCGGTTCGGCACCGAGGGGTGCGAGCAAAGCCGCCGTTGTCGCAGCGATGCCGACCGCCACCACGCCGAGCTGCCAGCCCTCGAGCTGCCCCCGCCAACCTCGGTTCTGCGGAATGACGCTCCGCACGGGACCAAGCTTGACAGGTAATGGTTGCCCTGCCCACGATGGACGCGCCCGCCTCAGGTGTGGGTCACCCAGGGGCGACCCGTCAAACCTTTCGGAGCCAGTCGTGCAAGAGAAGCGGAGTCACGCGCGCGCTAGCATCAGCCTCCCCGTCACCTGCGAGCTCTCCGACGGCAGGACGTTCCAGGGCGAAGGACGCGACATAGGGGTTGGCGGCATGTTCGTGTCGGCCAGCACCCAGCTTCCATTCGACGCGAGGATCACCGTCATCGCCCAGCTCCCCGGTGGTGCTCGGCCATCGCGGATCCCGGCCATCGTTCGTTGGTCGAAGGCGGATGGGTTCGGCGTACAGTTCGGCCTGTTGGGCGCCCTCGAGACGCACCTCATCACCAAGCTGATGCGCCCGTGATCGCGGCGCCCTGGCCCACCGATCCGCGGGAGTTCTTCCTCCAGGCCTTGCCGCTCCGCGCTCGGGCGCACGCATCGCAGCTCGGCGCGCGCAGCTCCACCGGGAGCATCGCGGTCTGCTTTGAGGCCCCCGCGTCGACCTTCGGGGTGCGGCTCCTGTCCGGTGGGGTCGTCGTCGAAGAGTGCGTACCGGCCGATGCGATCGCGCGCTTGACCATGATGACCGAGACGTTTCGGCTTCTCGTCGGCCGCGTGCTCCCCGCGGTGAAGAGCGGGCCCGCGGCGAATCTGCCCGCCACCCTGCCACCTAGATTGCTCGCGCTGGACGCGTCTCGCGCCCAGAGACTGCGGTCGCTCCGGGGCGCTGTCGCCCTGGTGGTCGTCGACGGCATCGTCAACCATCGAGTACTGCTCTCGCCCGGGCCAGGCGATCCCCGGGGGGACGCAGCAGTGTGCACGATCCGAGTAGCGCTAGCGGACATCGTCGAGCTCGCGTCAGGACGGCTGCAGCCCATCCAGCTCATGATGAGCGGACAGCTCGTGATCGAGGGCGACGCGCAGCTGGTGATGGCGCTGCTCGGCGTCTTTGCGTGACGGGTGTCGCCCCGGCGCTCTACGGCTTGGTGGCAGGTGGCAGCGGGGTCCAACGCAGCGACTCGCCGTGGGCTCCCGAGACCCGCGCGGTGACCCACCGCTTCAATGACAGCATGTAGAGCCCACGCGAGCCTTCGGCGTGCTTCCGCGTGGAGAAGAAGGCGAGAAGCCTCCCGTCAACGCTGCAAGCGGGATAGGTGTTTGTCCCCTGGTTCTGGGTCAAGCGGGCGATTTTGCCTCCATTCTCGCCGCTCATCACCAGATCCTCGCGGTCACCCCCGACCCCGACCGAGTAGACGAGACGAATGCCGTCCTCGGTGTCGCAGAAGGTGGGCGCCGCGGCGGTGAAGCCAGCAGGGGACACCGGCTGGCCCTCGACGAACACCCGCTGGGAGCCGAACGTGTCCGGATCGCCTCCGATCCAGGCAAGCTTCCCCGAAGGACTGAACACGGGGTGGGTGGCGACGGGAGTGGTGGACACCCGCTTCAGCTCCGTGCCATTGGCCTTCCCCGTCCAGATGGCGCTGCCCTCCGAGGTGGAGATGGCGAGCGCGATCCTGGTGAAATCGTGATTGAACGCGGTGCCGAAGACGCTGCCCGTGACGGACAGTGGCACCGCCTGCTCCGCGCCGCGATCGGCCAAGACTAGGTGGAAGGGGGAGTAGCTACGGCTCGTCGAGAAGTAGAGTGACCCGCGCGGTCCCCAGGTTGGCGCGATCGAGGTGTCCTGGTCGTTGGTGACCGGAAGGAGGTCATTTCCATCCGAGTCGAGGGTGAAGATTCGGCGGCTCTTGCCCCAGCGACCGCTGTACGTGAATCGGCTCGCGAAGCCCCCCGGGCGGCCGGTGATGGCACCGAGCAGAGCGTCGGTGATGCGATGCGCGGTCACCCGTGCGTCGGCCTTTTCCACTACGAGCCTCTTCTCGTAGACCGGGTCCTTGCCGACGTTCAGAAAGTACGCGAGCCCCAGGACCTGGATCCTGCCCCCCCGGTGCCCTCGGGCAGCGACCTTCACGATCACCTCGGCGCCGAGGTTCCGCCAGGCATCGATGTTCACGGGGTCGTCGAAGCCGTACATGCCGGGTGGCGCATCCTTCTCGGCGACGATGTCGAACATGCCCGAGAGCTCAAGGTCGTGGCGTACCACGCTGCGAACGATCACGTCCTCGAGATCCGGCGCGAGACTCGGGAGGACCGCGAGGCGGGTGACGTGCTCCTCCGCGTGACCGGTGACGATCAGCTCGCCCAGCACGCTCTCGTCCGCGGGCGGCGCGGGCTGGGCGATGGCCACCCGCCCCATGGTCAACGCGGCGAAGCCGAAGAGGGTGCTCAGTCGCATGGCGCGTTCCTTCCGGAGAACGTGACGGGCACAGAGGC
This sequence comes from Polyangiaceae bacterium, assembly GCA_016933275.1. Lineage (GTDB taxonomy): Bacteria > Myxococcota_A > Polyangia > Polyangiales > Polyangiaceae > JAFGBI01. The sequence goes on along the minus strand of JAFGBI010000437.1, from coordinate 3,409 downwards.
GCCCAGGATGTCGGGATAGAGCGGTGGAGGCGGGGGCAGCTGTTGTCCGACGATAACGTCCATCGTAGACCTCACCTTCGCGTCGAAGGTGGCGTTCCCGCTCGGGCGGGTGACCGTGTAGCCCACGACGGTCCGGTCGCCGCCGATGCTGGCAGACACGGAGGTGGACATCGTCTTGAGCTCCGCGCAGGGGGCCCCCTCGCCCGGCGGCGAGAAGCGGGCGTTGAACCAGCTCAGGATCTTCATCGTGTACTGGCTCACCGCCCTCGCCTTGAGCGGATCCGTTTCGGTTCCCTCCTTCACCCCGTCGGCTGACCCTTCTCCCTCGACGGTGGCCTCAGCGGCATCCTCCTCCGATGCGTCGGGCTGGAGCTCGTCCACCTCCTTGGCGATCTCGGCATCGGGCGGAGGGGCAGAAGCGTCTCCCCGAACGACCTTCGACGTCGGGATGGCTCGCGGATCGTCCTTCGCGTCCGGAGAGGGCGCGCTTCGCGCCTCCTGCCGCCGGATGGGAGGGTGCTTGGTCCACATATCGGGGAGCTTGTACTTCTGCGGCTTCCTCCCGCCGAGCTTGAGCAGGGGCAGCTCATCGAGGATGGGCTTCACCGCGATCGGCTCCGGCCGGTCCGCCGGGGCCTCCGGTTCCGGGATGTGAGCGCGGAGCCCCACCGCGACCAGCGCGGCGAGGAAGACGACGTGAATGAGGAACGACCCGCCCACCGCCGCTGCGATCTCGAGCTCCGTGAATGGCGGTACCAGCGCGCCGTGGTATCCGGTCGGGAGCGGTTGGGGAGGGGTCATGGCGCGACAACCGCATCACCGCGCCGGCGCGTGGTCGGCGCGGTTGTCGGTGGCTCGGGTGTCACGCCAGTGGCGCCGGGGGGAGGGACGTCCTGGCTGTTCAGAGCCTCCTCGATCTCCGGCTGAACGAGGAGGTTCAAGGACTGCACGCCACTGTGGCGCGCCGCGGCTACCACGGTGGCAACGATACCGTAGCGGGCGCTCTTGTCGGCGCGGATGTAGAGCTCCTGCTCCTTCTGCACGCGCTCGCTCTCTCGGAACGTTTCGGCGATGCGGTCCGTCACGTCCCGATCGCCGAAGAGGACGCGCTCTTCCTTGGTGATGGTCACCAGCAGCCGGCTGTCCTTTACTGGGGTGTTTGCCGCTTGCACCTCGGGCAGGTCGATGCGAAGCCCGGTGGTCAGGAGTGGAGCCGTGACCATGAACACGATCAGGAGCACCAACATGACATCGACGAACGGCGTGACGTTGATGTCGGTGAAACCGCGTCGTCGCCGCCCTCCGCCTGCCAACGCGCCCATCGCTACTCCCCTGCTCCGACGGTGGGCTCACCACCGCCGCCGGGTCGCGTGCGCACCCCTGCCACGGCCCTCCCAGCCATGATCTCGACCCACGCTTCTGCCGACGCCGTGATCTCCTCGATCAGATCGCCGATGCGCTTGTCGACGAAGTTATAGCCGATGGTCGCCGGGATCGCCGCGAAGAGTCCGACGGCCGTGGCGAACAGCGCCTCGCCGATGGCCGGCGCCACGACGGGCAACGACGCACTCTTGGCGATGCCGATCAGCTCGAATGCGTTGATGATGCCAACGACGGTGCCGAACAGCCCGATGAACGGGGACGCCGAGGCGATGCTCGACAGAGACGGCATCAGCGACGACGCCTTCTGCTGTTCCGTCGCGATCGCGCGCTTCGCCACCGCCAGGAGGAGGCTCGCGCCGGGGGCGCCGGCATCGTGACGCTTGGCCAGCTCGAGAACGACGCGGGCACCCGGGGCGGTCCGATGCCTCAGCGCGGCGGCGACGAGATCGTCCGGACGTTCTATCGTTTCTGCTGCCCGCTCGAACGAGTGCTGAGCGTTGCGGAGGCGCCCAAGCTGCAACGCCTTGAGAAGCCAGATCACCCAGACGGCGACCGAGCACATCATGAGGATGCACAGCACCACCAGCACGGGCCCGGAGGCGTGCTGGACCAACGAAATGGGATCGAGGCCGGAAATGCGAGCCTCGGCTGGCAGGGTACCCTGAACCATGCGCTTGGCTATAGCCCGAAACGGTCAGGCAGTCAGTCAGCGAGGACGATGTCGACCCGACGGTCCCGCGCCCAGCTGGCTTCGTCGGTGCCCTGAGCTTCCATTTCGCCGCGTGAGGTCGTCTCGGCGCGGTCGGATGGGAGGCCCTCGGCGATGATCGAGGTCCTCACGTTCTCGGCGCGGCGGCTGCCGAGCACCATGTTGTACTCGTCGCTACCGCGCGGGTCCGCGTGGCCGACGAGGCGCATCTGCCGGCCCTTCAGGGGACCCGTCACGAAGCAGTCGGCGAGTTTCCTGAGCACGGCCCGATCCTGGGGACGGACGTTGGCGGAATCGTATGCGAAGAACGCCTCCGCATCGGAGATACCGCAGGCCTTTCGGATCTCGTCCGAGATGCTGATGTTTCCTCGTTTGGGGTCGTCGTCCGGGTCGTCTTCGGCCGTGGCTGGCTCAGCGGTGACGGTGGGAGCGGCGGTTTCACCGGTTGGCGTCGCCGCGGGTTCGTCGGTACCTTTCTTCTTGCAGCCACAGATCCCAAAAAGGGCGATGAGACTGCCGACGGCGATGATTGGGGCTCTCATGGGCTTTCCTTCCGATCGGGTGCTTGTTGGTGCTGTCCCTTAGCGCAGGGACCCCGGAAGCCGCAACGGGGCTGGGTTGACGTGGCCGGGCGGCATGTTCCGACAAGCAATGACGGGGAAGGGCCATTCCCGAGACCGCTGACCGATGACATTTTGTCCAGGGACCATCGGAAGATCTCCCCCGGTCCATCCCCAGCGGGCCGTTCGGGCGCGGGGAACGGGGCCCTGCCCCCCGCCGCAAAGGACCGAGTTGGTCCTCTCGCAGAGCGATCCGACAACCCCGCGCCCATCGTCCCGTGGCTCCGTGGCGTTGGAGCGCTCGTGTGGCCCGCCGGTCCACCCGCTGGGGCCCGCGCCATACGCGAGGGCGACCCGGGATCGATCTGCCCCATCCAGGCTAGCAACCAGGTCAATTGCTGCGTCAAATCACAAACCTAACCCGGTGGAGCCGGAACCAGACAGGCCGGGCCATCAGCGGTCAACGGTCAGGCGGGACGCGGAGACCCTGATCCTGGGCCTCGCGCCTCCTAGAGCACCGATCAGGTTGCCGACCGCAACGGCAGCGCTGAAAACGCATCCCTGCGAGGCGAGGACGCGTTTCCAGCGCTGCCTCCGGTGAGGTCTGCTGCCGGTTCGGTGCTCTAGGTCATTGATTTGACGCAGCAATGAACCTGATTGCTGCTCTAGCGCACTGCGCCTCCGGCGCTCCCTCGCTGGGCTCGGGCCGTGGTCCTCCGTGGACTCGTGCAGCAGGCTGCACTCGCTCCACTCCGGC
>JAFGBI010000436.1 GCA_016933275.1 Polyangiaceae bacterium | reverse complement strand
ATCGGCGACAGCGGATCGCGCGGACAGGGGTTTCGCCGACCCGATGGCGTTCCGCGATGGCCGGACGGAGGACGGGAAGCGGCCATGATCGGGGCTTCGGCGGCGGCAAGGGGGTTTCGGCGGCGGCAAGGGGGTTTCGGTGGTGGCAAGGGGATTTCGGCGGTGGTGGTCGGCTGGGCCCGCGTTGCAGCAGCGGTTCTGCCTTGGGCTCGCGCCCCACGCCGCCACCCACACCGCTTTGCGCTGTGGGACCCGGGCGACGCGGGTCCTTTCCTGCCAGCTCCGACGCGACCCGGCGATCCTCGGCAGTTCGCTGTCATGAGACTCGCGCCGAGGGGGGCGAAGCCGTCGCTGCAACGCGGCGCAGGAGGTCACCATGAATCCAACCAACACCACCCGGGGAAACGTCACCCCGAAGGCCATTGCCACCGAGTCCGTCCCGAAGGTCCCGGCCGAATCCCCGGTGGTGGCCGGAACCGCAGCCGGCAGCCGAAAACCCGCCGCCCCGGCCGGTGCCGAAGTCGAATCCGTCACTCCCTTCGCCTAGACGTCGCTCGATGCCCACCACCTCGCGCTCAGCGCGCTATCGAAGTCGCTGGGTTCTTCCTCCATCACCGGCCGCGCATCGGTCCCTGCTGGTCGCCAATCCGCTCCGGTCGTCGGTCCGACGCATCAAGTGTCGCCGATGCGCGGCCGGTGATCTGGAGAGGCAGCGCTGGAGAAGCGTCCTCGCCTCGCACCGACGCGTTTTTGGCGCTGCCGTTGCTGTCGGCAGACCGATCGGTGCTCTCGAGCGTTCAGCCGGGCACGAATTCGGCGTACGTCGCGACGGGATGCAGGCTTTCGTAGACGCGCGTGCTCACCACGCGGACGTCCGCGTTCGCGATCCGCTGGGCGGCGACCCCGAAGAACCATTCGGCGAGGCGCTCGGAGGTGGGGGTGAACGGGAACACCGCGACCTTCATGCCGCCGGGGAGCAGGTTCTTCGCTCCCCCGAGCTCCCCGTCGAGGTGAAAGGGCGCCTCGCCGAGGTGTCCCAGCGTCTCTCGGCGTGATCCTAGGAGGTTCTCGCCGAGCGCCGCGAGCACGGCTTCGTTCTCCGCATAGGAGACGTGACCCAGCGCCAGGGAGTGGTCGAGCAGACGGTGACAGGGGTCGAGCACCAGCTCGTGGACCCGGTCGAAGTCCACGACGAACCCCTCGACGTCGAGCCTCGGGGACGCGAGCGTGAGCTCGAACTTCCAGGTGTGGCCGTGCAGCGAGATGCACGGTCCAGAGTGACCGCGCACATGGTGGGAGAAGTGGACGTGGACCGCAGTGGTCACTCGGTACATCGGGGTTCGTTCCGTCGGGAGGGGGACACGAGGTATGCTTGGGGTCGGTCGTGGCGAACGTCGATCCGTACCACGGCCGAGGCGCTCTCGGTCCGCTACGAGGTTTCTCGCTTGCGGCCCGGCAGCCCACTGCTAAACGAATCGGCCCTTGGCCCCCCCGCTCCCGGATCCCCGCCCCGAGCTCGCCCGACGAGCGCTCGAACACGCCGTCGACCGTGCCCTCGGTGCTGGGGGGGGGCGCCCGCCCCCCGGGGTGAGTCGCGACGACCTCCGGGCGCTGGGAGCCGCGGCGGTCCGTGCCCAACTCGACCGCCTCCTCCTCGGTCGGCACGCCGACCTCGGGCTGGATTCGCTGCTCGGCTCGGGCGTCCTCGAGGCGGTGCTCCCCGAAGTGAGGGCGCTGGTGGGGTTGAGCGACTACGAATGGCGGCACAAGGATGTCTGGCGCCATACCAAGCAAGTCGTGATCCAGGCGGTCCCGCGCTTGGCGATCCGCTGGAGCGCGCTCCTGCACGACATCGGCAAGCCGCGCACGCGGCGGATGGAGAACGGTGACATCACCTTCATCGGCCACCCGGAGGTCGGCGCGCGGATGTTCGACAAGATCGCGCGTCGCGAGCACCTCTTCGACGACGAGCCGGGGCTTCGGGAGACGGTTCGCTTCTTGATCCTTCATCATCAACGCGCCGGTCAATACGAAGCGAGCTGGACCGACAGCGCCGTGCGTCGCTTCGGGCGTGAGCTCGCCCCGCACCTCGACGAGCTGCTGCTCCTCTCGCGGGCGGACATGACGACGAAGCATCGCGCCAAGAAGCGGCGCAACCTCTTCGCGATCAAGGAGCTCCAGGACCGCATCCGGCGCCTCGCGGCCGAAGACGCCCGGATCCCGCCGCTGCCGAGCGGCGTCGGGGACGAGATCATGCGTGCCTTCGGGCTACGACCGTCCCGCCAGGTTGGGGAGATCAAGCGGGCACTGGAAGAGCTCGTCGAGGCTGGCGAGCTTCCCCGGCAGGGAGAGTTCGCGGTCTACGTGGACTGGATCGCCGCGCATCCCGAGCGATTCGGGATCGGTTGAGCTCTCGCTGCCACCGGCGCGAGCGGCGGGGTAGCAGGCCTCTGGGTGAGCGAGGGTGCGACAAGCTCCGCCGGTTTCGTCGATTGGGTCGGGTTCCCCACGGCCGATCCCGCTGGCATGAAGTATTATGCCCTTCGTGGAAATCCATCGTTTCCGGGTTGGGGTCGCGGCGACGGTCTTCGCGCTCGGTGCTTGCGCCGGCGAAGGGGGTGACGGCGACGCTCCATCCCCAATCTGCCTCACCGAGATCATGTACCACCCGGTCCTCGAGGAATCATTCGAGGACGACCACGAGTTCATCGAGATCCACAACCCGACCACCGCCGAGGTGGGCCTGCAGGGGTATCGCCTGACGGGCGGGATCGAGTTCGAATTCCCGAACGACGCCAGCATCGCTCCCGGTGGCTACGCGGTCGTGGCCAAGAACCGGGACGCTCTGCTTGGGGTGACGGAATACGCCCTCGATGCGACGCCGGTGTTCGGGGACTTCTCGGGGGACCTCGACAACGGGGGGGACACGGTGACGCTGGCCCGGCGCTCCGGTACCCCCGAATCCGTGACCTACGGCGACCAGCTGCCCTGGCCAGTCGCTGCCGATGCCCTCGGCGTGGGTGAGGACTGGCTGCCGTCCGAGCTCTTGCCGCTCGAGAGCCATCGCTACCGTGGGGTCTCCCTCGAGCGTGTGAGCTGCGCCATGCCCGTCGCGGAGGCCGGGAGCTGGGTGCCGTCTCCGATCGACGGGGCGACCCCTGGCCGAGTCAACGCGGGGGTCGGTGACCTCGCGCCGCCCGTGGTGCTCGCGCTCGCCACGCCGCACTTCCCGATCACCGAACGAGACCCGATCGCCGTGACCGCCACGCTCGGCACCGCGGAGGGACTGGGCGCTCTCACGCTCGAGCACTTCGTCGATGACCCCGCCGTCGCCGACGAGCCCACCGAGTCGATCGCGATGACGCCGCTGGGCGACGCCGTCTTCGAGGCCGTCATCCCGGCGGCCTCGGCAGGCTCCCTCGTGCGCTATCGGGTCCTGTTGGACGGGGAACCCCTGTCGCCGCGCCCGAGCGATCCGTTCAGGTGGCACGGGGCCTTCGTCGATCCCGAGCTCGCGACGACGACTCGCACCTATCACCTGTTCATCTCTCCGGACGACTGGACCGAGCTCTGGGACAACATCGACGATGGTCGCACCTCCGATTGCGACCTCTCCCCCACGTGGGACGTGGAGGTGCCCGGCGTGTTCGTCCATGAAGGCCGCGTCTACGACGTGCGGCTCCGCTATCAAGGCAGCATGTACAATCGCACCGGGGGGAACGAGATCCGGGACTTTCCGTACCTGGCTCCGGCGCGGCCGCGCCCGCTGCGGGCGTTGAGCTGGCACATCAAGTTCCCGCGCTACGCGCGGTTCCACGGCACGAACAAGGTCACGCTCAACAAGCTCGTTCAGGGCTGCCCGGGCATCACCTCCAGCGTCGGCTACGAGCTCTTTCGGCGCGCCGGTCTCGCCGGCCCGGCAACCCGGTTCGTCCGGCTGCAGGTGAACGGCGGATACTATCACTACATGCAGGAGCTCGGGGCGATCGACGAATCCTTCGTCGCGGCGTATCAGGCGGGCACCGACGAGCCGATCGGTCACCTCTTCAAGTCCGCGGGATCGATGAGAGTGACCGGCCTGCTCGACTGTGGCGACGGTCGTCTCCTGCCCGAAGCTTGCGGCCACTCGAGCTTGGAGCGATACGCCGCCGTCTACGAGCGGAAGACCTGGGATTGGGCGGGGCATGACGACCTCATCGCGCTCATCGAGGGGCTCCACGCCGCGCGCGACGAGGGGGACTTCGAGCTTCGCGACTTCCTCGCCAGCCATTTCGACGTCGACCGCATGCTCACCTACGTTGCGGTCAACAACTGGCTGGGAGCTTGGGACGACATGTTCCACAACTACTATCTTTACCAGCGCCGGAGCGATGCCCGCTGGTACATTCTCCCCTGGGATCTCGATCTGACCGCGGGCGGCTACCAATCCGCCGAAGCTTCCATCTACATCGGTGAAGAGGGGGATCCGGACAATCGCGAGGGTCTGTGGAACTACTTCAAGGACGCCTTCCTGCATGCCTATCGCGCCGAGTACGTGGCGCGACTCCAGGAGCTCAACCGCAGCCTGCTCAACCCCGCCACCATCGAGCCGCTCCTTGCGGCGACCCTCGCGGAGCTCGATCGAGACGAGGCAGAGGGCGCTCCCGCCGGCGTCGACTGCAATATCGACACCAAGCTGGCCGAGTATCGGGATTATGCCGTCGCCCGGCACGCCTTCGTGGCCGAGATTGCGGTTCTGGAGTAGCCGGAGCCTGTCCCTCCGAACAGGCGCGCAGCATTGGGAACGCCAACCTCACGAGAGCACATCGGAGCACACTCGCGCATCTTTCGCAGACGCCGTTTTGGGCGCATGATTCCAGGGTCGCGATTGTTCCCCGACCGGACCCATGCTGGCTCACGCCCAACCCGTCTATCGCCCCGTGCTCCTCGCGAGCGATGCCAACTCGCTCTGCGGTTCGTGGCGAGACATCCTCTTCGTCGTCTTCAAGCACGAAGTGCGGCTCGTGGCCGTGAAGTACCTGCACGAACTCGGGCTCGGTTTCGCCGCGGAGCACCCGAACGGGATCGGGCTCGTCACCGTGGTGGAGGAGCGTGCCCTCGCGCCGACCGCGGAGATCCGGGACGCCCTCACCGCCTTTCTCCGCTCGTTGGAGCAGGTCGTTCGCGCTTCCGCGGTCGTACAGGAAGGCGGTGGCTTCCGCGCCGGCGCAGCGAGGGGCGTCGTCACCGGGCTGACGCCCCTCGCGGGCTGGCCGTTCCCGCACCAGGTCTTCGATGCGGTTCCCGTTGCGGTCCGCTGGCTGGAGGCCACCGGCCCCCTGCGCTGGGTGGGCTACCATCGCGAGGCCGTCGCCGCGTTGGCGGACCTCCGGCGGCCCCACTAGAGCAGCAATCAGGTTGACTGCTGCGTCAAATCAACAACCTGGAGCACCGAACGGGGAGCAGACCACGCCAGAGGCAGCGCTGAAAAAGCGTTTTCGCTTCGCACGGACGCGTTTCCAGCGCTGCCGTTGCTGTCGGCAACCTGATCGGTGCTCTAGCCCTCGAACAAGCGATACGCCAGAGGTCGGCTGAGGGCAACCGGGCGAACGACTGACGCCGGACAGCGCGGGTGCAGCT
>JAFGBI010000435.1 GCA_016933275.1 Polyangiaceae bacterium | reverse complement strand
GATGAGCGTCGGTATCGATGGTACGACGCTGAGCTTCACGGCCCCCGCCAACAGCTGGGTGACTCTCAACTACCAGCCAGACCTGGCAGGATAGGCTGGGACGGCATCGACCACGGTCCGGCCGCGTGCACGGACCACCGGACTGCTGAAACGCCGCCAGGATCGGGGGCTGGCGCAGCGTCGGCGGAGGTGCCGTTCGAACCAGCGAGGTACCAGAGCCCGGGAATGGCGCCCCCTGGCGGCGCCGGAACCCTAGTCTACCTGATTCCGGAGTTCGCGCCCCACGCGCGGATCCTGGAGCACCGATCAGGTTGCCGACAGCAACGGCAGCGCTGGAAACGCGTCTGCACGAGGCGAGAACGCGTTTCCAGCGCTGCCTCTGGAGAGGTCTGCTGCCGATTCGGTGCTCCAAGTCGTTGATTTGACGCAGCAATCAACCTGATTGCTGCTCTAGGAGTTGCCGTCAACCGACGCCGAACGCCCCCTCCGCTCATCAAGCGGCGAGGCGGGAAGGGGCTGGCGCATCCCGTCCGCCCGACTGCGTGAGCCCCGCTCCCAACGGCGCGTCGCCACGCGGCGGTGGCGCCGCGGCTGCGCGCAGGGGCAAAAACCCCACCTGCCAGCATCCGGAGAGACATGACCCAAGATTGTACGCCACACCCTCACCCACACGGCTTCCGCTCGCCGGCGACACCGGACCTGTCCTTCAGTGCCGAATGGGCGCAGTGGGGGTTCGGCGACGGTCTGGATCCGGAATCGACTTGGTTCCTCCGCGAGGACCGCGGCGGCGTCCCCCATCCGCCTCGAATGGCGGTCGAGGAGCCTCAAGCCTGGGCAGGGATCGGGGCCCTGTTGGTGGGTCCTCGCTCGACGCGACAGTATCCTGCCTTATCGTCGTGCGAACGAGAGACATAAGGAGTAAGTTCATCGTAGAATGCTCCGAGAGCACCGATCAGATTGCCGACAGCAACGGCAGCAGTGGAGGCGCACCCCCATTCGGCCTCAGGTTTGCCCAATCGGCTCCGCCGAGCGGGGCCCGATGTCCGGCGCACTCGACTTGGGTCCCTGTGCAAGGCTGGGAACCCGCGTCACCCGAGCCCCACACCGCGTTGCGATCTGGGTGGCGACGTGGGGTGCGTTTCCAGCGCCGCCGTTGGCGAGGTCTGCTGCCGGGTCGGTACTCCACGTTCTCACCCACCCGGCTGCGCTGCGCGGGGCCCGGCGGGCGCGGGTCCCTAGGTTGTTGATTTGATGCAGCAATCGACCTGATTGCTGCGCGAGGAGGTACGCCGTGCGCACATCCCCCTACTCAGTTCCTGCCCTCCTGATCGCCATGGCCACGATCACCTACTCCGCCTGCGGAGGGGAGGCAGCGCCCCCCCCGGTGCTCAACGAATCAGGGGGCAATGGGACCGGGGCGGGCGGCAACGCGACCGGCCTGACGCTGGAGAACACCGGGGGAACGATCCTCCAAAGCACGGGCGGAAACGACGGCCAAGGCGGCGACCCCTGCGCCGGCTCGAGCCCGGATCCGGACCTCTGCGTGTGGGTCGACCCCGGACCGTCCTGCGGCGACAGCGAGCTCAACCAGCCAGAGAACCTCCCGGAGATGGAGCAGTGCGACGACGGCAACACGCTCCCCGGCGATGGGTGCACTGGGATCTGCAAGGTGGAGCCGAACTACACCTGCCCAACGCCGGGACAGCCCTGCGTCTTCGATTTCGAGTGCGGCAACGGAGAAATCGAGCTGGGCGAGGTCTGCGACGACGGGAATGCGTTGGGCGACGATGGCTGCAGCGCGGATTGCACGGAGCAGAGCCGGAACTTCGTCTGCATCACCCCCGGACAGCCCTGCGAGCGGATCGTGTTCTGCGGCGACGGGCGGGTTGCCGGGGATGAGACGTGCGAGGACGGGAACGCGAACTCGGGCGATGGTTGCGACGCCGACTGCAACCTGGAGCCGGGGTGGATCTGCCCGATCCCCGGGCAACCCTGCGAGGCGTCACCGATGTGCGGCGACGGAGTGGTCACGCCAGGGCTTGGCGAGGCGTGCGATGATGGGAACACCAACGACGAAGACGGCTGCTCGGCAGACTGCACCTACATCGTGGACGGCTGGGCCTGCGCGATCCCCGGGGCGCCCTGTGAGAACCTGAACCTCTGCGGCGACGGACGAGTCACGGGCGGGGAGAGCTGCGACGACGGTGATGGCGACCCGGGTGACGGTTGCAGCGAGCTCTGTCAGGTCGAAACCGGCTATGAGTGCCCGTTCCCGGACGCGCCCTGCATCGCCCTGTGCGGCGACGGCATCCTCCTGCCGGGAATGGAGATCTGCGACGACGGGAACCGAGACGATGGCGACGGTTGTACCAGCATCTGCCGGTGGGAGGACGGCTTCGCCTGTTCCGGAACAGCACCCGACTATGCGTGCCACGCGACGGATTGCGGAGATGGTCTCGCCGAGGGGACCGAGTCCTGCGACGACGGTAACGCGAACATGGGTGACGGCTGCACGCCCTTCTGCGATGTGGAACCAAGGTGCGACAGCAACGGCTGCACGAGCACATGCGGAGACGGCCTCCTGCTCACGGGGGAGCAGTGCGACGACGGCAACAATGTAAACGGTGACGGCTGCTCATCATCGTGCCAGGTCGAACCGGGATACGAGTGCCACCAAGCTCCGCTCGGCGAGACAATCGAGGTGCCGGTCGTGTACCGGGACTTCAAGGAGTCGCATCCGGACTTCGAACCGGGCGCCACGGGCTGCGAAGAGGTGAGCCCCCGCATGGTCGGCGACACCCTCGACACGGACGGCAAGCCGACGTTGGGCAGCGGGACCGAGAACAACCACAGCTGCAACCATGTCACGAACGCGACGAGTCTCGCCGAGTGGTACCGCGACGTCTCCGGCACGAACTTCACGACCGTGACCACGATGACGCTCTACGACAACGGCAACGGTGGTTACGTGAACCGCTACGGCGACAACGGTGAGCGGTACCAGGACTACTCGCGGCCCGATGCCTGCTGGTGTGGCAGCGTGAGCCAGCCGGACCACGACGCCGAGGGGAACGTGCTCCCCTGCACGTTCTGCCCATACGACGCGGACGAGTCCACCCCGGAGTGCGAGGATCCGCAAGAGACGGACTGCTCCCCCGGCGGGAAGTGCGCGGGCTACACCGAGTGCGTGGTGATCGACGGCACCTATCACGCCATCTACCTCGAGGCCGAGTACGACGGCGATCCCTTCTTCTTCCCGATCGATGACGTCACGTTCAGTCCTGCCGGAGAGCGCACCTCGGCATTGCTGCCACCCAGCTACGGCGGCAACTGGGAGGAGGAGCCGGGTGGCCCGGACCACAATTTCCATTTCACCAGCGAGGTTCGCTTCTGGTTCAAGTACGACGCGAGCGCGGACCAATTGCTCGAGTTCACGGGCGACGACGACGTCTGGGTGTTCATCAACAGGAAGCTCGCCGTAGACCTCGGCGGCATCCACATCCCGGTCGACGGCTCGGTGAACGTGCGCCAGGCCGCCCAGCGGCTCGGGCTCACCGACGGAGCCGTGTACGAGATCGTGGTCTTCCAGGCCGAACGGCAGACGGAGGGGTCAAGCTACAAGCTGACGCTGAGCGGCTTCAACGTAGCGGCGAGCGAGTGCGGGCCGATCTGCGGCGATGGGGTGGTGTCGCCCGGCGAGCAGTGCGACGATGGAGCCAACCTCGGCGGCTACAACAACTGCAACCCCGACTGCACCCGCGGCGCGTATTGCGGCGACGGCATCGTCCAAGAGCAGGAAGCCTGCGACAACGGGCAGAACATGAGCGCGTATGAAGAGGTCGATGGGAGCGCCTGCGCGCCGGGCTGCCGCGCCGTCCCGTACTGCGGTGACGGGATCGTCCAGGGTGAGTTCGGCGAGAGATGCGATGACGGGGTGAACGACGGCGCCTACGGCGGCTGCAACCCGGACTGCTCCCGCGCCCCCTTCTGCGGCGACGGCCACACCCAAGCGGAGCACGGCGAGCAATGTGATGACGGCCTCAACAACGGGGCCTACAACACCTGCGCCCCCGGTTGTCTGCTCGGTCCCCGTTGCGGCGATGGCATCACGGCCACGGAGTGGGGTGAGACCTGCGACGACGGCAACCTCGACCCCGGTGACGGCTGCAGTCCCAACTGCGGGCCGGAGGGGATCTGCGGCGACGCGATCCCCGACCGAGAGCTCGGCGAGGAATGTGACGACGGGGTCAACGACGGCGGCTACGGGGAATGTGGCCCGAACTGCAGGCAAGGCCCCCATTGTGGCGACGGCGTCGTGGACCCCGAGAACGAGGAGTGCGACGACGGCGTCAACGACAGCGGCTACGGGGAGTGCGATCCGGGCTGCCGTCTCGGCCCGCATTGCGGAGACGGGGTGACGAACGCGCCCTATGAGCAATGCGACGACGGCAATGACATCGTCCGAGACGGCTGCAGCCCCACCTGCATGATCGAGGAAGTGGTCCCGCGCTGAATCCACCGGGTTCACGGCACACCCGTCGCGCGGCACGCGGTCCGGCGTTCACGAGGGTCCGAGCACCCCGAGTCATGATCCTGCTCACCGGGAGATTGCCGTAACGGGTGAGGTTCGATGCGGTGACCGCGAGCGAGCGATGGTCCGAGCCGGCGGCGGCGGCGGCGGCGGCGGCGGCGGCGAGCTTGTCGCGCAAACCGGCGAGCTCGGTGCGGAGAGCGGCGGCATCCTGGGCGGCGTGCACCATCGTGGTCTCCTCGGGATCGATTCGGTAGCGATGCACCGAGATCGAGTCGAGGCAATGGACCTGTCGCGGGCTCACTCCGTCGGACAGAGCGGCGCCTCGCTCTCGGGGTAGAATCCGTCGGCGTCCTCGACGCGGAGCAGGCAGTAGTCGCAGTCCCGCACCGGCACCTCGGTCCCGATCTCACCGTGGTCGCTGCCACAGCCGCGCACGGCGGCTTCGGGAGAGAGGGCGTAGAACGACCGATCGTAGTACCCGTAGTAATAATAAAGGAGGTTCCCCGCTGCGTCGTAGATCACATGAAGCCGGTTCTCCGCTGCGTTGCCGTAGTCGAGTGTGCGCAGACCCTCGGCACAGTGGCCCTGACGAACGAAGTAGGGGCGATCGAAGTAGAAGCGCTGGAGCACGTCGCGATCGTGCTCCCAGGTGGTGCAGAACCCGAACTCGCAGGCGCACTCGAGCGATAGGTGGACGGTGGCCCTGGTGCACGCGCAGCCCTCGGCACCGCCGGCCCCACTCGCGCCGCCGGGACCGCCTGCTCCGCCCCCCTCGGCCAATGTCCCCCCGAGGGTGGACGGCAGCGCGCCGAGGCCGGCGGCCCCACCCGCTCCGCGAGGCACCCAGGCCGCCGCCATGGCTCCCGACGCACCCGCGGCTCCTCCCTCGGAGCGCTCGTCGCCACTTCGCCGCACGAGGCTGGGGTCCCCATCGGAGCAAGCGGCGGCCGCGCTACCCAGGGCCGCGAGGAGCAGGGAGGTCGCCGAGATGGTCGAGCGCGACGCTTGTGCCATGGGCCGCGACTCAGCAAGACGCGTACCAGGACCCGACGCGCACACTCTCTCATGGGAGTGCCACGGCCCTCCGCCAAGACCTGGCACAATCTGGCGCAGGGGGATCGTCGCCGCCGCGAGCGCCAACCCCATCGTCGGTGTTTCCGGTGACCTTGCAGTCGTCCACCACTCCCCGGCGTGGCGCACATCACTGTCCGCCGTGGCCCAGCGGCCCGGGAGGGAGAGCACCCCGCCGCGGCGATCTCCAGCTACGTCGGCTGTTCGCTCGCCCGCGCTACCCACCGGATCCGCATGGTCCCAGCAGCCGTCGCCCACCGGCAGAGGGCTCAGTAGCCGATCAACGGTCGCACCGTAGGTAGCGGCGTGGGCGAGGGGGTGTCCGGCGCCGACGAGGCCCTCATGTAGGGACCCAGCGCCACCGCCAGCGCGAGCGCCAGGAAGATCGCGACATTGAACCAGATGGCAAGCGTTCGGTACCGGCGCCCGAATCGCGAGACTCGGTCGGGGGGAATGCGCCAGGCGAGGATCAGCGCGACCGCATTGAGGACACCAGGGCAGAGCATCAGCCCGACGATCCCGAGCGCCAGCGCGCGACGAGCGGCCGCGTCCTCGAGCTGGCCCTGGCGGGACCGTGGCGGCGCCGCGCGTCTCCGCCGTCGACCTCCCGTGCCCGGGTGCGATGGTTCCGGCTCGGCCTCGCTGGGTTTCGACTCGGCGTCGCCGGCTGCGGGTTCGGGGATCTCGATCGCTCCGGTCCCTCGCTCCGAATTCAGCTCCTCGAGCGCCCGACGCGCCTCTTCGCCGAACGACGCTGGCACGAACACACGACTGCCGCCGAGCGCCAAGCCCCAGAGCGGGTTCATGGCAGCGACGAGGTTCTCGTCGACGCGTGCCGGTATCTCGCAGCTGCGGAGGTAGGCGGCGGTAAGCTCTGCCTCGTGCAGCGCTTCGAATCGAGCAACGACCACCTCACCATCCATCCTACCCTCCAGCGCCTCCAGATGCCGTCGCAGACGAGACCACCGTACCTCGTGCCGAAGCCATCCCCAGGGGAGCCCGCTTCGGAGCACCTCCCGCGACCAACCAGCAGCACCGCCAGTCCCGGTGGCTGGCCGCGGGCTCGAAGGCCGAGGACAAGGCCATGCTTTGGCGTGAAGGCGGGCGGGGGATGCCGGGATACACGAAGCGTGCCGTCCTGCTGCCACGCGTTCGGAGCCCGCTCCCCGCGGAATCCGCCGCGAATGGGCGGATCGGCAGGTGGCGGCGCATCCCGCGGACCCCACCAGACACGACCTCCCAGGTCGGTTCCGCCGGGGGGCTGCTTTCGGAGCGAGCGGTCACGAACGACGCGCGACGAGGGCGCGAAGACCCCTCCCGGACTCCGGCTGAGGTGCTGGCCGTGCTCAAAGGAGCCAAGAGGTCATTCTCCCTCGGAAGCGAGACGGCGTCTCGCTCCTTCGCATCCACGAAACCCATCCCTGCGAGACGTTCCATGACTCGGCTCACCACTTCCTTCCCGGTGCTCGTTGCGTTGGCCACTTCGTTGGGGTGTGGCGACGGCGAAGCTGGTCCCATTCGCGAGACTGGCCATCCGACCGCCGGGGAGGGACAGGGAGGTGCAGGCGGACAGGCCGCCGGGCTCGCCGAGGGCGGGCAGTGGGTCTACGAGACGGACGAGGAGGGAGTGTTCCCCAAGGACCGGGTGCTGGACATCAAGGTGGCGATGCCAGAGGAGGCGTGGACTCGACTCATCGCCACGGCGATAGAGGAGGTCTGGTCCACCGCCGACGTCACCATCGATGGTCAGAGCCTGGGCGAGGTTGGGTTCCGCCCGAAGGGTGCGTACTCGCTCGACACCTGCGTCGATGACCGAGGAAGGCTCGTCTGCGACAAGCTCTCGTTCAAGCTCAAGTTCGACAAGGTCGACCCCGACGGGCGCTTCTATGGGCTGAAGCGGCTCGTCCTCAACCAGATCGTAGATGCCTGGGGGCTGTACGGCGAAAGTCTCGCATACCAGATCTACAACGACTTCGGCATCACCGCCCCCCGCACGAGCTTCGCTATCTTGACCGTGAACGGGGAGTCCTTCGGGATTTACCGGGTCGTAGAGGTGGTGGACGGGAGGTTCACCGCGCACCATTTCGAGGATCGCGATGGCAACCTCTACAAGGAGGCCTGGCCCGTCAGCACCGACGAAGCGTACTTCGCCGGAGCGCTCCGAACCAACGAAGAGACGGGGTCCAACGAGACCTTCATCGCGTTCTCGGCGGACATGCTCGCGGCCACCGACAACGGACTCCCGCAGTCCCTCGCCAAGTACACGGATCTCGACCGAATGCTGGACTACATGGCGGTCGACTACGCGATCACCAACTGGGATGGCATCACGACCTTCTACGCCGGGGACTGGGGCCAAGCGAATCACAACTACTACATGTATCAGAGCGTGGATTCTGCGACGTTCACGCTCATTCCATGGGACCTGAACGCCGTGTTCCTCCTCGATCACTGGCTCGGAGACATCGATCCCTGGGACACCCTGCGCGTCGACTGCAACGCCCCGATTCCGACGGCAGACGGTGACCTTGCCACGATCCCTGCCGCTTGCGACCCCACGATCCGCGCGATCGCGCTCTCCAAGGACCGCTATCATGCGTCGGTGCGGCGACTGCTCGACGAGGTCTTCGTGGAAGACCGGCTCTGCGCGAAGATCGACGACTACGTGCGCCAAATAGCCCCCGCCATGGAGAACGACCCATTCGTCTCGTACCTCGAGATGGCAGGGGCCGCAGAGTACCTGAAGAACAACCTCCCTGCGTTCCGCTCCCGCTTGGAAGCCGTCCTGACGGGGGGAGAGGGGGGCGCCGGTCACGGCGGCGCGGGCAACCCAGGCGCCGAGCCATTGCCCGGCACGGGCGGCGCGGGCAACGGCGGCGCGAGCAACGGCGGCGCGGGCAACGGCGGCGCGGGCAACGGCGGTACCGCACGGGCGATGCTCTCCGCCTTGGCGGAGCTGCTCTGCGCGGCGTCCGCCGAGCTCGAGTGCTACAACGAAAACGCCTGCGTCAACGAATTCGAGACGGAACTCGTCACCCCGCTGGCGCGCACTTGCCCCGAAGCAACGCTGCAACGGTACGCGGACTGCATCGTCGTCGAGGACCGACCAACCGTCTGCGCAAACGGCGCCCTCATGCCGAACCTCGGGGTCTGCTTGACCGAGCTGCAGGCCGTGCTCGCCTGCGCCGACCCTGCCAGCACCAGCGCTGACTGAACCTGGATTTCGCGCCTCCTAGAGCAGCAATCAGGTTGACTGCTGCGTCAAATCAACACCCTAGATCACCGAACCGGCGGCAGACCTCTCCAGAGGCAGCGCTGGAAACGCGCCCTCGCCTCGCACAAACGCGTTTCCAGCGCTGCCGTTGCTGTTGGCAACCTGATCGGTGCTCTAGTCCGCCTTGCCGCACTCCCCGCATCCTTCGGCCTTCTCCGCGCCCGCCGTGCTCGAATGAGCGCTGCTGGTGCACTGCGCCCCCGGCGCTCCCTCGCTGGGCTCGGGCCGTGGTCCTCCGTGAACTCGTGCAGCAAGCTGCACTCGCTCCACTCCGGCTCTGCGCGCGCCGAACGCGGATGAGGCGCGAAATCCAGGCTGAACCTGCCATGCACACGCGAAGTCGACCACGTCCCCAACTACCTCGCAGGCACGCGGCAGTTGGGCTGGGATGCCAAGCCCGTCAGCTTTCTTCCTCCGAGGCCACCTTCCCCTCCCGCAGCCATTCGGTATCGGGCAGCTCGCGAGACGGGGCCCAGCAGCGGGGGATCGGCGCGTCGTGTTTGAGGAACGGCTCGACGACGTAGACCGCGACGACGTAACCATACCGGTCCCAGATCGATCCCCCGACCATCCACGGCAGATCGATCCGTAGCCCTCCGAGCTCCAGGCCCCATTCAAGGGGTTCGTTCAGGCTCAGCACACCCTCGGGATCCTGCGCCCGGCGATCGTGGAGGGCGTCGACCCCCACCTGCCGGATGAACCGATCGGCAGCCTCCGCATCGACGAACAGCGCATCTAGCGAGAGCGGCTCGAGCGTGGACCCGGTCGCGCGTAGGTTCGAATAGTACACGGTCGCGCTCGGAACGCGACCGGTCTGGTGTCCATGCTCGCAACGGATCGACGTGATGCCGTCGTGGACGAACCAGAACCAGCATTGCCCCGCGCCCGGTCCGGTGTCGTGGTCGTACGACCCGAAGTTCTGTTCGCGGTGCTGCTGGATCTTGAGCAGATCCGCAGCGGCCAGCTCCTTGATACGAGCATTCAGCGACTGGGTCGACACGGCGGTTCCATCGAGCTGCTCGTATACCACCACGGTGGTCCCGCGAACCCCGGTCGCGCTCATCTCGTGAGTGGTCGTGACGATCGCCGGCTGTTCGCACCGAGGCACCGCGGCGGTCGGGGGTGGCGCGCACGCCGGTGGAGCGAGGTACGGATGATCGTGGAGCACCCGTCGCTCCACGATCCGATCGTGATCCTGGTCGGAGAGCAGACAATGTAGTCCGTCGGGGGTCAGCGCCACCGCGATGTCCTCCCGCGGGGCGAGCTTGAATTCGTTCGCGCAGGCGTCGATCGCCGTCTGGGGAGGCTCGACGACGCCGAACCCCGCGCCCTGTCGCACGAAGGTCAGCGCCACCACACAATCGTAGCCGTCGCGGTTCTCGGTTCGGCAGGCCACACTGACGGCCTGGTCGCTGACCAGCGTCGGCTGACAGGCGAGCCCACCCTCCGAGGCCTGTAGGTTGACGTGCTCCTCGATGCGGCGATTGAGCAGCCGCAGCGCGAGCGGCTGCTCGCCGCCGACCATGATGTGAGGATAGCTCAGTGACCAGCAAGCCCCGTTGCGTGGTCGGTCGTCGCGAAGCATCAGGGCAAAGGGCTGTTGGGGCCGGCAGGTCGGGACCGCGGCGGCATCGGCCATCGCCGTCGTCGCGGCGATCGTGGCGCCCCGAGGCACGTGCACCTCCTGGGTCCTCACTCTGCGAGGGGTAGCGCATCCGACCACGGTACTGGCCATCGCCAATGTCGCACCCAGCATGCGCCCCGAGCTGCTGATAGTCGTCACCACTCCGCCTGCGTCTTGAGCCGGGACGGCCGCCGGTGGATCGATACCACATCCCTCAAGCGAGACGGACGAGGGCGGAACGGCGCCACCCTCGGCAACCGAATCGAGGGGCACGAGGCCCGTGGTCGTCACCGACAGGCGATCGCCGGGTGGCGCGGAGCGGGCGGGAAGGGAGGCGACGTCTTCGCCGGAAGCCCTGCGGGGGTCGACCAGCAGCCGGACCGTGAGCGGGCTCGCGTTGACGCTCGTCGGGGATCCCGACTTCCCGCGCCGAAATGGGTGGCACCCTCCAGGAAGCGGAGCTCTGGCCAGGCGGGGAGGCAGGGCGTTCGGCGACGAGCTCACCATCGCCTGCGCGCGAGGGTCCGCTGGCTGAACGGCGGGTTTCCGGGTAAGAGCAACTGGAATGGCTGATCGCACCAGCCAGGGCGCCGCCCGACCGGGCAGTCTGGCCGATCCCGCCGCGGAGTGGGATTGGCGCGGACAACCCAGGCAGCGTCGGCGGGAGTGGACGATCGCCGCGGCGGTCGCCCTCGGTGCGACGCTGGTCGGTTTCGCGCTCCCGCGATGGGGGCCGCGTACCGACGTCGTGAAGCACGCGTGCGTCGTCGCTCACCAGCCAGGGATCCGCGGTGCCCCGTCCGGCTCGAGCCTGATAGACCAGTACGGAGCGCTCGATCCCGGCGACGAGCCCGCCCGACATCGGTTCGTGCTCGAACAGATCGCGCTCGGCTACCTTCCCTCCACCTGGAATCGCTGGGTGACGGTCCGTGCGCAGGGCCAGAAGGGCACCCGAGTCGAGTTCGACGTGAGCCCCCACGGGTTGCGGATCGGGACGGATGCGGACTGGGTCGAAGTGCCCCTGGATGGCCCGCACTTCGCCGCCGCGGCGGAGCTGCTCGGCTGCCGGCTGGCCACCGAGTGGATGGTGAAGCAAACACACCGCCAGGCGCGTCGCGACGGGAATACGGTCCACTACTACTCCGCCGCCGAGATCGCGGCGTCGCTTGCGTGGTACGATTGGGACAACAACACCCCCGACGGACCGAAGATGAAGGGCGCCGCGTTCTTCCGCCGGCGCAGCAGTCTCCTTCGCCGCTGGCTCGACCAACACGACATCGCCGGTAGCGATCTCGTCAGCGGCTACTTCAAGGCGGTGGTCCCGCCGATCGACGGCATCACACGCCCACGCGGGCTGGAGATCGTCGGCGGCCACGACGACGAGAACCATCAGATCCAACCACTCAGCGGCGGCCTGCACCCCCAGCGGTTCTTCGACTACTCCCACAACGTGCGCCTCGCCCGCAACGAGATCCGCGTCAACGGCAGGCCCCTCACCCTCAACGAGTTCTTCACCAACGTCCGCTACGCCCGGGAGTTCCAGTTCCGGTACACGGTGATCACCGAGCATGCCTACCGATACCCGGAGAGGCTCGAACGGTGGATGGAAGAGCGTCGAGGACGGACAGAACCGCACCCCAGACGGAGCGCGATCTCAACCACCCGTCCCACGACGGCCGTCGAGGCTGTGTCGGCCACCCCCATGGGCAGCGATGAATAGGAACAACACCGAGTAGAGCAGCGCCAGCTCTCCCTGGTTCACAGTGGGGAAGAACCGAGGCCCGAGGTCAAACCGCCAGTGGAACTGGACGTAGGCCACCGCCATCGTCCCGCTGGCGAGGAACGCAGCCCAATTCGTCTGGTATCCCACGGCCATCAGGAGCCCTGTCGTCAGCTCGATGATGCCACCGATCCAGATCTGGGAGCCGACGGGCGGCACCATCGTGGTGAGGACACCAAAGACCTTGGTTGCGCCGTGAAAGGCGAACATCAACCCCGCCGTCACCCTGAGCACGGCAAATATCACCTCTAGCCAAGGCGCGAGTTGGCGAACGAGCATGGTACACCTATGGTTCCCATGGCCCCCCGAAGACCGTGTCACGCTCGGAGTGGGGGGTCTCTTGGGTATCTGGGACTCCGAGGGGTCACGTCAAGCAGCACCGGAACGGTCCACCTCCGGGCAACGATCCTGTGCGCTACCGCCCGTCGCTCGACGCAGTCCCGCGGCCAACCGAGGAAGGTTCCAGCAGCCCTCAGGTTCTGGTACCCGGGGAACTGGAGCCAGGCGAACCGGCGCCCAGCAGACGTACCCCTCGGAGGCCTCGAGCCACTCGGGTCGAGGTGGGGCCGGCGTTCGGAGCGAAGCAGGGCCGCTCCCGGATCACTCGCCGAGACGGCGACCCGGCAGCGTCGTGCGATCCCGTGACCGGGAGCGCGTCTCCCGCCGATGGACCACCAGCTGACAGGGCTTCTTGCTCACCAGCGCGTACTCGGCCCCACCGTGGAGGACCAGAAATCGGTGCGAGACTCGATCGTACTTGCCGAGGAGGGAATACGGAGCCCCCGGGCCCGCTCGAGGATCGGGCCCGAAGAAGAAGCGTGAGCCGGGCGCGAAGCTTACGGCAAGCTGGTCAGGGAGGGCGAACTCCAGTACGCCCGGCGTGCGTTTCGGGATGCGTACGACGTCGATCGCGACGCCCGATCGGATCTCGAGCCGGCCTCGAGCGACTTCGCCGGTCGATTCGTTCACCGTTCGCTCGAGCACGCAGCGATGGCTCATGAAGAACTGGACCTCGCGCAGGCGCGCATCGTCCATGCCGTAGCTCTGGCGCATCGCCTGCGTGAAGGCCCCGTACCCACAGCCCGTCGTGATGAGCGACGTGAGCAGGGCCAGCGCCCAGATCGTCATTCCGGCGGTCCTGCGAGACATCGAGCTTGGCCGAGGCTCCCTGCTGCCCGAGGTTCCGTCAAGCATCCGAACGCCGCCGATGGGCGCGCCGGGGTCTTTGGAGACGCGATCCCCCTCCTCGGATCTGGAGAGCGGCTCTTCGTCCGCGCGGTCCTCCTCCGTGAGGCCAGCGACCACTCGGCTGGCGGCCCGACCAACCACCGGAGCAGCGATCCGGTCGATTGCTGCGTCAGGTCAACGGCCTAGGCCAGCGAAGCCGGAACCGAACAGACCAGGCCACCAGCGGTCAACGGTCAGCGGTCAGCGGTCACGTGCTTGGGTACGTGCGCACCCCACGCCCTCACCCACAATGCTCCGCCGTGCGGGGCCCGGAGGACGCGGGTCCCGGGAGCGCAGGAGCCCCCCCACGCTCTCCCCAACGCGACCAGGCCCGCGTTGGGTCCCGGAGCGCGGAGCCCCGCCGGCAGAGCGGATCTCGGCCGGTCGTTTCAGGTCAGGACTCCGTGAACGGGTACGCCGCATCGGCAGCGGATGTACCTCGCCTCGCACGACGACGGGTCTCGGAAGAAGCCGTCCGGGCTGCGAAGAGCACGGTCCTCGATACCCCAACGCGCCACCCAGGCAGCTGGCGCTGCCTAGGACCCGGGCGCGGCGGGTCCCGCGGAAGGCGCAATTCGCGTCAGCCGCGCTGACAGGAACCGCCCCTTCACGATCGCGCGCGGCGAAGGGCTCGAGCCCTTCGCCGCGCTAGAAACCGCGACGCTCGTCGGTGGCGCCAAGGCTGCCCACGTGCACGCCTGTCTGCCCGTCGCCCAGCGTCTCTACGGTCCGGCTCCGCCGGCTCAGGCGATGAAGCGATCGAGCTTCTCACGCTGGGCGTCGCTGAGCGACGGTCCTCGCGAGCGAAGCAGGAGGGTCACCTCCGGGCCTTTGCCCGCCAGCGCCTCCTTCATCCGCGTGAACATGCTGCCGGTGGCCAGCAGATAGGTCGTGAAGAGCCCAAGCTTCCTAGCCTTGAGCGGAGGCAGACCCGCCACGTACTCCTTCCATGGACCATCGGGGTGCTGCAGGAAGACAAAGAGTCCGCCGGTCCAGCAGCCCAAGAGCACGATGTCGGCCGCCGCGACCTCGGCCGCCGAAGCGAGCCCCAGCGGAAGAGCCTTGGCCTCGAGACCGCGCGAATTCAGGTGCGCCGCGATCGCTTCGGCCATGGCTTTGGTGGTTCCGCGCACGCTTTGGTGGACGACCAGGGCGATTGTCATCGGAAGGGCCTCCTCCTTGGTTTGGTCTTGCCGAGGAGCGAAGGCTACCCGAGCCTGGCTGCGCGGGCCAGATCGCCAAGGGGGCGAATCCGTCAACGCCGAGGCGGGGCGTGCCCGCGTCCGACGTGCGCACCGACAGGATCCCACCGGGGAGGGAGTCGAAGGGGGTGAGGCTGTGAACGGTAGTCGCCGAGGTGCCCCGAAATGCTAGCCTTCGCGGAGCATCACCACGACGCCGCGGAGGGCTGACCCGACGCCCGCTCGCGGCCGCGTTTCCCCGTGACGCCGCTCCCAATCCGTGCTCTCTTCCGCCCGTGCGTGACGCGGGCCGCGAATGGGCGTTGACGAGAGGGCCAACGAATACCCAAAAACCTTCGCCGACCTCGCGTTTTTTCGCTGACTGCGCGGAAGCGTACCGCTCGCTTCGGTCGCACCTGATGGCCTCGGGTCCCCGGGCGCGCAGGAACGCGGTCCAACCCCTTCCCCGCACCACCTCGCGACGAACGCTCGTCGGGCGACCAAGTGGGCAGGCGTCGCGAGGCTTGCTGGCGTGCCCCGCTCGAGCTTGAGAAGCCAGGCCCAGGACAGTCCAAGGAGGTCCCCCCAATGTCTGACAAGAAGGAAGCCTTTCTCGCCCAGAAACTCGAAACCATGACCCTGGAAGAGAAGGTCGGACAGCTTCTCACTTTCACGTGGCGTGGCGCCTTCCTCTCGCCCAGCTGCATCGAGCAAATCACCAAGCTCCACGCGGGGGGTCTCTGCCTCGAACCGTACGCGCACGAAACCTGCAAGAACCTCTATTGGGGCAATACTCAGCTCGACAAGAATTTCCAGAAGCCCGACGACTACTACAGCATCGCGCTCACCTACTTCGATCCGCACAACTACGGGGTCAGCGTGACGCCCGAAGAGCTGACGGAGGCACTGAACAAGGTGCAGCGGATCGCCATGGCCAGACCCTCCGGGGTCCCGCTCCACATCACGGTGGATTTCGAAGGGGACTTCAAGAACGACTACACCTCCGGCGGTATCCGGCAGTTCCCGCCCCCGATGGGGCTCGCGGCCATCGGCGACACCGAGCTCACCTACCAGGTGGGACTGGCCGTGGCGAGACAGCTGAGCGCCATGGGGGTGACGCAGATGTATTCGCCGGTCTGCGACGTCAACATCAACCCCAGGAACCCCGAGATCGGGATCCGGGCCTTCAGTGACGACCCCCAGATCTGCGCCGAGCACGTGGCGGCCATCGTGCGGGGCTACCAGGACGGTGGCATCGCCGCCACCGCCAAGCACTACCCGGGTCGAGGCGACTCCGAGACGGATGCCCATGATGTCCTCGACAAGGTGACTGGCGACAAGAAGCGGATGCAAGAGGTCGAACTCGTCCCGTTCAAGGCTGCGGTCGCGGCGGGGGCGAAGGCCGTGATGACGGCCCACACCATCTACCCAGCATATGACCCCGAGTTCCCGTCCACGCTCTCGCGGCGCATCCTCACGGACCTGCTGCGCGGCGAGCTCGGCTTCAACGGCGTGATCGTCTCCGACGCGATCGGGATGGCCGCCATCCTCAAGAAGTGGCCGCTACCGTTGGCCTGCGTGATGGCCATCAAGGCGGGAGTCGACCACATCCTGCTCAAGGCGGACGACGAATCGCGGGCACAATGCTTCTTCGGGCTGCGACGTGCCGCCCAGAACGGCGATCTTCCGATGAGCCGGCTCAACGACGCGGTGCGCCGGCTGCTGTCCCTCAAGTACGACCAGGGCGTGTTCGAGACGGCCGGCAAGCTCGATCCGGAGAACACGCGCGCCATCGCGCGCAGCCGGCAATTCATCGACTTCTCGTGGGAGGTCGCGCGGAAGGCCCTCCTCGTGGTACGCGACGACAAGAAGATCCTCCCCTTGAACCAGGACAAGAAGATCTTGGTGGTCGAGCAGGCGCTCCCCTACGAGTTCGTCGGCAAGGACATGTACAGCCATCCACACATGTTCTGCGAAGCGATGACCTCGTTCTCGACCAACCTGATCCTCGACGATACCAAGTTCCACGCGACAGACGAGGACGTGGCGGAGGCGCTGGAGCTCGCCAAGCAGGCAGACCTCGTCGTGCTCACGAACTATTATGCTAGGATCGAGAAGAGGGGGAACAATCAGCATCTCATCAAGAAGCTGAAGGAAGCCGGCCACCAGATCGTCGTCGTGACGAACTACCCGTACATCGAGGGCACGACCAAGGAGGCGGACGCAGTCGTGTGCAACTTCAGCGGGTCGCCCGACTCGATCCGGGTGGCAGCCGCTCTCCTGTTTGGCGCCGTCTCGCCATCGCCATCGACCAAGCTTCCGATCAAGCTCTGATCGAGCAGGCGTCGGTGTGACCCGGTCCGTCGTCCTGCGCGAGGCCGTCCCGCGCAGGGCTGGCGGGTCGTGCCATACGGAACCGCCCGACGCGGAGTATCTCGCGCAAAGCCATTGGGCGCCAGACCATCGAGACCGAATTTGAAGTGACGCACCATGGACTACGACATTACGTTTCTCGGTCATATGTGTTATGACGAGATCATTCCTTTTGGGGGGCAACCGATCATTGCCCCGGGCAGCGCGGTGCTGTGCGGGGCGACGGTGTCCGCCAGAGTCGGGGACAAGGTGGCCGCCGTCGTCAAGATGGCGACGGCGGACGGGCACATCCTCGAACCGATGCGCGCGATAGGGATCGCCACCTTCCTCATTCCGAGCGACGTGACGACCTACTCGCGGGTGCTCCACGAATCGGAGAACGTTGATGAGCGGAAGCTCACGTTGGTAAGGTCGGCGGGGCTGATCTCCATCGGCGATGTCCCGCCGCTGCGCTCGCGCTGCGTCCACCTGGCCGGGATCTCCGACTCGGAGTTCGACATGGCGCTCATGAGGGGCCTCAAGGCACGGGGATACAGCCTCTCCGCCGACATGCAGAGCTTCGTCCGCCAGGTAGACCCAGAGACCCGCGAGATCCGCTTCGCCGACGTGAGCAATAAGCGCGACATCGTAGCGATGCTGGACAAGGTCAAGCTCGACTGCGTCGAATCCCGCATCCTGACCGGCACGGAAGACCTCGAGGCGGCAGCGGTCACCGTCGAATCGTGGGGTTGCCCCGAGGTGATGATCACTCAGGCGCAAGGCGTGCTGGCGCGAGTACACGGCCGGACGTACTACGAGAGGTTCTCGAACCGCAGCATCGTGGGCAGAACGGGGCGCGGTGACACGACCTTCGCCGCCTACCTCTCGTCCCGGCTGGAGCACGACGCGGCGGAGGCGATCAGGTTTGCCGCAGCCCTCGTGTCCATCAAGATGGAAACCCCGGGCCCGTTCCAGGGAACAATCGAGGACGTCGCAAGACGGTTGCAGGAACGACAACCGCACCGTTGAGCTCGACCCCCGGACCCTCCGTGGCACGCCCTGGTCGGCGCTTCCCGCCGCGGGCGAGAAGGGAGCGCGTGCCCGGCGGGGCATCGCCGTTCGACGGGTCGATTCCGACTGAAGAGCCGGAAAGAGAAAGGCCCCCGAGGTTCGCTCTCGGGGGCCAGGTCAGGAGGACTTCGGGGACTCCTCCCGGGATTCGCCTACTCGACCTTGCAAGTGAACTCGTCCACCTTCAGGTTGCCGCCAGATCCACCGTTCCAGATCTCGAAGCCGAAGAAGACGTCGGTGAGAAATAGCTCGGAGCCGATGCCGTACTTCGCGGCAGCGGTGAAGAACTCCTTGAGGTTGTAGGTCCCGGAGCGAACGTCCCCACGCGCCACGAAGGACACCACGGGAGCGTCGTTGTATCCCGCGGGGCCATCGCCACGGGGTCCCTTCCAGACATCCCAGGTCTGGCCGGCGATGGTCTCGTCACCCTGGTCGCTCCCGATGGGCTGCTGGTCGGCTGGATCGTGGACCCAGATCATGACGAAGCCATCGATGCCGTCCTCGTAGATCGAGGTGGGTGCACTGGCCGCGAACCAGATATCGTAGGTCGCGTTGAAGGAACCCGTCGAGCCGCTCCAGGCGAACTTGGACTGGGCGCTCGTGATGTCGGAGATCCTCCTCGGCAGATTGTCCGTGTTCCTCGTGTCGGCCGTGCCACCCGCGGTCTCGCCGTTCCCACCGATGTAGATCGAGGGGAAGGAGGCGGGAACGCCGCCACCAGTGGTGCTCCCGCTACCCTGGGTGATGGTAAAGCTGTTGTTGACGTAGCTGAGGATCAGATCGGTGCCGCTCGGGTTGCCCCAGTTGTTGTTCTGGATGATGTACTCCTCGTCATCGACCAGGATCTTCGCGCGGTCGAAATCCCCATCGGGAGAGACGGTGGTGAAGCCCACCGTGCCTTTCTGGTCTCCCCCCACCGCGGGGCCGTCGGGGGCATCCGCCGCGGAGTTGCCGGCGGTGAAACCGTTCACGCAGAAGTCATACGGTACCGGATCGGGCGTGCCGGGAACCAGGAAGACGACGGCCGAGATGGGTTCGCCGTTGTAGTCGTTGCCGCTGCCATCCCAGCACTTCGTGTTGAAATCCTCGTAAGGCACGAAGAACTTGCCCTGAGTCGCGGAGATGGTCGCGCACCAGCGCTCGTTCTCGTCGGTGGCGCCGTCGGGGCCCTGGATCTGGATGCGGAAGATGAACGACGTGTCGCTGCCCTGCTTGACGATGTTGGCGGCGATGCCGGACTCGGTCAGGGTGACACCAGGGGGGCCCTCGGCCGTAGACGCGTTGGGATCGTAGGTGCAGTCCGCCGTAGCCGGATCCTCGTTGAGGTTGAACCCGAGCAAGGCCACCGATTCGTAGTCCGGATGCGGTCCCACCGTCCCCGACGCGCACCACGCCTCCTCGGGACCGCGGTCGGTGAAGTCGCCGGGCGAGATGGTGGTGCCCACGTCCGTGGTGTCGACGCCGGTCCACACGCAGCCCTTCCAGCTACCCTGGCGCCAGAACCCTGCCGGATCGCCGGTCGAGCCGCCGCCACCGGTGGACCCACCCGTGCCACCGCCGCCGGTCGTGCCACCGCCGCCGGTCGTACCGCCACCGCCGGTCGTGCCGCCGCCGCCGGTCGTGCCACCGCCGCCGGTCGTACCGCCACCGCCGGTCGTGCCGCCGCCGCCGGTCGTGCCGATGCCGCCGGTCGTGCCGATGCCGCCCGTCGTGCCGATGCCGCCCGTCGTGCCGATGCCGCCCGTCGTGCCGATGCCGCCGGTTCCCCCGGCTCCCCCCGACCCCGAGCCCCCGCACACGCCGA
The DNA here is from genome assembly GCA_016933275.1 of Polyangiaceae bacterium. Lineage (GTDB taxonomy): Bacteria > Myxococcota_A > Polyangia > Polyangiales > Polyangiaceae > JAFGBI01. Next base: position 28,037 of record JAFGBI010000435.1, on the reverse strand, counting down.
AATTGCAGGCCTGACCCGTCGGGCACACATGCCCACAGGCCCCGCAATTGGTGCCGTCGCTCTGGACGTTCCTGCAGACGCCGCCGCAGTCCATCTGCCCCGCCGGACAGGCGCAACCGCCGCCGATGCAGGACATGCTGGGCGGGCAGGTGCTGCCGCAGACGCCGCAGTTGTAGAGGTTGGAGGCCAGATCCACGCAGCTGCCGTTGCAGTTCTGAAGCCCCGCCCCGCAGCTCGCGCTGCAGACCGCGCCCGAACAGACGAGACCATTGCAGGAGTTGGCGCAGGCTCCGCAGTTGTTCGGATCGCTGGAGAGGTCCACACACGAACTGCCGCATGGGGTCAAGGGCGGCTGGCAAGCGCAGGCGCCGTTGACGCAGGTCTGACCCGTCCCGCAGGTAGTTCCACAAACACCGCAATTGTTTCCGTCATTTGGAACACAGACCCCGCCACAGGCGAGCTGTCCAACTGGACACTCCGTAGCGCCCATCCCTCCCGTTCCGAAGTAGTCCGGTTGGTTCGTCTCGCTAGAACAGCCCAAGGTGATGGCGCAAGCGAAAATCGCTCGAACCGTGCGGTGAAGTGACGTCATCTTGCCTACTCCGTGCCGCGCACCCATCGCACGGCGCTGGTTCTTCAAGTCGGGTGTTCGCGCCAGGCGAGTGCGGGGTCGCGGTAGTCTTTGGCAGTCTCGCCTCGACGCGCGACCAACCGCAGCTCGCGCGGTCGATGGGTCGAGTATGCCACACTGACCGTCACCGCCAAGCCGAACTCGCGCCCGTCTTCTGTCCGCTAGCGGCGTCAAGATCCGGTGCTAGCCTCGCTGCCCCGCCCGCGCCGGCGGTTCCTCGCGCAGGTGCCTCATGGCACAGGCTCGAGTTACTAATCCACCAACCTTCGAACGACGCTGGTGTCTCGACGCGGTGGTAGCAGACGGATCGCCTTTGGCCAAGCGCGACCGTGTCCACTGCTCGTCGGAGCGACGCGGGGCCGCAGCTCCGCGGCCGGATTCCGCAGCGGCCGAGCAGTCCAGGGACCAGCCAGCGCCGGCTCCGCGGCTGGCGAGGCGCGGCGTGATCGCGCGAAGGGCGGCGCCCCGGCTCGAGGTGATCGCCCTGCCGAGCTCCGATACTCTCGTGCCTGAGAGAGGTACATCGTGCCCAGCGCCTCCTGCGCGCGGCCGCCGACCACATCCCATCGGATCCTGACACACCCGGGACCCTGAAATCCTCGCTGCCGTGAGAATCTGGAACCGCTCAACGGCTGCCCCGTCCGACCGCAGGCGCTTCGTCGGCCTCCCAGAGCACACTCTTGTTCCAGGTCCGTACACACTTCGGCTGGATCTGTCCCTCGTCCACGTAGGCTTGTCGCCCGATGCTCCAGACATCGAACACGCTGTGCATGGCAGCCCCATAGCGGTCGAACACGTACTCTGCCGCCGCTCCGGTGTAGGCGAGCGGGGTCCCATCGGCGAGGGTCGCCAGGACGACGTCGAGCTCATCCCACCGGCCCCGATCGGTCCCTTCCCGGTGCATCTCGAGCAGTGCGTCGTGGAGTTCCTCGGCCCGCGGCTCCGATTCGCCCTCCCAGGCGGCATGGCTTAGCCCCATCGCGAGCAAGATGACCGCGTCGTAGTAGAAATGGGCCGCCGGGAACGGGCGATCGCCTGACCACCGCCGGGCGTAGTGATCGCTGAATGCCTCCTCATTGTCGCGCCGACACCCCACCGGTCCGCGGTAGCTGGCGCTCTGCTCCTCGCATTCGCTGGTGAGGCTGAGCGTGGGTGAAATCCCGGTTGCCCCGTCGAGGGAGCCGAAGGGCAGGTTCTGCAAGAAACCAGGCGTGTGCAGGGTGGGCCCGAGGAGCCAGTTCCCCTCGCGTCCATTCACGAAGAGCTCGGTGACGATCCGGGCCGCCGTCGCCGGATTCACGATGAGGAGCGTCCGGTCGGGATCGAGATCGAGCGCCGCCACGACGCGAGCAAGATAAGAGGGGTCCTCGGCCCGCACGGTCGTCGATGGCAGGAGCTGCCCGCCGACCCCGTCGAACTCCGCAGAGAACTCCGACGCCACGCTCTGGTTGAAGCCGTCGTGCGCCACGACGAAATTCGCCGTCTCGAGCCCCCGCTCTCTTGCCAGCTCGGCGAGCCCGCAGCCGAACGTGTAGTGCTGGGGTGGCAGCCGCAACCACGCGCCTTCGTGGGTGACGCGCTCGATATGAGGCGAAGCGAACCCTGGGAGCACGTTGAAGACGTCGAGGCCCTTGATGTCGGGGACAATCTCGACCGAAAGCTCATCCTCCTCCGGTCCGACCAGATAGGAGACTCCCTCGATGTAGAGCAGGTCCAGGAGCGCATTGAGGCCCCGCTCCGACCCGGAATTGCTATCACGACTCGCGAGGCGAAGCTTACGGCCCGCAACCCCGCCCGCTCGGTTGACGTCTTCGACCGCGAGGAGCATGGCCTGCTCCAGGTTCTGCCCGATGGTGGCTTCCTCGCCCGTGAACGGGAGCGCGGCGCCGATCACGATGGCGTTCGAATTGGTTTCGTCGGCCGATCCGCCGCAGGCAATCGCCAGCACCAGACCGCCGATGCCGAGCACGCGGCTCGTCGTCGAGCAGCAGTGTGCCCGCGCCGTCATCGTCTGCTCGATCCTCATCCCTCGTCCTCCGATCCCGTCGTTTCGCCCATGGACTCCGCCGACGCACGCCGGGGAACCCCCGAACCCGAGGCGACGAATCGTTCGGGCGGTCAACCGCGACAAGGAGAAAGAGTAGCGCGAATCCGCCCAGGTGGTCACGTCGGTCAAGCAGTCAGCCCCACCGCGCCAATGGGAGCCGAAGCCGTCCGCGGGTTCCCAGCCCGTCACCAACCCCAACCACCCGATTGGTCTCGATTGGAGGCGGCGGAAACCCCGCCCGCCATCTCGAGGCGGACGATGCGACCGGGTGCGCGGATGGACGCCTGTTGGCGCCTTGGGGGGGCGTCCATCCTCTTCACCCGCTGCGTGCGGGCAATGCGCGGCGCCGTCGCGAAGCGTCGAGCTCGGGCAGGAGCGGCGCAAGGGCGGTGAGGAGAGTCGCCTCCCGACGGCGGAGCCACCGTCCCACCAAGCGAACCAAACGGTACAGCCAGGGTCGAAGCGGACGCACCGCCAATGGTTTCCCGACGGCGAGCGCGGCCTCGCGCACGAGGTCGGCAGCGTTGAATACCCCCGCGTCGACCTCGGTGACGCGACCCTGCCACTCGGTGTCGATCGCCTCTCGGACCGCAGCCGCCACTGCGCTCGCGCGCACCGCGCGGACTCGACCCGACCGGGGAAGCCAAAGAGCACGCGGCTCCGCAGGGATGAGCCCCGCGATCTCCTCGAGCAACGCGGGCGCCCGAAGCGCCGCGTACGCACGTCCGTCCCGCCGTAGAACATCGACCTCGAGATCATACGCGGGGTGGGCCGGAAACACGGGCACGAGCACCTCGACACCCGGAGCCCCGGCCGCATCGATCACCTCCTGGAGCCGCTCCACGTTGGGGCTCGGTGTGATCGTGGCCTTCAGCAGGCTAGCGCTCGGCAAGTACACCACTGCGCGACAGCCCCTCGCCCCGAGCCAGAGGTCCTCGTCTCGGGGCGAACGGAGAGTAACGTTGGCGCCTGCCGTCCGGAGCTCGTTTTCGATGGCCGCCCGCAGCGGCCCAGGATCCGCAACCAGGAGCACCATGACGAACGTCCTCTCGTGAGAGCGCTCGGAAACTAAGCTCGCAGCAAGCCCTGTCAACCCCACGGAGGAGCATAGCGGCATGTGGGGACGGCGCGGGTGCTTTCGTCACGTGTTCGGCTGCCGGCCATGGCTCCGCGCACGGTGGTCTCCTCGGGCCGACGTGCCCTTCCTCATCGTCCGAGGATCGTCCAGACGTCACCGGCCCCGAGGGTGGCTGCGCGGCCGCCCTCACATCCGGATGCAGCGGCCGGCATTGAAGGTGCAGAGCTCCTTTCTCTCGCAGTCCTGGGAGGATTTGCAGTCCTCTTCGCCGCCGATCACGCACATCCCGCCAGAAAAAGTGCACGCCCCGTGCACCTCGCATCGCTCGGTCTTCTTGCAGTCAGAGCTCGAGATCAGGGCGCACCTACCATCCTTGAAGCTGCAGAGACCCTTCGCCTTGCAATCCTTGGCGGCCTCGCAGTCCTTGCTCGAACCGATGTCGCAGACGCCCTCCTTCAAGGTGCACCGTGACTCCGAGATGCAGCGAGTAGAGCTCTTGCACTCCTCGTCGGAGGCGGCGACGCACACCCCCGTCTTCGGGGTGCACAGCCCATCGGTCTTGCACGACTCCGAACGGGTACAGTCGCCCTTCTCGGCCGCGCGACAGGCACCCGCCACGGCGGTACAGAGCCCATGCTCCTTGCAGGCGCCGAGGTTCTGACAGGCCGGGGTGCTGGCCACGCAAGCGCCGTTTTCGAACCTGCAGCGCCCCTCGGTCTTGCAGATGTCGGAATTCGCGCAGTCCTGGTCGCTGGTGGGGACGCAGAGGTCGCCCTTGCGGGTGCACTGGCCAGACCGGATGCAGTCCATCTTGCACTTCGGCGAGTTTTTCTCCTCGCAGGCGGGGAGGGAGGCCAATGACCAGACCAGGCAGAACCACACGCAGCGGCGGAGCGTCATGGGGCGAGAAGCTAGACCGAATCAACGAGACACGCGACGGCAATCGGCCCGTCCGGGGTTCGCTCTCGGGGCGGGGATGCCGCTTTGGGCCCGCGATTTCCCGGCCCGAATGCCCCCTCCCGCTCCCTCGTGCCAAACGTATCACCCCAATCCATGGATGAACCGAACCCGTTGGACCGGACCCGAGCGCGGCACGGGGTTGGTGCTCCGACCGTAGGCTGGCTCCCAACCCAGCAGGCTCCGGGGGGCGGGGCGAGGCCAGGTGGTCGCCTGCTCGACTGACAGGGTCGACGCGGACGGACTGCTAGCGGCTAGAGCACCGATCGGGTTGCCAACAGCAACGGCAGCGCTGGAAACGCGTCCGTGCGAGGCGAGGACGCGTTTCCAGCGCTGCCTCGGGAGAGGTCTGCTGCCGGTCCGGTGCTCCAGGTTGTTGATTCGACGCAGCAATCAACCTGATTGCTGCTCTAGGGTCCCCGTGGGGCTCCGCACCGGGCGCCGCTCGCCGATGCCGCCCGCCCGAGAGGGCCCGAAGGGCTCCCACCTCATCCCACCGGGACTCGTCCCAACGGTGGCGCGCGGAAGAAATGCCGCGAGAGCGCAGTGCGACGAGCACATCGGGGAGACCAGGTGCCGACTGGGGATCGGGCCTGACCAGACTCCAGATTGGAACGAGTTTCTCCCCGGACACCCTGCCGCGAAGTGGGTCCGAAGGACGCGGTGGTAGTCCGGCAGCAATCATCCATGCTCACCGGAGAACCACCGAGGAGCGGCCCCAGAAGGGGACCCGAGCGGGCCCCCGAGCGGGCCGAAAAGAGCCCCCAAAGGGGAAATGTGCAATGGCTCGTTGCACCGAGCCGAATCGGCGAACACCACGACGAGCCACGACGAGCCACGACGAGCCACGACGAGCCACGACGACGGTGCATTGCGGAGAGCACCATGATCCCGATGTCACACCAGCCGAGCGTGCGTCGAGGGCGTACTTCGCTGAAGGCAGAATCGCGAGCGTCGATTCGCGGACGATTCCCGAAGAACCCGCTAGAAAATGCGCTCGGGAAGCGTATCTTCCCTTTGCTCGGATCCGTTGAAGGTCGTATTCTCCTTGAGTCGACGGTCAACGCGAAGCACGACTCCCTGGAGGCCAACCATGTCAACCATCAAGCTTACCACTGGATCCTTTCTGGTTGGTGCGCTCCTCACCCTCTTCGCGGCTTGCGCGGAAAGCGAAGCGGGCGACTCGTCGGATCCGAGCGAGGGCACGGGTTCGATCTTGAACACGGGAGGCACCCTGGGAGCGGGCAGCACCATCCTCGCGAGCGGCGGGAGCGAGAGTGGGGGCATCGAGACGGGAAGTGGGGCTGCGACAACTGGTTCGACCTCCGGCAGCAGCGGCGGCCCCCCGAGCACCGGGGGCGACTCGAGCACGGGTAGCGTCGAAGGCACCGGCAACGTCGGCAACGAGAGCGCTGGCGGTGCGGGGAGCACGGACGGCAGCGGGGGCGAGGCCGCGGTCGGCAACGAGGGCAACGAAGGTGGCCAGCCCATCGACATCGAGCCGGGCGTGGGCGGCACCTTCGATCCTGGCGTAGGCGGCACCTTCGATCCCGGCGTGGGCGGCACCATCGATCCGGGTACCGGCGGCACCATCGATCCGGGCACCGGCGGCACCATCGATCCGGGCACCGGCGGTACCGTCGATCCGGGCACTGGCGGCACCTACGACCTCCCCTGTATCCCGACCTGTGTGCCGGACGTTCTGGGCGTGGGGGAGGAAGCCGTAAACCTCGTGGTCTTCGAGGATGCGGTGGCGAGCGGCTGCGATACCGAGGGACGAATGTGGGTCGGCGGCGACGCCACCCTGAGCGGCTATGGCGTGGGTGCTCAGCTCTCCGACTGTGACAGGGATGGCTACGTGCTCGTGGTCGGCGGTGATCTCGACGCCAATGGTGGGATCAAGGGGCGGGTCTGGGTCGGTGGCGATCTGATCTCGGGCACGGCACAGTGCGGCGGCGTGTGGAGCGAGACCCCAGGCCCAGTCGACTTCGAGTTCATTCGAGCGCACCTCACGGCCTATAGCCATCGAATCGGGGAGTACGAGCCGACCGGGACGGTGGCGGTGGGCAGCCCGACCGTCTTCACCGCCGACGACCCCGTGATGAACATCTTCACGATCAGCGCCGCCGATCTGAGCGCGTCGAACGGCTTCAAGTTCAATGTGCCGGTGAGCTCCACCGTAATCGTCAACGTCATGGGCACAGGTGAAGCCGGGTTCATCAACGGCACGACCACCCTGCCGGATGGGGTGACCTGCGGCTCGGGTGCGGTGTCGCTCAACGACTTCTGCAACCAGCTCGTCTGGAACTTCCCCGAAGCGACCAGCGTTACCGTGTCCGGCACGGCAGTCCAGGGCTCCATCCTCGCACCTCACGCAGCCATGACCAGCAACGGCAGCGGCCAGGTCAATGGCACCGTCATCGTGCGGGAATTCAAGATCTCGAGCTGTGTGGAGATGCATCCCCATTACTTCAATGGCTGTCTCTGCACGGAGACAGGCCCATACGCCTGCTGCCCCTAGGACCGCGAGAAGCGTTTCCCCGCGGAGTGCCCGTCAGTCCCCTTCCTACTTGAGGAGCTCCCCGTGAACTTGCATAGGATTGTCTCGCTCAGCGCTCTCTCCACCGTCGCGAGCACCTGCGTTGTCTTCGGCTGCGATCCCGGGGCCAACACCCCCCCGCAGGGAGCCATCTCCACGGGCAATCGCGGCAACTCCGGCTCGGGCTCGGCCTCCGGGACCGGCGGTACGGGGTCGGTCCTCGGCAACACGGGCGGGATCGTCATTGGGACGGGCGGGGACGAAAACACGGGCGGGATCGTGGCGTGCAAGGCGCAGGAAGAGCTGGCCAAGCTCACGCCCGTCAACATCGTGTTCATGATCGACAAGTCCGGGAGCATGGGGGCGCAGGACGTCAACGGGGACGGCGACTACGACGACGAGAACGAATGGGATCGCACGGAGGTGCGGTGGGCGCCCGTCCGCGACGCGCTGGTCGCCTTCTTCGAGAACCCGGGCGCGGAAGGGCTCGGGGCGGCCCTCGAGTTCTTCCCGATCGGCGGCCAACCGACCGCCCCCGACACGGGGGTCTGCCGCGTCGGCGAGTATGCGAACCCGTCCGTGCGGCTCCAGTCGCTCGATGACCCGACCAAACGAGAGCAGCTCGTCACCCGGATCCAGAACACTACCCCGGGCGGCGGCACGCCAACGCTGCCGGCCGTGCAGGGTGCGATCCAGTATGCGACAGAGTTGCTCGTCGCCGACCCGAGCTCCACCTCCGTCATCGTGCTGGTCACCGACGGCGAGCCCGGGGTGTCACGGGTCGTGGATGGCGTCTACACGAACGAGAAGTGCTTCTGCTACGGGACCCCCGGCTGCACGGACGAGGACGAAATCCCCTACGTCCAGCAAGCCGTGGCCGACGCGGCCATGGCCGGGATCCCGACCTACGTGATCGGCATGGGCGAGGTCGATCCCGGCAACCTCAACATGATCGCGGAGGCCGGCGGGACCGAGTCGGCGTACGTCGTGGACATCGGGGACTACGAGACCACCAAGGCGCAGTTGGCGGAGGCCCTCACGAGCGTCCAGGGCGTGCAGGCGCCATGCAATCTGCAGATCCCAGCCGCGCCGGATGGTGAGACCTTCGACAAGTCCAAGGTGAATGTCGAGTACGTCACGGGCGCCGGCCTGACCACGCAGCTCTACTATGCGGGAACCCTGGTCGAAGGAGCCCCGCTCACCTGTCCCGCCGCCGGCCCGCCGCCGCCCCCGAACCCCTGGTTCTGGACCTACGACAACGACGCGAACCCCAGCCAGATCGTGCTCTGCCCGAGCGCGTGCAACCAGATGGCGGGGGATGCGGGCGGCCAGGTCAAGGTGGCCTACGGCTGCGAGATCATCCCGCCGCCGATCCTCTGAGCTTGGGTTCCACGGACGCGTTCGACCGATGGCCGACGGTGTGAGCAGCACCGGCCTCGCTCCTTGGTCGCCTCGCCATCGCCCCTGACTCGACGACGGCGCCGCGCGGGGAACCCGGGTCCGTCACTCGGACTCGGTGGCGAGCGGCGGTGGCTCCGTCCCCCAGATCAGATTGTCGTTCTGGTAGATGGTGATGTTCTCGTTCACCTGAAAGTCCCCCGCCAGATACGACCAGTCGTTGTCGATCTTGTAACCCTCGGGCCAGTTGGTGCCGCCGTGCACGTTCCCCTGGAACTCCGAGCACGTATTGGCCGCCAGCGAAGCAGTACCGGTCACGGCGACAATGGCCACCCAGTCCGCGCTCGTGAGCTTGGGATCGAGACGCTCCGCGGTCATGGTCGCCGGCTTCTCTGACCAATCGAGGACCGGTGTCTGGGTGGTGCCGGACCCGTCCGCGGTGTACCAGAACTTGAACGTCACACCGGTGAGCGTCACCGAGGTCGAGGACTGGTTGCAGAGGCGGACCCTCACGTCCGTCTTGTTCTCGAGCTCCCCCGGGGTAAACGCTCCGGAATTGGAGCGCGGCACCAGCGCCGGCGTCGCGCAGCTGCTCTCCTGGCAGATCTGCCCGGGATCACAGGCTTGACCGCAGCCGCCGCAGTGGTCCGCAGAATAGGCGAGATCGGCGCAATCCCCAGAACAGTAGGTCTCGTCCTCGTCATCGCAGACGCAGACGCCAGCCAAGCAAGAGGCGTCCTCGCCGCAGGCGGTCCCGCAAGTGCCGCAATAGTCCACGTCGGTCAGGAGATCGACACAGCCGGATTCGGGGGCGCCTTCACAGAACGTGAGCCCCTCATCGCAGACGCAGCTCCCAGCGACGCACGACGAGCCGGCGAGGCATGGGTTGTTGCAGGCGCCGCAGTGGGTGTTGTCGGTCTGGAGGTCGAAGCAGCTCGTGCCGCACTCCACGAGGCCACCCTCGCAGACGCACACTCCCTCCAGGCAAGTCTTGGTGCAGTTGGTGTCGCAGCCCCCGCAGTGCTGGAGGGAATTCATCGTGTCGACGCAGAGGGTACCGCAGAGCATGGTGCCCGGCGCGCAGTCGCAGATCCCCGCGACGCAGGCGAAGCCGACTTCGCAAGCCAGACGACAGTCCCCGCAATGCTCGGCATCCGTCTGCAGGTCGGCGCAGTAAACGCTCCCGTTGGGATTCTCGCATTTCGTCTCCGGAGCGACACAGTCGTCACGGCACTCTCCCTGCGAGCAGACCTGCGACTCGGCGCAGGCGTTGTCGCAGGCACCGCAGTTGTCAAGATCGGTCTGGAGGTTGGTGCAGAGCGACCCGCAGCGGGTGTAGCTCTCGTCCGGGCAGGAGCAGACGCCGTCAATGCAGGCTTCCTCCGCCCGACAGATGGTGTTGCAGTCGCCGCAATGGCTCTTGCTCGTCGAGGTGTCGGTGCACACACCGACTTCAGGGGGGCAGAGCTCGTACGGACAATCACAGGTACCGAGGTTGCAGATCTCCGCGCCCGTGCACTTGGCCGTGCACGCACCGCAGTTGTTCAGATCGGTCAGGAGATTGACGCAGGCCCCTGCGCAGAGGGTCTCCTCGGGCCGGCAGGTCGACGGGGGCGCCCCGCCCTCGGCGCCCGCGCCGCCCCCCCCGCCGGTGGTGACGATGATTTCCCCACCCGTCGCGACGATCTCGCCGCCGGTCGTCACCGTACCGCCATCCGGGGCGGTAGGAGCACCCGCTTCGCCGCCCCCCCGGCCCGGAACCAGGAACGCGCCCGCTCCCTGGGCGCAGCCGCCGAATGCCCCCATCAGCAAAGAGAGGCAAGAACCGAAGCAAAGGACCGAACACCGGCGCGATCGCACGTCTACTCCAACCCCAGCATCATACCCTCGAATCAGCGCGCTAGCGACCCCGTTGCCGGAGAAAACGTGGGCCGGAACGGGGGTTATCCCCTCGCGCGGGACAGGCCCGCAACCCAAGCGCGGCGGCGGATCGTGCCCGCGCTAGGCTTCTCTTTGGCGGGGGGAGGCGAGCCCTCCCCGCATCGGCCGCGGCGCGCGGCCTCCCCCTCCTCGCCGCTTGGTGAGCGGCGGGCACCGCCGGCGCCGATCTACCGCGCTGCCGAGATCCGCGCGTGACGCGCGGATCTTCAGACCTAGTAGATCAGGGGTTCGGCGGGCGGGAACCGAGCAGCAGGGCGCGCAGGCGTTCGGCCAACGCCCGGGGCGTGAACGGTTTGCCAATGAAGCTCCTCCCATCCTCACCCACGCCCCCACGCACCACCTCTTCCGCGGGGTGGCCGGAGGTGAAGAGGACCCGGATCCCCGGCTGGAGCTCGGCGACACGGCCCGCCAATGCCACGCCGGTCATGCCAGGCAATGCCACATCGGCCATCAGGATGTCGAACCGGATGCCCCCGCCGCCCGCCAGGTCGAGGGCCTGCTCCGCCGAGGCCGCGGTGACCACCACGTACCCGAGCCGTTCCAGGATCCGGCGGGTGACACCCCGAACGACCTGCTCGTCCTCGACCAGGAGGACGGTGGTCTGAGCCACTGGGGACGGCGGAACGGTGGGCGGGGTCCGCTCGGGCAGTGCGCCGCCGTTGGGCTCGACGGGGAGGTGTATGGAGAAGGTCGCCCCCCGCCCAGGTGCCGAGGTGACCTCGATGAAGCCCCCGGCTCGACGCACAGCGCCGTAGGTGGTCGCCAAGCCTAGTCCCGTCCCGCGACCCTGCGGCTTGGTGGTGAAGAACGGCTCGAACACGCGCCGGCGAGTCGAGTCGTCCATCCCGATGCCGTTGTCCACCACCCGCAGCACCACGTACTCGTCCCGCTCTGCCGCCGGCGGCCGCCGAGGGTCCCCGTCCCCGTAGCTGGCGCGCTCGGTGAGGACGCGAATGATCCCGCCCCGGGGCATCGCGTCCCGGGAGTTTACCAGGAGGTTTACCAGCACCTGCTCCAGCTGCCCGGGATCGATCCGAACGTGTCCGACGTTCGGATCGAGCGACCACTCGACGGTGACGTCCTCCCCAATCAGACGAGCGACCATGTTCCGTAGCGCATCCACCACCTCGTTCGGATCGATAACGCGGGGCTGGATCATCTGCTTGCGAGAGAAGCTCAGTAGCTGCCGGGTGAGCGCGGCGGCGCTCTCCGCCGCCAGCTGGGCATCGGCGAGCGGACCGGCGCCGGGATGGTCCGGAGGGAGATCGTCGGCGACGAGCTCGATGTTGCCCAGGATCCCCATGAGGAGGTTATTGAAGTCGTGCGCGATCCCCCCGGCGAGGCGTCCGATCGCGTCCATCTTCATCGCCTGGTGGAGCTCCGCCGTAAGCTCGATCCGCTCGGCCTCCGTCCGCTTGCGTGCCGAGATGTCGCGGGTGATCCCTTGGAAGCTCGTGATCCGACCCGCGTCGTCACGTTGAGGCACCGCCATGACCTCGACCCAGACGACCTGTCCATGGCGATGGGTCACCGGCAATTCGATGGGGGCGAACGGACCCTGATCGACCATCCCCTCGACCTCTCGCAGCCGCTGCATGGTTTCCTTCCCCTCGGGAGAGAGGAACGCGAAGAGGGATCGCCCCGCGACCTCGCTCGGTTCATAGCCGATGAGGTGACGAACGGAGGGGCTGACATAGGTGAAGACGAGGTCGGGAGTCGTCCGCCAGACGACGTCTCGCATCCCATCGACCATGGCCCGAAAGCAAGCCTCGCTCTCGATCCGGTCGCGCTCCGCAAGCCACCGGCCAAGCGCGCTGGCGCTCACGCTGGCGAAGGCTCGAAGCTCGTCGTCGTCAACGGTCCGCTGGTCCCGCGGCGCGGCCGCGACGAACGTGGCGAAGAGCTCGCCCTGGTGGGCGAGCGCGACCGAGAAGAACCCGACCGGACCGAACACCTCGGTGATCGCTCGCGCCAAGGTGACCGGCGCACCTGAGAGGGGAACGCCCGCGAGGGGTGACTCGACGATCTCGGCTGCGTCGCCATGGCGACCATCCCCGACGGGCCGCCGACCGACTGCCTGGCGGCGGAGTCGATCGCACAACGCCGGCGCGGTCTTCAGCCGGAGGCCTTCGATCTCGCCACCGAGGATCCGAGCCAGGGCAGCGGCTTTCGGAGCGGGGTACGACGCGTATCGAACGACAAGCTCGGACGCGGTCGCGTCGAATGCGCACAGAACGACGAATGGCACGTCCATCGCCACCCGCAGCTCCTCTGCCATCACACGGAGGATGTCTTCGGCAGAGGGCACCGCGCCGAGCGCGAACGCATATTGATGGATCGCGGCGAGGATCTGGTTCTTCCGGTGCAACGCCGCCACGGCCCGACGCTCGCTCGAGGGCGGTGGGGCGGTCTCGGCCCCATCCGGGAACGCCTGGTCCGTGCGTCCGTTTCGACCGTCGTGGGTCATGTGGGTGCGCCTATCGGGGCCGACACGGGGGCGGAGCGTATCACGGTCCCGATCGGCTCGGCCTCGCGGGTCGAGGAGCAGCTCTCCATCGTCAGCTATCCCCCACGACCCCTTGGCTTCCCCCCGGCACGAAAAACCCGCGTGCCCCCCGCAATAATGGCGCTGTTCCCCGCGCCTGGCGAAGAAAATGGTGACCCCACTCGAACGAAACCCCGTGTTCTTCGCCTGGCACGCCCCATGCTCCGCGATCGGTGTGGTGAGGAAGGCGATGCGATCTCCGGGAGCGCGCGGGATGGAGGTGGCCGCTCGGACGACCGAACCCCTGGTTCTGGTCCTGGATACGGCCCCGGATCGGAGACGCCGAATCGCCGGGTTCGTACGGAGTGCCGCCGTGGATGTCTTCGAGCTCGGCGAGCTCCAGCTGCTGCGCTGGTATCTCGAACGCTCGAGCCGACGCCCTCAAGCCATCGTGATCGGACTTCCGGTTCAGGAAGCCGATGGCCTCCTTCGTTTGGCCACCGATAACCCATGGTTGACAATCCTGTTCGTGGCAGGCTCGGTGGCCGAACGCCCCCCGCTGACCGCCGAGTCGCCCCTGATCTTCACGATCGACGGCCCGCGGCGAGGCGAGGCCCTCGCACGGACCATCCGCCGCCTCCTCTCCGGAGAGGCGAAGGCGCTGACCGCCACCCGATCAGCGTGATGGCGACGAAGGGCCAGCCTCGGCAGGTCGAGGCGATTCCTCGGGGGTCCCTGGACGATCGGTCGAGCCATCGGTGGCCTTGCCACCGAGGTCCCATTCCTTGATTCGGTATTGGATCGTTCGCTGGCTGATCCCCAAAATGGCGGCGGCGCGGGTGGTCGATCCGCCGACGGACCGCAGGGTCTCCAGGATGGCGTACCGCTCGATCTCGGCCATCGTTGCCCCGGGAATGATGAGGCGAAGAGCCTCGCGCTTGGGTACCGAGGTCGCGATCGGCAGGTCCTGAACATCCAGGAGGGCCCCCTCAGCGAATACGAATGCCTGCTCGACGCAGTTGCGTAGCTCGCGCACGTTCCCGGGCCAGGGGTAGGCCAGCAGTGCCGCCTTGGCTGCCGCAGTGAAGCCCTCCATCTCCACACCTTCCTCGGCGGCGAGGCAGCGCAGGAAATGCTCGGCGAGCAACAGAACGTCGCTCGGTCGCGCTCGCAGCGGCGGTACGACCAGCTGCACCACGCTCAGCCGATAGTAGAGATCTTCACGGAACCTTCCATCCTCGACCAGCGCGCGCAGATCCTTGTTCGTGGCGGCGACGACGCGCACGTCCACGCGCAGGCTCTCGTTGCTGCCAACGCGCTCGAACTCCCGCTCCTGCAAGAACCGCAGGAGCTTGACCTGGACCGGCGAGGGGATCTCCCCGACCTCGTCGAGGAAAAGGGTACCGCCGTCGGCTTGTTTGAAGCGGCCCTCGCGACGTTGCAGCGCCCCAGTGAAGGCGCCGCGTTCGTGCCCGAACAGCTCCGATTCGAGGACGGACTCCGAGAGGGCGGCGCAGTTCAGGCGCACCAGCGGGCCCTCCCGACGCTTCGAATTCTGGTGGATCGCTGCGGCGATGAGCTCCTTGCCGGTGCCGCTCTCCCCCTGAATCAGCACCGTCGACCGGCTCTGGGCGACCTGCGTGACCCGCTTGAGCACCTGCTGCATCACCGGGTGCGTCCCGATGATGCTCTCGACGCTCGTCACCGAAAGCACGCCTTCGGCCCGGCGACGAAACCTCGCCGCGTCACTGGCGAGGGCGGCTCGCCGGAGCACGTTGGCGACGAGCGCCGCGTGCGCCTCGGCCTCGAACGGCACCGCGAGACCTGCGTCGGCGCCAGCCATGAGCGCGCGCGCCAGCGCGCTGCCGTCCGCTGCGATCACGCCGAAGGCCGCGAGGGCGAGACGCTTGCGGGCCTCGCGGAGGATCTGGAGCCCGCAGGCCTCCGGCTCCAGGTGGACAAGCACCGCGCGAGGATCGAGCTCCTCCAAGGTGAGAACCGTGTCCGGTCCGAGATCAATCACCCGCACGTCGAGCGCGCCGTCAGACGGCATCATGGCGCTCACCGCCGGACCCACGATGGCCACCAGGGGCGCAACGGTCATGGCGCGCGAAGCATGCCGTCAGGATGCCGTTAGGTCGACCGATCCCGCAAGAGGTCGAGATCGGAGGCAACGACCACTGTCGCTACGCGGTTTGCTCCGGGTCGTCGGGAGCGTCCGCGCCATCCTGACTCGAGGTGGGTGGTGCGGTACGTGGCACGCTTGGATCTGGAGGGCGAGCGGGAGGCCATTCGCTGGGAGGCGCGGGCTGAACGCCGAGACGCCAACCGTACGGGGTCGCTACTCGGGTGAAACGGGGGTCCATCGGGTAACCGGGGGGGGGCTATGGGACGAGCACCGAGACATCCATATAACCACATTCAGGGGCAAATGCCGAGCGAGGTGTGAAGTTTTTGACCATCGTCGTACATATGACCACCGCCACAAACGTACAGTCGTTCGCTGGATTGTCGTCCGCAACTGGGACGATTCGCCAGGTGGTCACCATCCCCGCGAAATGGCGACCGAAGGGTCGGGGACCGTGATCCCCAGCGCGGTGAGGGGATTGGCGAGATCGGAGGGGACGGGCGCCACGAGATGCAGGGTTTCTTGGCTTCTGGGGTGGGTGAACGAAAGGGTGAAGGCGTGCAAGGCCAAGCGCGAGAGGCCGAAAGCTGCTCGGTGGAGCCGGTTGATGTCTCCCTTCCCATAGCGCACGTCGCCGACGATGGGGTGGCTCGCGTGCTTGAGGTGCCGCCGGACCTGATGCAGACGACCCTCTCGGGGCATGACCAGGACCAGGCTGGCCCGCTCGCGGGGCGACGCCTCGATGAGCTCGACTCGGGAGAGGGCGGCGCGCGGCGCCATGCCTCGGCCTGCCCGCAGAGGGTGGTCCACGACGAACTCGGCGGCGGTCACGCCACGGACGAGCGCGAGGTACGTCTTTCTCACCTCACCTCGGGCAAACGCCCGAGCGACCATGGCCAGCGTTTCGCGGTCGAGGGCAAACACGAGCAGGCCGCTGGCCCCGCGATCCAGCCGATGGATCGGGTGAACGTGTGCGCCCACCCGATCACGAACGGTCTGGAGCGCCACGGGACCGTCCTTCGCCCAACCCCGGTGCACCACCATACCCGACGGCTTGTTCACGACCACCAACCAGGGGTCCCGGTAGAGCAGGTCCGGGGCCGCCACTATCAAGCGGTGAGCAGGATCCAGGACTGCCAACTGAAATTCTCCGAAGAATCGGGATCCCCCGGGCTAGCTGCCCTGGCGCAACCGGGGCGGACCGGATGGGGAGCTCGCTCGGCTCCAGGGGATGATATCGTGCCCTTCCGCGACATGGTGACCAACGAGGGCAATGGTGCAACGGCGCCGCTCGTGCGCACGGGGTTTGGACCTCCCCGACCCGAGCGGATCTCCCAGCGGACGCTGGTCGTCTATGCGGTTCTGGTCGCTGCTGCTGGGTTCATACCGTTTCCCGTGGTCGATGACCTGGTCCCCCAGCAACTCCTGCGCCACATGGTCCTGGTCGCGCTGCGGTCGGCGCAACGGACGTTCCCGGCCCGCTGGGTATCTCCCCTCTACCAGGGCCCTGGCTGCCTCCGGGTGGCCCTCGAGGTCATCGTCTTCATCCCCCTCAAGATCCTGCTCTATCCGATCCGCAAGGTCGTCGGCCTGGTTCGGGCGATCCGGGGTCTCTCGCAGCGGACGGCTTCCACCTACCTGCTCGGACACGCGGTCGCGCGATCGCTCGCGCAAGGGTGGCTCCCCGAAGGGCAGACCCCGGAGCTGCTGCGGGGTCAGGCGACGATCATCCGCGCCGCCTTCGACGCCACCCTCGACCGGGTAAGCCCCGTGATGTTCTCGAGCTCCATCGCCGCGGTGCTCGGCGGACTCCGCGGGCTGGGACTCGCGACCTGGCGGGTGGCGCGCACCCTGCTCCGACGCGATGTCCGCACGGGGGCGCCCGAGGCACCGGCACCGACCGGAGTCGTTGAGGCTGCCGTGGATGGGGTCTGTGGTAGGCTCGAAACGCCATCGGTCGCTGGGTACCTCGCGGAGTTCGACCGTGAGTTCGACCGGATTCTGAGCGAGCTTGCGACCACGGCATCTCGCGCAACACCCGCGCCAGCGGGACTGGCCACCCCGCACGACCCGCCACCCTCAGGCGAGCCCTCGAACCCCGACCCGATGGACGGGGGGCGCTGAATTCGCCGCCGCCCCGTCCGGCCGCTGGCAACGCTCCCCAAGGCCCTGCCCCGATACCGAGCCACGTCAACGGGGAACGATGACCTGCTCGACGCCGGTCCGGGCGTCCTGTTCCGGTTCGTACATCGACTCCACGGTCGCAGCGGGCCAGGTGAACTCGCCCGACCGGGAGACCCTCGCGAAGTAGTCGGCCGTAGTCGATCCCGTAGCGAGGTCGTGGGCGAAGAAACTCACCCGTTCGTCGCGGATCTCGCTCGACACCCACTCCCAGGAGCTCTGCGCCGAGGTGTCCTGTCGCTCGGTGGCGAGGCGGGTGTTGATGGCCTCCCAACCGGCAGGAAGGTGATCGGTGAGCGCTACCTGACGCCGACCAGCAGGGGTCTTGACCGTGAGTCGCACGCGCAAGACCTGGCCAACCGCCGGATTCGTCACCACCTGCCCAGTGGTTGCATCGACCACGGCACGCTCGATCTCGTAGCCGCGCGACCGCCGCGACTGGGACTTCACCTCGGGCAGGAAGCGGAGACGGGCCACGACCTCGAACCTCGCGCCCGCGGGTGGGGTGAGGCCGAGCAGCGCGGAGTCTCCCGGAGCGGGGAGCGCGTCCGCCGAGAACTCTGCGCGTGCAATCGTCTTGGAATCGCCGAGGCGCAGCTGGCGCCCGGTTCCACCCCCAATCGAGACCGCGACCTCGCCCCCCTTCCGCGACGCGGGCGTCCCCGAGACGACGTCGCCGATGGCGAGCACCGCCAGGAGGTTGTCGTACGTCGACCCCCAGGTGCCATCCGGCCCGCGCTCGGCGAGGACGCCACGGACCAGGGCCTCGGCCTCGGCCGTCTTCCCAGCAACGAGGAAGGCGTGCGCGGCGAGCGCGGTGGTCCGCAGCGCCGACCCTTCCAGGCGGCTCGCCGACGCTGCTCGCTCCGAGATGGTGGCGCGTTGGTCCGAACCACGCCGAGCGCTGGCAAGCTCGGCGAGCGTGGCCGAGAGCGCGCTGTCACTGCCGCCACTGCGCTGGCGGTAGGCCAGGCCCGCCGCCACGAACGCCAGGTCGGCACGGCTGAGCTCGGCGTGACCGCTCGCCAACCGCTCGAGCAGACCGCCGTCCTCTGCGCCTGCGCGCGCCAGCACGTAGCCGCTGAGCGGGTCGGCGCGCAGCCCGAAGTAGCCTTCTACCGGCTTCTTGGCGTCGGCCCCCGCCCTGAGGTAGCGGAGGGCGGTGCTCAGCCTGCCTTCGGGGACCGGATAGCCGTGGTCCTTGGCCACCAGCCACCCGAAGACCACGTACGCCGTCACGAATGGGTCGGTATCGGACTCGACCCACAGCCCAAAACCGCCGTCGTCGTTCTGGTGCTGCGTGAGCGCGGCGATGGTGTCCTCGAGCCGGGTGCGGTGCTCCCGCGGGTCGAAGCCGCGCACGCCGAGCTCCGAGATGAGATCGCCGAGGATCACCATCGGGATCAGGCGCGAGGTCTTCTGCTCCGCGCATCCGTAGGGGTACTCGAGCAAGGACTCCACGCCGGGCGCGAGTGACGCGAGCAGGGAGGGCGAGGCCACGATCTCGAGGACCGGCGAGCCCGGCCGAGCCACGCTGGGCACCGCGAACTCCACCGTCGACTGCCCGTCGAGAATCCCCTCGGTGATCATGACACGCTCCTCGGTGGCCGGATAATGTACCGGCAGGGTGAGCGCGAACCCGTCGCGCTCGCCGTTCCCCGAAACCTCAGCCTGAAGCCCGAGCGTCTCGTGTTCGCCCACGACGAGGGGGAACCGGACCTGCTCCGAGGTACCCTGCGCGACGGTGACGTCCTGCTGCGACGCTCCGAGGATCTTCCCGCCCGTCGCCGCGAGCTTCACGGCGAAGGTCGCGGCAGAGCCCGTCTGATTGTGAACGACCACGCCCGCGTCCACGAGGTCGCCCTGGTTCGCGAACCGCGGGAGTGCGGAGGTGACGAGAAGCGGCTTCTGCGCGGTCACGGTGGCCTCTCCGCGGCCGAAGCGCTCCCCCCGATCCGCGGCGACGGCCATCACCCGCCAACGAGTGGCGTTGTCCGGTAGCCTGAAATCGATGGTGGCATCACCGCGAGTGTCGGTGACCACGCCGCGCGAGAAGAATGCGGTGGCGAGGAAACGCGAGCGCATGGCCGAGCCCGATCCGCCGGAGTCACCGCCTCCGTCACCCCAACGCTCGGGATCGTAGTCGATCCATCGCAGAAGGTTGCTGGCGGTGTCAACATCGAGCTCGTGGGGAGCATAGGCAGGCGCGAACGGGTCCGGGGTCTCATACCCCGTGAGCATCAACACGCCTTCGTCGACGGCCCACAGCGTGACCTCTGCCTGCACGGGCTTGCCCGTGTGGTCACGCACATGGACCTTGACCCGCGCGGGCGACCCGGGCTGCTGCTTCTCCTGCCCCGGCTCGAGGCTGACGTCGAGCCGACGTGACTCGGGGTTGACCGAAAGCTCGACGTAGCCGACCTTGAAGGGCGAACCCACCGTCGGCGTCGCGCCGGCGTTGTCGCGAGGCACCACCGCGAGCCCGACATAGACGTTTGGAAGGTGACGCTCGGCGATCGGCACGTCGAGCGACCCTGCCTGGCTGCCGATTTCGACGACCCGCGCGGAGAGGATCCCTGTCCGTTCCACCGTGAGCAGCGCCGTCGCCTTGGGGTACGGGATCGCGGCGTGGAGGTGAGCGGTATCACCGGGCGCGTAGGCGTCCCGATCGGCCCGCACCCGGAGCCGCGGTTCGTTGGCCGCCTCACCGTGACCGCTGCCGTCCCAGGCCCACACCTGGGCGGATGCGTTGGGAGCGCGACCTTGCTCGTGGATCCGGAGCTCGTACTCGCCACCACCAGGCAGGTCGAAGTGCAGGGGCACCGCGGTCGCCTCGGAGACGATCGTTCGTGCTTCCACCACGACTTCCTCCCGAGAGGTCCGAAAGCGGATCCCGTGCGGGCCTTGCTCGGCGACCGAGTTCCAGAACCTGCGCTCCAGCGCGAGCACCAGGTGCCGCCCAACGGTCGGACGCCCATGACGGTCGAGCGCGACCACCTTCACGTCCCACCCCTGCCGCGGCTCGACGACCCAGCGGTCGGTGGCGACACCCACGAAGGCGTCCGTCCGATCGATCCGCTGCACGGTACGGGCGGAAATGGTGTCGTCGCCAACGTCGGTGACCGTCGCCTCCAGCAGCAGATCGATCGCCTGCGCCCCGTCGTCTTCCCCGGGCAGCGCCCGCTTCGGAATGTGCACCACGGTCCGACCGTGCGCATCGAGCGTGGTTTCGCCCTCGGTGAGTTCGATGGGGTTCGAGTAGTAGTGCGGTTGACTCCCCGCGAAGTCGAACGGCTCGTAGCCTTGGAAGGTGACCCGGCGGTGTCGCCAAGAAGCGGACCATTTGACCTTGCCGTTGGCGACCGGTGCGCCGTGGAGGTACCGAGCCTCGATCGGAATCACCGCCGCGTCACCCACGAAATCGGCAGGTCCGGCCGGCGGCAGCTCCACCTCGAAGGACGCCGCGCGGAACTCCGCGACCTCGACATCGTGACGGAGGCAAACGCCATCCTTCACTAGCTCCAACGTATATCGTCCCAGCCCGGCCACGCGCGGCAGCGCGAGCGTCAGGCGCGCGGTCCCGAAAGCAGTAAGGTGCTCCGTACGGCGGGCGATCTCGGACCCCTCGGGATCGCGGAGCGTGACCTCGACCGTCCCCAGTGGCGCCGCGAGGCGCCCGTCCCCCACCCTTCGGCGCAGCACCGCGACTACGTGGACGGTCTCGCCGGGTCGGTAGATACCACGTTCGGTGGCGAGGACGCCGCGGAGCCCTTCCTGTCCGTAGTAGTAGTAGTGGGGGAGATCGAAGTACCACGGGTCAACACCGTCGGAGAAGTCGTGACCGGTGACGACGGTCTCGCCCTTGGCGCGGACGACGGCGAAGAGCGGCGCACCGGTGGTCGCCCCAGAGAGCTGACGCCGCGACGGCAGGCGGGCGATTCCGTCGGCGCCGGTCGTGCCGGTCCACCGGGCGGTGGTTCCGGCGAGGACCGTCACCGCCGCACCAGGAATGGGGCGACCGGTATTCGTGTCGGTCGCCCACACGAGTCCGCTCTCACCGCCGACCTTCAAGAGTGCGCCGACCGTTCCCCGCTGGTAGAGCCCCAACTTGCTGGTGGCGCCCTTGGCGGTGAGCAAAACGAGCGCCAGCTTGCCAGGCACGTGCGCGAACGGATCCACCTCGTACTCGCCGACATCGTTGAGCGCGTCGGGGTCGATCTCGAGCCGCCGCGCGCGCCGCTGCATCGCCGCCGGGAGCAGCGCGAACGGGTCCCGGCCGGGGTAGTGGAAGCCGACGAGCGCCATGACCGGCGCGATCTCGGCGGGCAGTACGTCGATGATTCGGACCTCGGCGCGCTCGACGTTGGCAATCCGCATCGGGACCTTGCCTCCCGGGGGCAGCACGGTCTGATGTACGGGCATGCGCACGACGGGTTGGCCGCCCCCGGTGCGGAAGCTCACGATCGTAGGTTCGGAGAGGCACTCGCCGGTTGGCGCGCAGAACCCGACGGGCAGGGTCACGGAGTAGCGCGTCTGGGGCGCGAAATCCCCGCCGAGACGGACGCGCCGCCGCACGCCGGCCGTGGCGGACGAGAGCGCCACCTCGGGTCGCTGGGCCACGGAGCTGGCCACGTCGTGGGCGTCCACGGGCACGGAAAAGAAGAGCTCGATTTCCGTGTCGTCCGGCGCGCACCCGCTGCAGGTCGCCGCGGCCGAGAGGACCTTCAGCGGAGCCGGGACGGCGGCGGAAGCGCTCGCCTCCGGGGCAGCGTCCGCCGCCGCGCTGGCCGTGTCTCCCCAGGAGGTCCCGAGCGTCGTGATCTGCGCAGCCAGGAAGAGCGCGAGGCTCAGGACTCCCTTGCCGCGAGCGCGCGGACGCGCGGATCGCCGGTGTGTCACGTCGTTCATCTCATCCCTCCACTTCGAGTTCGATCTCGTCGCACGCCGCAGCGTCCTCCACGGCCTCCACCCGGATGCGATGACGCCCGGGGGTGAGCGTCCAGTGCGCAGCCTCGTCGACGCGCGCCTCGCCGAGGGAGCCGCCGTCCACCAACCAGCGCACGCGAACTGGCCCGGAGCCCCCGACCTCGGCCCGTAGCGCCAAACGCTGCCGATTCGGATCCAGCAGCGGATCGATGACGAATCGGGAGCCCGCCCTTGGTACCGTGATCGTCACTCCTGGCGCGACCCGTCCCTCGCGCGAGAGCGCGCCGGACAGCATCGAGGCTCCCCGCGTGGCGGCCGGATCCGCTCTCTGGATTCGGTCGAGGTTGCGGATAGCGACCCATTCCAGGCGACGGCGAACGCAGCCGGGTCCGGGCAGGAGGCCATCCTCCGCACAGACCTCGAGCTTGACGACGCCAGGCGGCACGGCGAAGGCACGCGATGGACGCCCGCGGTGGGCCCGCAGCATCGCCTCACGAAAGAGCGGGGCCGCGCCTCGCATCGCGAGCAGTCCCTTGAGCGGCCTCCCATCGAAGTTGCCGACCCAGACCCCGATCGCGAATTCCGGCGTGTACCCGACGGCGACGTTGTCCGTGTACGCCTGCGAGGTCCCGGTCTTGGCCGCGACGGGGAACGGGAGATCCAACGGCGTCTCCAGCCCGAACTCGAGCTCGCGTGCTCCGGGGTCGGCGAGCGCGTCCGTGAGGAGAAACGCCGTCTCCCGGGTGAGGACTCGGTGCGGAGACGCCGTCGGGACGCCGGCTACGATCCGCCATGGCAAGTATTCCCCGCCGCGCGCCAGCGTCGCATAGGCGTTCGTGAGCTCGACCAGCGGCACCGATGTCCCCCCGAGCGCCAGCGAGAGTCCGGGGGACGCCGCGAGGTTCAAATGCCCGAGGCCTGCGTCGTGCAGCAGCGCCGCTACGCGCTCGATCCCTACCGTGTCTGCCACGCGCACCGCGGGGATGTTGAGCGAGCTACCGAGAGCATCCCGGAGCGCTACGGCGCCGAAGTAGTGGTCCCCCAGGGAGCGCGGGTAGTACCCGCGGAAGTGGATTGGCGCGTCGAGCACGGGCGTCGCCGGGTGGGCCCCGTCCTCGAGCGCAACCGCATAGACGAAGGGTTTCAGGGTGGAGCCCGGGGCGCGCAGGGCGGTCGTCGCGTTGACCGATCCGGCGACCTCGACCTCGCCGTAGCGGCGAGACCCCACCATCGCCAAGACGTCTCCGGTGAAAGGCTCGATGATCACGATCCCCGCCTGGTCGACCCCCGCTTCTTCCAGGAGCTCGAGGTGCGAACGCACGCGCCGCTCGAGCGATTCCTGGAGCTCGACGTCGATCGTGAGCCGGACCGCGGCGGCGCCGCGCGGGATCAGACCGCGGCTGGCGACCAGGTCGAGCACGTGCGGCGCGCGCAGCGGCCGCGGTGGAACAACGAAGTGAAGTGGCTCGGCCGCCGCCGCCTTCGCATCTTCGGTGGACACCCACCCACGCTTCTCCATCAGGCCAAGCACGTGGGCGCGTCGCTTCGTGGCGCGCTCGGGGTGCTTCACGGGGTCGTAGAGCGACGGCGCTCGCGGCAAAATGGCGAGGAGGGCAGCCTCGGCCAGCGTCAGTTCGCGCGCCGCCTTCCCGAAATACCGGAGAGCCGCCGCCTCGATGCCCGTTGCGCCTCGGCCGTAGTCCGCACGGTTGAGGTACTGCTCGAGGATCTCGTCCTTGGTCAGCGTGCACTCGAGCTCGTACGCGGCCCAAGCCTCACGAAGCTTGCCGCCTAGTGTCCTCGGCTCTGGCGCGAGGTTCTTGGCGAGCTGTTGCGTGATGGTGGAACCACCGTAGCTCATCGTTCGCTCCTTCGCGTCGAGCCAGAGAGCGCGCGCGATCGCCAACGGGTCGACGCCCACATGCCTGCGAA
The DNA here is from genome assembly GCA_016933275.1 of Polyangiaceae bacterium. Lineage (GTDB taxonomy): Bacteria > Myxococcota_A > Polyangia > Polyangiales > Polyangiaceae > JAFGBI01. Next base: position 3,794 of record JAFGBI010000435.1, on the reverse strand, counting down.
ACGCAGCGTCCTCGCCCGCCAACGTGGCGAGCACCGCGAAGCGCGACACGTCCGCCAGCGCGACTGGACGCTGATAGGTGCCGCGACCACCACGCACCTCGAACAGCATCCGCCCCTCGCGGTCGACCACCCGCGTCGACCTGATCCCCGCGTAGTCGAGGCGGTCCGTCGCATACCGCGCAGCACCGAGCCTCGAGATGAGCAGACCCATCCCCACGCAGAATGCCCAGCGCGCCATCGTCCGGTACTCGGCCACGGGTGCTGCATCGGCAATATGCGTACCCACGCCGCCCGTTCCGCCGGTCCGCGGGATCCCGGGCTCTCTCTGCTCCTAGCGAGCTACTGGCCGTGGCACTCGGACCACGTTGGCGTGGCCGCACGACCACGCGGACCGCCGCCGCTCGCGGGAAGCCGGGACAGTCCGACAGGCGCCAGCGCGCGGGTCAGAAAGGGTTGTCGCGAACGATCGAGGAGCCCGACTCCGAGCGCGGCGCGGCGGTGGCCGGCGGGGTGGTCGTCCGGGAAGCCGCGGTGGCGCGCGGCGCGGTCCGCCGCGGAGGACGACGCAAGGTCGGCTTGGCCGTGGTGGCGGGCGGGGGAGGCTCCTCGGCTGCATCCGCCGACCCCTCACTGGAGCCGGCCGCCTCCGGCTCCGACGGCGGCTCCGTCGCGCTCGGTTCCGGCTCCGCAAGAGGGGGCTCTTCCTTCTTCGGGGTCGCCGTTGCCTGGTCTTCCTTGCGCTCCTCCGGCGCGGGAACACTGACGGCCCGTGTGACGGATGGGTCTCTGGCGTGGTCCACCGCGGGAGCCATCAACCAGGGACGGATCGCATATCCCCCAATGATGCCAACCGCGATGGCGGCGGCGATGAACAGACCCGCACGGACAAATAGCCTACGCCGCTGGCGGGACCGACGGCGAAGGTCTGGATGCGTGTCCTCGCCGGTCCAGCTGGCGGGGGCGAATCCTGACGCCCCACCCGTCTCGGATCCCTGTCCTGCCACGACAATGGATGGCTCCTGCTCCTTGGCGATGGTTGCGGACGATGACAGGCTCTTGGGCGGCTGGGCTTCGACGGAGCCTTGGGCGACGGAGGTGGAGCCGGTCGCCGGACTAGCAGCGACAGGCGCAGACGCCTTGGTGTCGGGAGTCGCGGTCGGGGTACCTGGACTCGAAACCGCCATGACCGGCGGCGGTGTTGGGGATGAGGGCGAACTCGCCTTCGTCGGTCCGGCTCCCGGGGTCGAGAGCCCCGGGGCGAACTGAGGCGGCGCGGGGATCCTTGCCGTTGCGCCCACCGCAGGCAGCGGCACGACAGGCCCCGGCAGGGGGGACGATGAGGCGACAGCGACGTCGGACGGGGCCGGGGCAGCCTTGGATCCGGCATCCAACGTCGTTGGTTCCGCTGACCCCACCGCTGGTGACCCGGCGAGTTCGGAAGCCGACGGCGCTCCCGGCGCCGATTCGACCGCTCCAACGACCTCCGACGCAGCGGATGGCGACGTGGTGGCGTCACCCCCCGACGTGCTCCGCTCCGAACTCGTGGCGACTGAACCGGAAACCCCTGAAGTCGCCGAAGTAGATGCCGGCGCCGTACCTGCCGATGTGCTCCGCTCCGGATTCGCCGCCGACGCCAGACCGAAAACCCCCAAGGTTGCCGAAGCAGATGCAGGAGCCACACCCACCGATGCGCTCTGCTCCGGGCTCGTCGCTGGCGGTGAATCGGAGATCCCCAAGGTTGCCGAAGCCGACGCAGGGGCCGCACCCGCCGATGGGCTCTGCTCGGGGCTCTTCACTGCCGGCGGAGCCGAAGCCCGTGATGCACCCGTTGACGGTGCGGAGGGTGGACCTCCCAACGCACTTCGCCCTGGGCTCGTCGCCAACGGCGGTGGGGGATCCCCGCCGAGCGGCCGCCCGCGCGATCCCAGCGGGGACGGACGGCGAGAGGGAGTGGCTGACCGCTGTGCCGCCGACGGAGGGGAGGAAGCACGAGCGAGCCTGCTACCTGCGGGTGCAAGCGCAGCGTCCAGCAGATCCGACGGAGAATCCATCCGGGCTCGGACCGGCGGCAGCGGTCGCGAAGAAGCGATGGGTCCCAGGGAACGTGGCGTCCTGGCGGTGGTGGGGGCCTGCCGCTGGCCAGCGGTGGACGACGGAGCGGTGGGCGCGGGCGCGGCGGCAGAAGGTGTCGAAGGCGAAGGACCCGGCAGAACGGGAGCCTGCACCGTTGGGGGATCGGGCTTCACGATGGCGCCCGAAGCCGGAAGCGGAGCAGCCGAGGGGGGCGAAGCGGCGTGTTGGGCAGGGGCGGCGGCGGCGGGCGCGGGTGTCTCGACTGCGGTCGGCGGAGGCGCGGGATCCGTGTCCATGGGGACAGGGGGCGGCTCGGATCCCGTGGCCTCACCAGCCGAGGCCGCGATCGTTGTTGGAGCGGAATCGACGGTCGGGGGCGGGGACGCAGCGGACTGGTCGGGAGCGAGCGCTGGCTGCTTCGGCGTCTCAGGGCGAGGCTGGCGCGGATCGGTCATCACACCCAACCCGAGCACCGTTCTCCGCGCGGCGGGGGGAATCGCCCCGATGGGAGTCCCTTCGGGCGGTGACCCTGGCGGTGGGAGCGCAAACCTCGCTGGGTCGACGATCGTTGCCGAATCGTCATCCCACTCCAAATCCTCCTCCGAAACCTTCGGCGGCTGCCGTTCTACCATCTCTCTCGGCTCCGTCCGTCGTGAGCGTACCGCCCTCGCGGGCGTTCGTGCAACGCGCCGTCGGGGTATCGGTGGCTACCAAACCCGCCCAGAAGAGCAGTCCCACGGCAAGATTCGTCTCCGCGCGGCGCGCGGCGCGGGATCGCTCGGGATGACCGAAGGTGGGGGCTATCCCCTCACCGTGACGCGGCCGCTCCGCCGGGGCGCCGACCGCTGCGGCGAAACCCGAGCCCGGACCGTTGGGGACGAGCCCCCTACCGCGCACCCATACCGTCGCTGCCGTCCGCTCCCCGCAACGGAGCGTTGCAGCAATCGTCCTGACTGCCGCACTTCGACACCGCCTCCCCACCGAAAGGACCGTCGGCCGTCGTCAGCGAGAAGAGGGGTCTCTCCTCCTCTGAGCCGGCGGAGCCGAAACCAAACAAGCCAGGCCATCAGCGGTCAGCGGTCAGGTAGAATGTGGAGACCCTGGTCGCCGACGCCTGATGGCCACGAGAACATTGAAGATTCTCTGCCAGATCCGGTCAAGATCACACCGCAAAGGGACTGACGTGGGACCAAGACCCCAGTTGCCCTTGTCCGGAGAAACCTGACTCAGGTTCGATGAGTCCGTCGCCTCCAGAACGGTAGATCAGCGAGCCAGGCCACAAAAAAGATTTAGCCCGCGTGTCTCGAGTCACGCGGGCCAAATCACATCGGGCGGTTGGTGAGGTAGTACTACGAAGAGCACAGCCACGCTGAAGGACAATGCCGACAGCAGCCGCCCATATTAGCGGTTCGCACACCGGCGAACTCGCTGGCCTGAATGGCCTGGTTGGAAGCGCGCCGAAACGCGCCACCCGGGGTGTCTCGCTGGAGAGACTTACCTGCTGTTAGTCCGGAACCTCCTGGATAGAGCCCGAACGCCGCTAGCGACAAAGCACATCCTACGAATGGCACTTCATCTCGTCAAGCACCCATTCTCGATTTCTTTTTCGTGCCAGTCGAGGTCTTGCTCTCAATCTTGGTCGTGGTCTCGGCGTGCTTCGGGTCGGCGTGCTTCGGGTCGGCGTGCTTCGGGTCGGCGTGCTTCGGGTCGGCGTGCTTCGG
>JAFGBI010000434.1 GCA_016933275.1 Polyangiaceae bacterium | reverse complement strand
GCGCCGGCGACTGCTCCGAGCCCCTCGCCCAGCTGCTACGCAAACTCGTTGTCCCAACCACTCTGGGCAACCAACGCGTCCGTGGCCCGCGTCCCTGGGCGCCTGGGGACCTGGCGCTTCTGCGCGCCACCAATCGTGGGGAGTTTGCCATCAACGGGCTGCGCAATCGAGCAACTCCCCCGATAGCCGGGGCGGCCCTCACCCAGGCTTCGCTTGGCGCAAGAAGAGACCGACTCGCTCGCCCCCTCCCGATCCACGGCTCGACCTGACGACATACCGCGAGTCGAGACGCCCGCCGAGGAACGTGACTGCGACGGGAGACCCGCTCGTGCGCTCGCCTGTCGCGTGGGCATATCCTGCCATGACCGGGCAGTAGGTCTGCTCAGCGACACGGAACCGCCGAGCCCCACGCGGCGCGAGGGGCCAGCGGCGGCCAGCCGCCGAGCTGAGGCGAAGACGCCGAGGGCCCGGGAGTTCGTGGAGCTACGGGGATCGAGCCCGGCCAGGACGCGCGACGGTTCGATCAACGTTTCTAGCTCGAAACGCCCAGAAGCCGAGCCGTCTCGCCCCCACTCCCGAAGGGCTCTCTCGATCTTCCATCCTGGCGACGATCTCATCGGAACTGACCCCCTATTGGCGGCGCGATTCGGCACGACGGCCGCGGCCCACGGCCTCATGGCCAGTGCGCCCCAGGAAACGGTGGGGCGTTGCGCCACGGCGGCCGCAGGTCACGGACAACGCGGTGTCGTTGCTCCAAGCATGGTGCAATATTCGAGCACCGAGAGGTAGTCGGGAGCCCCTCTCCTCGGCAGACCCTTGGAGGTAGAGCCAGAGTAGGCTTTCGACATTGGGCCGACCACCATTGGCGGTCCGCCCGGAACAGACGTGGGTTCTTCGGCGCCGATAGCGCCACGTTCTCCTTCTTTCTCGGGTCGCCGGGGACATGAAACAACTGGATCTGCGCGCCGATCCAAGACCGCCGGCCGCGCCAATGCGAGCCAGAGCCGCCCAACATCGCCAGGAGCCCAGTTGCCGAGGCCATTGGGCCAATTCCTCGTGGGGTTTCGCCATGACACAATGCAATCCATCGACGTTGCTCGTCGCTCTCCTGCTGGCCGGCGGGCTCGCCACGGGCGGCTGCGGAGACCCATCACCGACCGATACCAGCACCGCGGGTGGCATCGCCGGGACCGGGGGGGCCGACGCCGCCGGTGGCACAGCAGTCGGCGGATCGATGACGAACGCTGGCGGTGCCGGGGGTACTGGCGATCCACTCACCGGCGGCATCGCTTCCGGCGGCGTCCCGACTGGCGGCTCCAATGCCGGCGGCTCCGCCACCGGTGGCGCAGCGATGGGTGGCGTGGCTGCAGCCGGGACGGCCACGGGCGGCGACGGCACCGGTGGCATGGCAACGGGCGGCGGTAGCACCGGCGGCGCAGCGACGGGAGGGGTGGGCACCGGCGGCGACAGCGTGGGCGGCGACGGCGCGGGCGGCGACGGCGCAGGCGGCGGTGGCACCGGCGGCATGGTCACGGGTGGCGACGGTCCTGGCGGCATTGGCACCGGCGGCGATACCACGGGCGGGGTGCCCTCGACGGACGTGACCGTCGACCTCGCTCAGCCCCGGCAAACGATGGACGGGTTTGGCATCAACATCACTTGGGGGACCTCCCTCACGCCGGACCGAGCGGAGCAGCTCTTCAACCCGGACACCGGACTCGGCCTGAACATCGTGCGGATCGGCATGGGGGACAACGGAGACCAGCTGAGCAACAACATCTGGGGCGACATGCAGATGGCGCAGGAACACGGAGCCGAGGTCTTCATCGGGACGCTCTGGAGCCCACCCGCCCGCATGAAGACCAACAACAGCGTGAACGACGGTGGACACCTGCGACCGGAGTACTACGAGGAGTGGGCTGAGACCATTGCTGCGTTCCCGGCCCGCGTGAAGCAGAACACCGGCATCGACCTATACGGCATGTCGCCGCAGAACGAGACCGATTTCGCTTCGTGTGGGATGAGCGAGCCGTGCAACGGAAGCTACCCGACGACGCTCTACACCGGCGCGGAATATGCGGCATTCATCAAGGTGGTAGGACCAAAGCTTCGCGCCCTGAACCCGCCGGTCAAGGTCATCTCTCCCGAGGCATCGGAGTGGCTCCACGTCTGGAGCAATGAGTCCGCGTGCTGTTCCGAGCCCGGAGGCCAGCCGAGCTCGGACCCGCTGGATTGTGGCTTCCCGGCGACCAACTGCACCGGGTTCGACGGCTACGACTACGGCCACGCCCTCTACGCCGATCCAGAGGCTTGGGCGGCTTTCGACATCCTCGGCACTCACCAGTACGATACGCAGGTTGCGGAGCCGTGGCCGGAGGACGTGCCCGACCGGAAGCCGGTGTGGCAGACGGAGATGTCCGGCGTGAAGTGGTGGCCAGAACAGGGGCCGAGTTCCCACATCGAGAACGGCGTCGCGATCGCCAGATGGGTTCACAACGCCCTCACGGTCGGCGAGGCGAACGCCTGGCTCTGGTGGTGGGAACAGGCGGGCAGCACCAACGAGGGTTTGATCCTCAACGGGGCTACGACCAAGCGATTCTGGACATTCTGCAACTTCACCCGGTTCATTCGCCCCGGCTACACGCGGGTGCATGTCACGGGAGAGATCCCGCAGGACGTCTTGCTCGCAGCCTTCACGGGCGACGGCAAACTCGTCATCGTGGCCATCAACGAGGGCGCAGCGTCCGTCGACTTTTCGATCGCCATCGCGGGCGGGACAGCGCCCGGTTCACTGACACCGTGGGTGACCTCCGCGAGCGATGATCTGGCTGCCCAGGCCGCCGTAACGGTGAGCGATGGCGTCTTCACTGCCTCGCTCGCCGGCACGACCGTCACCACGTTCGTTGGCCAGTGAGCCCTGCACCGGACAGGTAGTCCCTTAGCCTGGATTTCGCGCCTCCCAGTCCGCCACGCCGCACTCCTCGCACTTTCGGCCTTCTCCGCGCCCATCGCGCTCGAACTAGCGCTGCTGGTGCACTGCGCCTCCGGCGCTCCTCGCTGGGCTCGGGCCGTGGTCCTCCGTGGACTCGTGCAGCAGTCTGCACTCGCTCCACTCCGGCTCTGCGCGCGCCGAACGCGGACAAGGCTTCGAATCTGCCTCGGATTCCGGCATGTCGTCCGTCGTCGGCGCGAAACCCGGGCCTGGAGCGCCGATCAGGTTGCCGACAGCAACGGCAGCGCTGGAACCGCGTCCGTGCGAGGCGAGGACGCGTTTCCAGCGCTGCCTCCGGAGAGGTCTGCTGCCGGTTCGGTGCTCTAGGTTGTTGATTCGACGCAGCAATCAACCTGATTGCTGCTCTAGCGGTGTGATCGTGACCGGATCTGGCAGAAGATTCTTCAATGCTCTCGTGGCCATCAGCAATCAGGCGTCAGCGATCCGGGTCTCCACGTTCTACCCGACAGCTGACCGCTGACCGCTGATGGCCTGGCCCGTTTGGTTCCGGCTCCGCCGGCTTGGGATGGTGCGACCCTGGTTCTTCGCGACGACGCCGGTGGCGGAGATCCCGGTTCGCTCGGGGTCCTCCAGCGCTCAGCGGGTTCGCATTCGTCGGTCGGGACCTCATCTGCTCACGGAGTGACGCGCAGAGTGGCCCAGCCGTGGGCGGGCACTTCGAACTGATAGCTGGAGCCGCCCACACTGACGGTCGTGTCCTGCGTTGCGTTGTCCTGGTTATAGATCTCGGTCACGATGCTTCCATCGGGGTTCTTGAAGGCAACCGCATCGTTGGTGCCGCTGATCCCGATGCGCGTTGCTCCCGGAAGGATGTACTGTGAGTAGTGGCGAAACGCGTAGTAGGCGGGGGTCACGACGAGCCGTCGCGCCGAGCGGTCCACCACCAGGAGTGCGTTCTGCGGCCAGCCGTCCAGGCTCCGCCCCTGGGTATCCAGCACCATGTTCCAGGCGAGATACGAGTTCACGCCGCCCACGATCCAGTCCCGGATGAGTTGCCAGCTTTCCTCCCCGTAGAGGTGGTCGTTCTGTGGCGTGGTCGAGCTGTATCTGCTCTGGTCCCAGTAGGGCGCGGAAAAACTGTAATTGCCGCAGCGGTGCTCCGTCTGCATGACGAGCCCTTTGGGCGCCAGGGCGGCGACCGTGTCCACGTGATTCCACTGCAGACCGAAGCCGGCTACGTACTGCATGGCCTCCGAATCGTTGGCGACCCCGACGGCGATGTTCGCATCGTCCGGGTGGGACATCGTCCCGCACCAGATCTCGGCAGTGAGGCCGTGTTCGACGAACGTCGGCCCCAGATAGGTCTTGAAGTAGTCGATGAGCAGCTGCTGTCCCCAATGGACGCGGGCGTAGCCGGGCTCATTCTGCGGGTGAACCGCCTCGATCGTGATCCCCTCCTTGCCGTACTCCTCCACGAATTTGGCGAGATAGAGGGCGTGAGCCTGCTGGGTCTGAACGTCGCTCCTCATGTTCCGACCGCCGTCCATCATCCAATTGGGAACGACCCACGGGCTCCCCCAGAGACGGAGATCGGGCCGGACCTCCAACGCCGCCTCGATGAAGGGGATCAGCATCTCCCGGTCGCGGTCGATGGAGAAATGGTCCATCCCGTAGTCGTTGGCCGTCTCGGCGAGCGTGTACCAGCTCATCGAGTAGTCGCTGGCACCGATCGGGACCCGCCCATAGACAAAGTTGGCGCCGTCCTGCGCGTCGAAGAGCAGCGTGAGCACATGGGTGATCTCGGAGTCGATCGTCTGGAGGGCGTCCCAACCCATTTCGTTGAAGGTGCCGCCAAACCCGTCCCATTGCTGGAACATGGTGTTCTCGTCGACGGTCAACGTCGTGGGACCGCTCGCGCCCATCGTCAGCGGGGCGTCCGTGTTCCAGTAGTCACCCTCCGCGGAGGTGATCAGCAGCGGCTCCACCGGCGTGCCGCCCCCCGTCTCCGCTCCCCCCGCGGCGTCGCCGCCGCTGCCTGGCTCCGAGCCGCCGCTCGACGCCCCACCCCGGTCTTCGACGCCGCCCGTCTCGGTCCCGCCGCCACCCGCTCCACCGCTGCTGGCTCCTCCCGTCGGCCGGCCCCCGGGGCCGCTGCCGCCCGAGGGATCCCCACCACTGCTCGTGCCGCCGTTGGTCGAGACGCCGCCTATGGTCGGTGCTCCACCCAACGGTGACGCACCGCCGCTGCCTACCACCCCGCCGCTGCCCGCGGCGCCCGCCGTGCTCCCGGTCGTCGACGCCGACCCGCCCGTCGTGGGTGCCGTTCCGCCGGAGCTCACGAGCCCTGTTCCACCAGACCCACTCGTTCCGCCCGCGAGCGCAGCCTGCCCGCCCGTTTCGTCCGCGGACGAGCTCGAGGGACTGCTCTCGGTTCCACCGCATCCCGCGGCCAAGAACACGCAGGAGAGCCCCATAGCCAGGAGCAAAACAGAACGCATCGGAGCCTCCATCGCGGGGATGACGGCCACCCTCGGAGCACGAGGCGCGCTCCCCGCCTGCCATTGCCGTCCAGCCTGAGCCACGGTCGGCGAAGGCAAAAGACGTCGCCGAGTTCCCCCGCGAGTTGTCCGATTGCAGTGGCGTAAGAACACCTGCCCCCACGCTCCGAAGTCGGGAAGCCGGTTCCGGTCGCGCCTCGCGGGATCCGGCCGAAATCCGCAGACATCCATCGGGGATCGGAGCAACCCACGGAGCCAGAGCGGATCCAGGGTCCCGCGGTTGGCGCCAACGCCAGCGCCGCGTCGGTGGGTCTCCCCAAGTCCTCCCGCGGATGCCTCGTGGATCCGCAGTGCAAGGGTGGAGGGGGCGGTGGCCAGGTGACCCGGGGCGCTCGCTGGATCGGGGGCTAGAATTGCATGAAGAACTCCGCGACAGCGCTGCTGCCGAAGCTCGGCATGCCGTGCGGGCCATCCCACTCGCACCAGGTTACCTCGTAGCCGGGGTCGCAACCCTCGTACTTCACGCAGGGGCTTGGCTCCACGGGCGTCGTGTCGCTCCCGCAGTGGTTCTGCTTTAGAATCTTGTCGAGCGCCGCTCGTCCGTCCTCGATCGGGACGACATCGTCCGAGATGCCGTGCGAACCCCACATGGCGATCGGATGTCCGGTGCCCTGGCAGTTGAAGTCACTGTAGAGCGATCCTGACATTGGCGCGATGGCGCGGAACACGTCGCCCATCTCGCAGCCGATCGCGAACGACATCATGCCACCGTAGCTGAAGCCGGTGGAGAAGATGCGGGAGGTGTCGACGCAGTACTTGGACTGGATGTCGGCGAGCATCGCTTTGGTGAAGGCGATGTCTTCCCCATTCGTATTCGCCCAACCCGCGCCAGCGCCCCCGGCCTGCAGTCCCTGTGGCGTCACGTAGATCGCGTCCGGGATCTTGGACTTGAGCTGGTACATCGTCATGGCCTGGTCAGCCGAGCCGCCCCACGGGTGAAACTGGAAAATCACCGGATATTGCGTCGACGAACTGTAGTCCGACGGCAGCTCGACGTAGTATGTTCGCTCCGTACCGTCGACATCCAGGCTACACGTGGTTCCCCTGACGCCGCACGGCGACGTGACGTTTGCCGATCCGCACCCTGGGGAGACCCCACCGCCACCGCCCGTCCCGCTCGAATCGCCGCCGGTGCCAACCGCGCCACCCGTCCCGCTTGTGTCACCGCCAGTGCCGACCGCGCCGCCCGTCCCGGCCGCATCGCCGCCGGTGCCGACCGCGCCGCCCGTCCCGGCCGCATCGCCGCCGGTGCCGACCGCGCCGCCCGTCCCGGCCGCATCGCCACCGGTGCCGACCGCGCCACCCGTCCCGGTCGTGTCACCGCCGGTGCCGACCGCGCCACCCGTCCCGGTCGTGTCACCGCCGATGCCGACCGCGCCACCCGTCCAGGCGACGCCACCGGTGCCAGCCGCACCGCCCGTCGCGCTCGTGTCACCGCCGGTGCCGGCCGCCCCGCCCGTGCTCTGGACGCCGCCGCTGGGGGCGACGCCCCCCGTTGGTGCCTGTCCGCCGAGCAGCGAAGCGCCGCTGTTCGCGCTGCCGCCGCTCGAAGCCGCGGCGCCGCCCGTGGCGGCCCCACCACCAGTGTCTCCTTCGGTCAAGCTGGACGAGTCGTCCCCGCAGGAGAAGGCCAATACCGAACCGACCAGGACTGCGGCATACGCACTCTTACTCTTGCGCATGGGCCTAGCCTACGCGCGAGAGGGACCCATGACAGAGTGACCGATCTGTCCCCCCAGCTGACATGGAAAGATTCATTTTCGCGGAAAACGCCACCCGACCCGGTTTCGCCGATGGACGATGAGGGGGGACAAAAAGGTCCCCACCATTCCTCCAACGATCGCGCTCCCGGGGGGACAAAAGGGTCACCTTGTGCGACCCAATTGGGTGGGCCACCTTGACTGCGTGATACGGAACAGATACGAGTTAATGCCTTTTGCGGTTCTGTGCGTCGTGCTGGCCTGTTCCGACGCCCAGGAGTCCACCGAATCCGACGAGACGGGGGGGGTGGCGTCGGTTGGAGGCCAGACGGCGAGCGGGGGTCAGAACGTCACCGGCGGAGCCGGAGCCATCGCGACGGGGGGAATGAGCGCGGCAACCGGTGGGCTCTTCGGGACTGGCGGCATCTCCGCAAGCTCGGGGGGCGCCCCGACCGGAGGGATGTCCTCGGGGGGAACCTCGACCGGAGGGATGTCCTCGGGGGGAACCTCGACCGGAGGGATGTCCTCGGGGGGAACCTCGACCGGAGG
>JAFGBI010000433.1 GCA_016933275.1 Polyangiaceae bacterium | reverse complement strand
TCGCGCTCCGCCCGCGGAGCCTCGGACTCGGCGACTAAAGAGGGAATGCACTCAGCGTCGGACACGCTCGTCGCGACGCTCGCAATGCCCGCCAGTGCATCGAGTTCCTCGTGCGCCGCTGGCTCCTCGAGCACCACGCCGTCCTCGTCGACGACCAGCGCGGGAGCGGGGACCGATGCTGGTGATGGCGCACTCGACTCGGCGTCGGACATCGGCGCGCTCTCGCTCGTCACCGCCGCTGGCACGCTCACCAGCGCGTCCGACATGCCCGCCGGCAGCGCCAGCGTCGGCTTCGCGCGGCCCTTCCCGAGCCACTGCGCCTGGCGCAGCACCAGCTCGAAGGCCTTGCTCGCCGGCGTCATCTTCAGGGCGTACTCGTTGGCGTCCATCCCGCGCGGAAACTGCACCCGGAAGCTCTCCACCCCGCGCTCGCCGAGCCGCATCGCGAGCTTCTCCGCTGCCCGGTCGCCGGCTTCGTCGCGGTCGTACGCGATCAAGACCTGCTCCACCCCGTGCCGCTCGAGCGCCGCGTAGTGGTCCTCAGTGAAGCCCTCCACTCCGTACGCCGCCGTCACGTTCCGATGGCCCGCACACCAAAACGTCATCGCGTCGAGCAGCGCCTCGCACACGATCACCGTCTTGCTCGCGGCCAGCGTCGCCTCGTTCCACACGCCCCGATGCGGTCCCGGCAGGTACAGGTGCAGCGGCGTCCCCGCTCGGAGATTCGGCGTCACCTTCCGCCCATACAGCTCCACCACGCGGCCCTCGCCGTCGAAGATGGGCACCACCACCGAGCCGTTGAAGTGCTCGTGCCCGCTCTCCCGCAGGATGCCGAGCCGCTGCAACCGGCCCCGGAGCTCCGCTCCCGCTTGGCGGTTCTTCTGCGGCAAGCGATAGGCGAGCGTGCGGTTCGCGAAGCCGAGACGAAAACGCTCGACCAGCTCCGCCGATCGCAGGCCCCGCTTCTCCAGATACCCGAGCGCCTCCGGGCTCTCCTTCAGCGTCGCGTGGTAGTAGTCCGCCACCTGCCGCATCAGCACCGCCTCGTCCGTCGTCGCTTCCGCCAGCGTCGGCAGCTTCACCGTCGTGCTCTTCTTCGCCACCGGCCCCGCCTGCCGACCCCGCCGCTCGCTCGGCACGGCAGCTAAAGAGGGAAGGTCAGCCCGCAAGAGCTCCACCGCGCACCGGAAGCTCACCCCCTCCGCCCGCATCACCCAGTCGATGACGGAGCCACCGGTCTGACACGCCCCCAGGCAGTGCCAGAGGTTCTTGTCGGGCGTGATCACCAGGCTCGGCTCCCGGTCGTCGTGGAAGGGACACAGGCCGAGCAGGTTGCCGCCGTGCCGCTTGAGTGCGATGCCGCGCGCCTCGGCCAGCCGCTCCACGCTCACCTCCGCCTTCAACCACTCGATTTCTGCCTCCGGGATGCGGGCCACCGCGCCGTCCTCCGCTCAAATCCTTGTCAAGCCTCGCGTGCGTCCATCTGCACGATTTTCTCGTACCAGAAAACCGTCCGAGCGTGTATACAATTCGCGTGTATCCACGGCGGGTCTGACCCGCCCCGGAAGGAGGAGCCCCGAAAACTGCCCCTACAGTCCCTCCCCATGAGCGCCAAGCTCCCCCCGAGCTCCCCCTTCGGTCAGCGCCTGCTCGACCTGCGCCGCCAGCGTGGCCTCACCCAGGTCCAGCTCGCCGAGGCCCTCGGCTCCACCCAGCGCGCCATCTCCTACTACGAGACCGTCGCCGACTACCCGCCGGCCGAGGTCATCGTCCAGCTCGCTCGCGTTCTCGAGGTGTCGACCGACGTCCTGCTCGGCGTGAAGACCCCCAAGGCGCCCAAGGTCACCGTCCCCCACGACGACCCCGAGACCCGCCGCCTCTGGAAGCGCTTTCAGCGCGTCCTCGAGCTGCCCGAGAAGGACCGCCGCGCCGTCATCCGCCTCGTCAACTCCCTCGTCGCCGCCCAGCCCGCTCGCCGCAGCGCCGCGCGCTCGAGTGCCGCTCGCAGCACGAGCAGTCGCCGCAACGGCGCCAGCTCCGGCGGCTGAGAGCCAGCGGGGCGGGCACGAGCAGCGAAGCAAGGAAGCCTTCGCCAACGGTGCTGCCAGCGGGCGAGGAGAGTGCCTGTCTGACGACTCGACTTCTTCTCGACTTCGCCTTGCTCGCTCCTGCCTTTCGAGCCGTCATGTCCGCCATGGCGAGCTACGCAGCCTCCACCCGCGCCCCGCGCACCCTCACCACCCGCGAGCAGAAGGCACTGCTCCGCGTCACCGGCGAGCACCGCGCGGGCTATCGCGATCACGTCCTCTACGCTCTGGCCCTCGCCACCGCCCTCCGCGAGCACGAGCTCGTCGCCCTCGACCTCCGCGACGTCTTCGACGACGCCGGCCGCGCTCGCCGCCGCGTCGTCCTGCGCGTCTACAAGGGCTGCGAGAGCGGCCGCGACGGACAAGAGGTGCTGCTCCCGCCAGCGGTGCGCTCCAAGCTCGAGCGCCTGCGCCAGCTCCTCACTCGCGACCCTCGCCGCAGCACCGCCCCCGACGCCCCGCTCTTCGTCAGCCAGCGCGGCTCGCGGCTCTCGACTCGCCAGCTCCGTCACGGCCTCGCCGTCTGGGCCGAGCGCGCCGGCTTCGACCGCCACGTCTCGTTTCACATGCTGAGGCACTCGGCTTGTCAGAGCCTCTACGCCGCCACCAAGGACCTGCGCCTCACTCAGCGCTTCGCCCGCCACCAGAGCCTCGCCACCACCATGCTTTATACCCATCCCTCCGATGAGGAGCTCGAGCGCGCCGTGGGCAGGTTGCTCGTCGAGTGAGGGTGAGAGTCAGAGTGGTTGTTGCTGCGTCCCCGTTCGCGCTCGTGCTCGCGCTTTGCTCGGAGCGGGAGTTCTCCATGACCGACTCCGATCACTCCGTGTCCGAGCCCGCCGCGTCCGACAAGCCTCGCGGCGGTCGTCCGCGGCGCGCGGACCCGCCGCGCTTCCCCCACAGCGAGCTCGACCGCCTCCTCGTCTTCGGCGAGGTCGTCGACCAGGGCGACGGCCGTCCCCCCGACACCGTCTTCCCCTCCTACCGCGAGCTCGGCTCGCGCTTCGGCATCGCCCACTCCGTCGTCGCCGACTTCTCCCGCCGCCACGACTGCCTCCGCCGACGCCAGCGCGCTCAGCACGCCATCCACGCCAAGGCCGAGTCCAAGCTCGTCGAGGCCCGCGCCTCCGCCCTCGCCATCGGTCGCGAGGACGCCCTGCGCATCGTCGACAAGTTCCTCCGCGGCTTCGAAGCCGCCCTCGACGACGGCCGCGTCCGCACCGACTCCGCCGCCGACCTCAACACCATCCTCCGCCTCCGCGAGTTCCTCGTCGGCGGCCCCGACTTCCGCAAGGAGCTCGCCGCCGGCTGCACCATCACCCTCGAGATGCTCCAGGAGCGCTACGCCAACTCCCTCCGCCGCCACGCCGACTCGACGCCCGCCCTCGCGGGCATCGTTCCCCCGCGGCGCTTCGAGGACGGCGAGGCGGGTGCGGGCACGGGTGCCAGCGGTGGGGGTGCCGACGGCAGCGATGCGGTCGACGACGAGGGTGGCGACGCGTCGGACGACGCCGGGCGCTGACGCCCCCGCAACAGCGTTCGACGACGCCCTCACCGAAGCGACCGCTCGGGCTCCGGTCGCCGCGCTCGCGAGGTCGCCAGCGGGGCGGCGCGGCCTGCAGCGCCACGTGGATCTGCGGCGCGGAAAGCGGCCATCGTGCCTGCGCCTTCCGCCCTCCCAGCATCGCGGATTCTCCGCGTTCCGCGACCCCGCTCGCAGCCAACATGGCCGACTTCGACTCATAGCGGCGGTCTTCCCCCCGCCGCCGCCGTCCGCTCGCCGACCACTGGCCACTGGCCGTTGATCACCGGAGGCGGCCCGGCCCTCGACCCCCGGGGGGGGGAGTCGAATTTTCACGCCGCTCCGCCGCCCCGCCGCGTGCCCACCGGCCACTTCCTTCGAGGAGCTTCTGCGTAACCGTACAGGCCCGCGCCGGAGAGCGCGGCGACGGGCCCGGTCGGTTTCTCCCAGCGAGTAGGTCCGCGGCGCTCGAGGTGGCCAGCGGCGGGGGGCTCGAGGGTGCCAGCGGGCAGGCGGAGGCGCCGGGGCGCAGGCCACCAGCGCCGAGTCGCCAGCGGCGAGGGTGACGGGCGCCGGCGCGTCGGGCGTTCGCCAGCGGCAGCGCCGTCGGCGCCGGCAGGCGAGGGCAAGGCGGACGCCCGTGCAGACGGAGGCCAGCGGAGCCCGGCAGGGTGGACTTCGGGGTGGCGATCCGAGCCCTCGGAGGACTAGCTCTCGGCCATCTCCACCTCGCTCTTCCAGCAGGATTCCTGCTGCTTCCGCTCTTTGTGGTGGAATGGTGGAGTAAGTCGAGGGGGGCCGTCCGCCGACACGTCGCACGCACCAGTCGTCTCTACAGACTCTCCGATCTCGAATTCACCCTAAGGGGGAAGCAAATCACTCCACCTACTCCACCACGCGACGGATTCGAGCGTGGTTCCAGGCACTTAGCGTGGTGCACTTGCCCGCTCGCCTAGTCCTCACAACCCCACCCCGAGGGGGCAATCTCCACCACGCCGACCGCTGGCTCCCGCCGCTGGCTCCCCGCCTCCGGCTCCGTCGACCCGCGCTGCCGCTCGCCACGCGCCCCAGGCACGGCGGGCGGGTTCGTGATGGCGCCGGTGGCGGCGTCGGCGGCACCAGGCTCCGCGCGCACGTTCGCGATGGCGCCGGGCACGTCACCGCCGCTCACCACCCACCACTGGCCACTGACCACCGGGGCCGCTGGCCCCGCCGAAGCCCCTCAGCTCGCCCAGCGCGGCTCTTGCTCGATCGCCTCGCGCTCCGCGCGGTCGACGTCGTCCTCCTCTTCGCGCTCGCCCACGAGGCGCAGCCCGCTCGCCAGCGTCTCCACTCGCCACAGCCGCTCGCCCCGCAGCACGCGGGCCGCCACTCGCTTCACCTCGCCGCCCACGCGCACCGGCCGATCCTTCACCTTGCCGAGCACTCGCCCCAGCTGATGCGCGCTCGGCAGCCGCTCCCGGAGCTGCGGCGCCAGCGCCGCGATGCCCTGGAGCAAGCGAGCGTGCCGCCGCCGCGACAGCCGGCTCAGGTGCGTCCAGTCCTCGTCCCCCTCGATCACCTCGCAGAGCTGGCCAGCCGTGGCCTCCCGCTCGCCCAGCTCCCCGAGCGCCGCCTCGAGCCCGCCCACCAGCTCCGCGAGCCCTCCGCTCGTCGCCTCGCTCTCACGCGCCGTCGCCTTCGCT
>JAFGBI010000432.1 GCA_016933275.1 Polyangiaceae bacterium | reverse complement strand
GCACCACCGGTTTGGGGACACGGGAGTGGAAGAAATCGTGCGGTCGGCTCCCGCGACGCGCGGTGCTGAGCGCGAGGTCCAGAGGCCGACGACTCGCCGCTGTTCAGTGGTCCGTCCAACCCCTCGGATTTACACGGGGTCGAACGGCCGCTTTGCGCTGAAAGCGGCCATTCGCGCCGCGAGCGGGCCGAGGGCCGGCGGCATCCATCGTTGCAGGCCGCGCCAGATGGGTCCATATTCCGACCCATGAACAGGTCATCTAACGGGTCTGGTGCCCTCCAGGTCGCGGAGGACATCGTGCCCGTCGCCGAGTTGAAGGCGCACCTGTCGGAGCGGATCCGCGAGCTGCGATCGTGCCGGCGACCGCTGGTGGTAACGCAGAACGGCAAGGCCGCGGCGGTGATGCTTTCGCCCGAGGAGTTCGATCGCCTGACGTACCAGGCTCGGTTCGTTGCGGCTGTCCGCGAAGGACTGGAGCAGGCGGAGGCAGGGAAGGTCGTTGACCACGACACCCTCGGTCGGCTCCTCGACGCGCGCTTCGGGGCGCCGACCTCGGAAGAGTGAACGTGGTTCGCTGGACGGACAGGGCGGTCGCGGATCTCGTCGCGATCGGCGAGTACATCGCGGAAGACAACCCAGAAGCGGCACGTGCCTGGCTCGAGCGCTTGCGTGGTCGAGCCGAGCTCGCCGCCGAGGCTCCCCTCGGCGGGAGGCGCGTGCCGAGATCGGTCGCGACGACGTTCGCGAAACCTTCCTCCGGTCGTACCGCATCGTCTACCGAGTGGAGGATGGCGGCATCACGGTGCTCACCGTGTTCGAGGGGCATCGCCTCATGGGTGAGCTCGACGCAGACGAGAAGTGAACCGCCGGGGCGCGGTTCGGCAGGCCGTTCACTACGAGGTCGGTCGACCTCCGAACGTCCCCCCCTCGTTTCGAGCGCGTGGAGCAGCGGCCTCCCGGCCGTTTGGCTCGTTCGCAGTCGAGCGACAGGAACAGTCCGGCCCTTGATTGGGGCTCAGATCCGCGATGGAGAGCCACGTGCTTTCCCTGCTCTTCCGCTCTCTCGAATTCGGTTTCTATCACTGCTTGCTGTCCGCCGTCGATCGCGTGAGCCGGCTTCCCCGGAACACGACGATTCCCAGAAAGCTGCGTAATCTCGCAGGCCATGCACCTGCATCACGGGAACAGCAGAAGGTCCTGAGACAGAGCTGGGTCCCATGTGGCATGTAAGGGCGGCCGATGCCGCTCGTGTACCTGCCAGACGTCGAGTCCCTGTTCCTCTGGGGCACCGAACCCGCGCCGCGCGTGCTGCCGGCCCTCGGCCGGGGCGGCCAGCCCTGGTCCGCAGCTCTCGTTGCACCGGAGGGCCTCTGCGACACCGCGGGCTTCAAGCTGCCTCTGTTCGACACCTTGGCCAGGCTCGCGGTCGTTCCGGCCGCCGACATCGAGAGCCTGTCAGGTTCGGTGGCGACGTGGGTCTTGGCCAGCAAGCTCGCGATGGACCTCGTCGCCCGCGAGCGCGTAGTGCCGACGATCTCGCGACGCGGCGGACGCATCGAGGCGCGCTGGGCCGCGGCACTCGCGGCCAGCGAGGATGCGGCGAAGGTCGCGGCGATCGCCAAGAGCATGCCCCCTGCGGCTCACGCCGTACCGGTGGCGGGCGATCGGTCCGGTGCAGTCTGGGCACCCGATGCGCTCTTGCGGTCCTACCTCGATGCCATCGTCGACACGCTGGTGCGCACTGCGCGTGGAGGGCCGTCACTGCCAGCCGCGCGATCGAGAACGGCCCGCGCGGTGGCGCCCGACACCTGGGCCGATCGCTGGCGCACCGCGCTCGGCGGCGCCCAGCGTGGCTTCGAGACCGACGGCTTCGCGGAACGCTCCGTGGTGGACGAACTCGCGCGTTGGAGTGAGCCGGCCCTCGGCGCACGTGACCGCCTTCGCGCATGCTTCCGCCTCGAGCTGCCGGCGGAGAACGGCGAGCCCTTCGTGCTGCGCTTCCTGCTCCAGTCGCCCGACGACCCCAGCCTGCTCGTTCCCGCCTCGGACGTGTGGAGGACCAAGGGACGGAGCCTCGAGAAGCTCGGGCGTGCGTTTCGCGATCCGCAGGAGTCTCTGCTCGAGGCGCTCGGACGTGCCTCGCGGCTCTTTCCTCCGCTCGCGGGATCGCTCGAGGAAGCGCGCCCTCAGGCAGTCGAGCTCGATCCGGCCACCGCGTGGACGTTCCTCGGCGAGGGCGCTTCTCTTCTCGCCGAGGCGGGCTTCGGCGTCATCGTGCCCGGCGAGCTCACGGCTGCCGGCCAACGGCGTCTCCGTCTGCGTATGCGCGTAGGCGGGAGCAGCAAGAAGGTCGCGGGCGTCGTCACCGGAACGGCCGGGCTCGCGCTCGACGAGCTCCTTCAAGTCGACTGGGAGGTAGTCATTGGCGACGAGCCTCTGACAGCGCAGGAGCTTGCCGCGCTCGCGAAGCAGAAGGCGCCCCTCGTGCAGTTTCGGGGTGCGTGGGTCGCGATCGATCCGCGCGAGCTCGGCGATATCCAGAAGCGCCTGGCCGGTGGCGTATCGAAGCTGACGACGCGTGAGGCGATCCAGGCTGTGCTCGCGGGCGAGGCGCGACAGGGCGGGCTGTCCATCGCCGTCACCGCGTCGGGCGTCGTGGCTGAGCTGGTGGAGCGCCTGCGAAACGGCGGCGCGAAGGAGCTCGGCGCACCTCGCTCGCTGCGGGCGACGCTTCGTCCATATCAAGAACGCGGGCTCAACTGGCTCGTCACCATGGGCTCGCTCGGTCTCGGCGCATGCCTCGCCGACGACATGGGCCTCGGCAAGACGATGCAGTTCCTCGCGTTCCTGCTGCGCCGAAAGGACGAGGCCCGCCGCGACGCGCGACCGGCGTTGCTCATCGCTCCGACCTCGGTGGTTGGAAACTGGGAACGCGAAGTCGAGCGCTTCGCCCCGTCACTCGACGTGGTCCGTCACTACGGCGCATCGCGCCCGAGGTCGGCGAGCGACATCCCGAAGAAGCCGGGCACGTTGGTCGTGACCACCTACGGCCTCTTGCGCCGTGACGCCGAGCTGCTGTCGGGGATCGATTGGTCCGTCGCCGCGCTCGACGAGGCGCAGAACATCAAGAACGCTTCGTCGGCGACCGCTCGCGCTGCCCGTTCTCTGCGCGCGAGCCACCGCTTCGCGCTGACGGGCACGCCCGTCGAGAACCGCCTCGCCGAGCTATGGTCGATCCTTGAGTTCGCGAACCCCGGTTTGCTCGGCCCCCTCGAGGCGTTTCGCAGGGAATTCGCACTGCCCATCGAGCGCTACGGCAACGACGACGCGGCCGCGCACCTTCGCCGCATCGTCGGGCCGTTCATCCTGCGCCGCCTCAAGAGTGACCCGACCATCATTCAAGATCTCCCGCCGAAGAACGAGATGAAGGTCGTCTGCACGCTCACGCGCGAGCAGGCCACGCTCTACAAGGCCGTGGTCGACGAGGAGCTGCGGCGCATCGAGTCCTCCGACGGCATCGAGCGACGTGGGCGAGTGCTCGCGCTGCTCATGTTCACCAAGCAGATCTGCAACCACCCGGCGCAGTACCTCGGTGAGAGCGGCCCGCTCCCGAAGCGGTCGGGAAAGCTCGCGCGCGCGACCGAGATGCTCGAAGAAGCCGTGGTCGCGGGCGACAAGGCGCTGGTCTTCACGCAGTTTCGCGAGATGGGTGACAACCTCGTCGAGCACTTCAGCGCGAACCTCGGCTGCGAGGTCGTGTTCCTCCATGGCGGCACGCCGAAGAAGGCGCGCGACGAGATGGTCCGCCGCTTCCAGGAGGAGCCGCACGGACCGCGCATCTTCGTGCTTTCCGTGAAGGCGGGCGGCACCGGCCTCAATCTCACCGCAGCGAGCCACGTCTTCCACTTCGACCGCTGGTGGAACCCTGCCGTCGAAGATCAGGCCACCGACCGGGCCTACCGCATCGGTCAGAGGCGTGCGGTCCAGGTCCACAAGCTGGTCTGCGCTGGCACCGTCGAGGAGAAGATCGACCGCTTACTCGATCAGAAGCGCGATCTCGCTTCCAAGGTCGTCGGCGCTGGCGAGCAGTGGATCACCGAGCTCGATGGCCGTGAGCTGCGCGACCTCTTCTCGCTGTCCGAGGGAGCCGTGGCGGACGGCGACGACGATGACGCCGGTTCGTCCGCACCGGCGAAATCGCGCACGAAGGCACGCTCGGCACGCGTCCGCAGCGAGGTGCGCCCATGAGTCGCTGGAGCCGCTTCGGCTGGTACGAGTCCACGCCGAAGAAGCCGCCGCCCGAGCGCGGCATTCGGATGAAGAAGGCCGGCACCACCTGGTGGGGCCAGCGCTGGATCGAGGCGCTCGAGAACGTGCTATGCGGCGACTCCGCGCGGCTTGCTCGCGGCCGCACCTACGCACGCGCTGGGCGAACGCATGACCTCGTCGTCAAGGGCGGCAAGGTCACGGCCAAGGTCACCGGCTCGCGGGCCACACCGTACAAGATCACCATCGAGCTCACGGAGCTCAGCGCACCGGCCTGGAAGAAAGCCATCGATGGCCTGACGAAGAAGGCGCAGTTCTCGGCCGAGCTTCTCGCTGGCCAGATGCCGCAGGCGATCGACGAGGTCTTCGTGGAGGCGGGCGTGAGCCTGTTCCCCAAGCAGCGCGCCGACCTCAAAACGAGCTGCTCGTGCCCGGATTGGGGCGACCCGTGCAAGCACGTCGCGGCCACGCACTACGTCCTCGGCGAGGCGCTCGATCGCGATCCGTTCCTGCTCTTCGAGCTGCGCGGACGAACCAAGGACCAGGTACTCGATGCGCTCCGCGCTGCACGTGGCGGCACCGGCGAGACGCCTGCGAAGAAGGCGGGCAGGTCCAAAGCCGCGTCGGAGGACGCGACGAACGAAGTCCCGACAGTGAAGCTCGGCAAGCTGAAGGCGGGTGAGTACGACAAGTCGCGTGAGCCGCTGCCAGCGTTGCACTTCAGCTTCGAGCCGCCCGTCACCCACGGCGCCGTGCTGCGCCAGCTCGGTGCGCCGACGAATTGGGAGGAAGACGCGAGTCCGGCCGACGTCCTCGCGCCCCTCGTGCGCGCAGCAGCGGAGACGGCCCGCCGCATCGCGATGGCCGAGCCGAGCGACGCCGGCGAGTCAGAGACGCCGCCGATATCGACGCGCGGCCGCGCAGCTCGAAAGGGCACCGGTAAACGACGGGTCGCTGAGTGAAACGCCCCGCGTCGCGCGAGCCCGATTCTCCCGGAGAAGGGCCCGCCGAGAACGCCCCCACCGGCGCCCGTGCCCCGCTCGACGCCGCCTCCCGCGTTCTCCTCGCGCACGATGGAGAACGCCCCGCGCTCGCCACCACGTCACGCATCCCCGCGCCGTTCCGCCAGAAATGCAGAACGTGGAGGTGCTCCTGCTTGTTGTCGAGGACGTCGCCGGTGATCCTCGTTTCGCGAAAGTGGCCCAGCTTGAGCAGCCCTTGCGGGAAGTCGGGCAAGAAGCTCGTTCCGCACAGCATTTGCGCGGCCTGCGTGATCTGGCCGTCGATGCGCAACCCGAACCGGTCGAGGATGTCGCCAACGTCCATGCTCGTCCCTGCAGAGAGGGGTCGCTGCTCGATCGCGATCTGACGGGTTCGCAGGATCTCCTCGTGGTCGAGACCCGCGAGCCGCACTCCGATCGCTGGCTGGTTCTCCCAGCGATGGCGGTTGGATTACGGTCGAGCAGCAGCCTCCCGTACTCCTCCTGCGCCATCACCGTGGTGGACGACCCCACTCGCTTGTAAGCCGTCCCTTCAAACGCGAAGGGTGCGTGCTCCCGGGCAGACGGCATGCTGAGCGCGATGACGGTGCGGCCGTTCCCAACGTCGAGACGTTCCATGTCCACTCGGGCCACCTCAACCATTCAGTCGAAGATATCGCCGAGCCAGGACTTCTTCCGGCGCTGGTGCTCGTGAGAACCGTGCCGATCGCTGGCAGGCTCGCGATCGTCATGTCGCGCTGGCGCTCCCTGTGGCCGTGACCGTTCGACGATCTTGTCGAGCTCTGCTCGATCCAGCCACACGCCGCGGCACTTGGGACAGCAGTCGATCTCGACTCCCTGCCGCTCGGCCATCACCAGAGTCGTTCCATCGCACACGGGACATTGCATGAGCTGACTTCTGTTCCTCGGACCGAGGAGGCCTTGGGCGAGGTGCAACATGGGCCGGGTGCCCGCTATTCTCGCGCCACGGTCGAGTCGCGATCGAGCCCCATGTCGGCGAACGACGCCGCGTCCTCGACCGGCTCGAGGTGAGTGAACACCGTTGCGCTCGGGACGGCGCGACGTAGCGTCCGCTCGACGTTCTCCAGCAGGACGTGGCCACCCTGCACCGTCCAATCCCGAGGCACGAGCACGTGGAGCGACACGAACCGGCGTGACCCAAACTATCGCGTGTGCATGGCGTGGAACTGGACCGGAGGACCGAATTGCGCCAGCGCGGAGGCGAGTGCGTCGTGGTCTTCGCGTGGCAGAGCTTGGTCGAGGAGGCCGAGCGCGGACCGACGCATCATCGCGACGCCGGTCCACACGATGTTGGCTGCCACCAGGAGCGCGATGACCGGATCGAGGCGCGCCCAGCCGCTGACCGCGACCGCAACAAGCCCTACCAGCACACCCGCCGACGTCCAGACTTCCGTCATCAGGTGATGGGCATCTGCCTCGAGCGCGATCGAGCGATGCCGCCGGGCGGCACGGAGGAGGACGCGGGCCACGCCGAAATTGATGAGCGAGGCCGCGGTCGAGATCGCGAGCCCCAGCCACGCCTGCTCGATCGGAGCAGGAGCTTGATGGCGTCCGATCGCGGTCCATCCGATCGCCACGGCCGCAAGCAGAATCAGCGCACCTTCGACCCTGCTGGCGAAGTACTCGGCCTTGCCGTACCCGTAGGCGTGTACTTCGTCCGCGGGCCTTGCCGCGACTACCGAGCACGTCACGCCGAGCGCCGTCCGCGCATGAACGAGTTTGGCGCGACCCTCGTTGCCTACTGCAACGGGCGTCACGGTGGCGCCGTCGCGGTTCCACGATCGGCTCACGCCGGCACTGGCCCCGCTGTTTCGCGAGCTCACCCTGCGAGCCTTCGACGAGATCGGGTCGCAAGCGCGACGCACGCACCTCGCCCCGTCTGCCTTTCGCTAAGTCTTCATTGCCGACGGGCTCAGTGGAGCACCTCGACGGTTACAGCGGTACCGTGACCCTTTCCCAGCTTCCGGTCGCACGTCAAGAGACAGGCGCCGGTCGCCTCGGCCAAGGCCAGGTAGACAGCATCGTAGGCGGTGCAGCGGCCTCGAAGCTCCCACACGCGCGACAGCAACGGGCCATGTGGATAACGGTTCAAGCCCAATTGCTCGAAATCGACCAACGCTTCCTCGGCCCGTGCTAGCGAGAGCTGAGCGGATAGCACGAAGCGTCGCAACACCTGCGCTACCTCGACGTCGATCAGGTGTGGAGCAAACAGCGCCTCGTCGGGGGACGCGATGCGCCTGGCTACGCGCTTCCCAACCGCAGTACACAGCAGGAGCTCGATGGCGGCAGATGCATCGAGGACAATCATCGACCCTCACGTTCTCGTCGCAGCGCCTGAGCCGCACTTCGCTTCAAGCGCACCGGCTGCCTGCGCGCCAATCTTGTGATGAGCTCCTCGCGCGTAGGCCGCTCGGCGACCCGCTTCAGCTCGGCGAGAACATAGTCCGAGAGTGACAGGCCGGCCTGAGCCGCGCGCGCCTTGAGGGTTCGGTGCACTTGATCCGGAACATTGCGGACCTGCAGCATGACGGGCATGTGCTGAGCATGACGCGCATGTGCCGCACATGTCAACCATCACGCGATGGATACTGGAGGAGATCGCACGGATTGGCGGCGTCTTGATCCCGTCGGCCGAGGTCGACTTCGAGGCCGAACCCTGGTGCTGTCCATGATCCTTCTCGGCGGCTTCGCTCCAGCGCTCGCCTCGGCTGGGCCTGCCCTGCCCGATCCGACGCCGATCTCCCGAAGTCCTTCCAGCGCTCCCCGTACTCGATGATGTCGCTCTCGGTTGGCTCGCCCGCGAAGGGTTGGCAGCGTCGCGCGAAGAAGCTCCGCCCGAGCGCCGATCTGCGCATCAAGCCGAGCGGTCGCCACGCCATGTACGGGCATCCGGCGCTCGTGCTCATGTTGCAGCGCACGGCGTCGCAGATGCGACGTGAGGCGCCCGGGGCCACGCTCCTCGTCGGCGATCTTTCCACCGAGTTCGGTGGGCCGCTGTCGGGACACCACTCGCACCAGAGCGGACGCGACGCAGATGTCGGCTTCTTCGTGGTTGACTCGCGCAATCGACCCCAGGAGCTCGACCATTTCGTGGCGTTCGACGCCAGCGGAAAGGCGAAGGACGGCAGCGGTCTCCGCTTCGACGACTGCCGCAACTGGCTCATGATCCAGATGTGGCTCAGAGATCAGCGGGCGGTCGTCAAGTACGTGTTCGTCGCGACGGTGTTGCGACAGCGTCTCCTCGATTCTGCCCGGCGGCATCCTGCCTTCCGCAAGTACGTCGACTCTGCCGCCACGCTGCTCATCCAGCCGCGGAACTCGAGCGCACACGATGACCATTTCCACGTGCGCATCGCTTGTCCGAGCCGGCACGAAGGCCTCTGCCAGGAGCAGGGCACCGTGAACGACTGACTCGGCCCCGGAGGAGCGCGGGGATTTCCCGGATCGGGGGCCGGCGGACGGGGCCATGAGGTCGCAGTTGGCCCAGCAACGTTTCGGCGTTGCCTGCAGGAGGAGAGCACCACCTTCAGCGGCATCTTCGAGGCAGTCCGTCGCGAGCAGGCGGAGCGCGAGCTTCGCGGCAAGCGCAACATCGGAGAGATCGCCTTCGCTCTCGGGTCCTCGAGTCTCGGAGCGTTCGATGGCGCCTTCAAGCGGTGGCGCGGGATGTTGTCCAGGGAATACCGAGCTCGAGACACGGGGGACGGAGGGTAGGTGGTGGTGTTGCTCGGAGTTGGCTCGCCGCAACGCAGAGGGAGCGGGTTTGGGAGCGGGTGCAGGGGCGATAGCGTTCTGCTCTTGCTCGAGCGAGGGCTCCGAGGCGAGCGTCGGATCGATCGCCAGCGCCGCGACGAGGGCGGCGGCTTCGGTGAGCTCTCGACAATCCTCGTGCGCCAGCTGGCGCTCCTGGGTACCTCGAGCGGTTTCGAGGCGTAGCTCCAAATGGTAGCCGTCGCCCACCTCGCCCGTCACGGCTCCGAGCACCGCGAGCTGCTGATCGCGGTGGGACGCCAGCGACTGAAGGAGGAAGCGCTCGAGCTCGGCCACGAAAGCGTCTCGTTGAGGACAGTCCGGGGGTGCCGTCCAGGACACCGCGGTCGCCGTCGGGTTCTGGGCCGCGGCATCGGGCGCGGGGCAGCCGATGGCGGCGGCCAGGAGCGCAGCGACCCGCTTCCCACACATACGGTGCTCGACCTAGCGGGTTCGTTGGCGATCTGCTGCGCAGTAGAGAGGAGCTGCTCGCCGAGAACGCCATGCTGCGCCAGGGTTGACCACGCTATCGTCAGGCATTTCCGGTTCAAGGGAGCCCGACCCAGTTGGTCCACGGCGATTCGGCCACGTAGACCTTCCCGAGGTCGTCGACGGCGAAGAGCCAGGGGGTGTCGAGCGCGCTCCACCACAGGACCGAGAGCGAGGTGAGCTGCGGGGCAGCGTCCGCGTCCTTGATGATCGTCCACTCGCCGTCCTCGTCGCCCGGACGGGTCCACGCCGCGCTCCGCGCGTCCACCGCGAAGAGCGCGTCGCGGTCAGCCTCTCATCCGGGCGGAGCTGACCAAGCAGGCCATCGAGCTCTGCTGGCCGGCGGCGGCTGGGTCCGGGCAGGTCCTTGCCGACCCGGTGGAGCTCGAGCAGGTCTACTTGAACCTCCTGCTCAATGCCAAGGAGGCGCTACTGACCGCACCCCTCGGCGCGCCGCGCTGGATCGAGCTGGGCGTCGAAACCACCGGCGAGCTCGTGCGGATCGCGATCGCGGACAAACGCCCTGGCGTCTCCGAGACGCAACGGCCGCTCCTCTTCGAGCCGAGTCAAACCACGAAGGACCTCGGTACCGGCATGGGCCTCTGGATCTGGGGCCGCCCCACAGGCGTCTCCCCTCCTGGAGCCATGGCAGGCACGGCCGTTACACGGGCGCCCGCGCCTTTAGGCTACTCCGCACCGCAAAACGCCGTCACGCACTCGTACCGACAGCACACGTCTCACCGCGCGCCGAAGGTGCAGGCCGACATCTCTGCGTTGCAGGCTTCGGACGGGAACCAGAAGGCGTCGACCGTGTCCGTCATTTCCCCGTCCCGAATCTCGACCACCGCGCGCAGCGTCGAGCCGAAGCGACCGTCGGCCTCTTCGAATCGGGTATATGTCAGCGAGATGCGCTCCGTCTCCGAGGCACAGTCGGGCGGATAGAAGACCGAGAAGCTGGCCATGAGCGAGTTCGCCATCCAGGAGCCAACCCCCGAACAGAGGAAGTAGGGGGAGTTGAACTCGACATCTGGCTCGGACAGAAATTCCATTTCTCCAGCCATGGAGGTGTCGGTTTCCGGTGGGAAGCGGAGCGCCGAGTAGTGGAGCGCTCCGCCCTCCCAGCCGATCAGCCAGACCCCCGCGAAGACGTCACTTCCGTCGTAGAGGTCGGGAACCAGCATGCACTCCTCCTCGGCCACACAGGGACCCCAACAGGCCTCCAGCACGGAAGCGACCTGACCGGAAGGGCATTCCGGCGCCACCGTGTTGCAGCGGGCGTTGCGGTAGTCGCAGTCGCGGGCCAGCGTGCAGCGGCCGCGCAGGCATTCCACCTGTTCCTCGTCGACGCCGAGCACTGTGCACCAGTTGGCCTCCTCGCAAGGGGCCGGATCGCTTGGCGCTTCCGCACCGAGCGGTACGGCAGCGCAACCGCAGGGCGTGAACGCCAACTCGCAATCGGCGGCCTCGTCGCACTCGACGGTCACCGGAACGACGGGATCTCCGGCAGTCCCCGCCGCGCCACCCGCGTCAGCGGCCCCGCCCAACGCGCCCTGTCCGCTGCCCGCTGCGCCAGCGCGCGGCATCGCGCCGCCCGTGTCGGGCGTTGCTGCCCCTTGGCCGCCGCCCGTCCCCGCGGCGCCGCCGCTGGGACGCGTGCCGCCCGACGTCGATCCTTCCGAGCCCCCAGTGTTCGGCGCACCTCCGCTCGGGGTCCCTCCCGTGCCGGGTCCCGCGCCCTGTCCGCCGGTTCCCGCGTTACCGCCGCTCGGCCCCGTACCACCTGTGGCCCCCCCCGCCGCTCCGATCCCAACGCTGCCCCCGGTCGCTGGCGCACCAGCGGAGAGCCCACTCGAACCTCCGCCGGGTTGCCCCGCATCGCCGCCCAGCGCCCCGCCGCTCGAGTCATCGGACCCGTGTCTGGTCATTCCACCGCAGGCTCCGGTCAGCGCGATCGGAAACGCCCATCGAGCCCAACAAGCGCCATTGCGAGTCATGGTCCAAGCTCCCTCAGCACACCAGTCCGCACGTGGGGCGAAGAACCGGTTGACGGGCGGTCCGACGTCGACGTCCCAGCCCGCGCGCAGCACCCCGCCGACCGATATACCTTGCCGCTCCCCCCGCACCGAGTCAACCGAGTTCGTGAAGACGAGCCCCGCTGGCCCGGTGTCGCTGAGCCTCGCTCCGGCGCGGAGATGGCTCTTCCCGTCAACTCGCAAACACCCCCTCGGCACGGCGCCGGAAGGAACGCCGATTGGCCGTCCTTCATATCGGAACCAAGCGGGGGACCTTCACCTCGCAGGCGATGGCCTCCCCACAGCGGCAGAGCATCACCGCGAACAGGGCCTCATCGGCCGAGTGGTGCCGCACGGCCTTCGTGATCTGCTCGACGAGGAGCTCCTCAAGGCCGAGAACCTCACGTTCCAAGGGAACCGCTGGGTTGCGCGAAGAAGAGGCGCCCGGGATCGTCTCGCCCATCGGAGCGCTCGATCACCCGCCAGAGTCGGCCCTCGTCCGTACACTCACAGCCACGAACGAGGACCAGGTCCGCCGTGGGGTTCGGACCGAGCTCGACGATGCGTTCGGTTTCCCGGACCGCTCGGTCGCCTGCCACGGCGAAGCGCTGCTCGGCGATATGGTCGTTCGAAACGGCGTAGGTTTCGGTCGCTACGCCGCGTTCGTCCAGGACATAGCGAGCAAAGAAGCTCCGCGGCACTTCGTCGATGAACCCGTTCGCGTAGAGCAGGCGAGCGGCCTCGCAGCGCTATCTGCAGGAGCACACTTCAGATGCGCATGAGGAATTCCTGCGAGACGTGAACGCTGCACGATGAAGGGGTGCGGCGGTCCACCGCTCTTCTCGCGGCACAAATGCGCAGTGATCAGGCCAACCGGACGCGGCAGTCTCGCGGCAACTACGCCCTTCTACCGGCGGCGGTTCGAGCTACTGGGCGTGCGGGGAGGGAAGACGGAGGTGGGGACCGCCCACGCCGGGTTCATGTCCGGCGTCTGCACGCCTGGCGGCACTGCGCGATGCGACTGCCCGGGGTGGGGATCGGTCGAGAGCATCATCGTCAACCATCACTTCAACCCGTGCCTCACCATGATGTGGCATGAGGTGGACAACCCCGCCGGCGAGCAGGGTCACTACGAGGCGATGAGCAACTCCCAGTACATGCGAGTGGCCTGCGGGGTCAACACGACACCGGACGGCGAGGTCTGGGCCGTCCAGGACTACTCCCGGTAGCCCCGCTCCCCTGGGGCAGCGACGGGAACGACCGGCCCCACGCGGCACGCGCACCCATCCCTGCTCGTCGCACTGACGTCGGGCGTTGCCGACCAGCCCGCGCTCGTCTCGCTGGCAGTCAGCGTGATGCTCGACGGAAGACAGTAACGCCGTCTTCTGCTGGTCACGTCGGCATTCTCCGTCGAGCGGGGCCTGAGACGCAGCATTGCGTCGCGCTCGGGCTCTCCCCCGCCTCCCCCAACCCGCGCTACGCTCGCCTCCGATGAACACCGACGCGATCGACGCAACCCGTCTCGCAGCCGTGCAGCGGCTGGTCGGCGGGGTCACGGCAGCGGAGCTCCAGCATGTCGACTTCGTGGTGAGCGAACGAGTCGGTTTGTTCTTTCCGGTGACCGGGCCGTGCGGTTATGCGCGGATCCCGCTGCATACGCATCCCGCGTACTCGTTCGTGGTGAACTTCGACGACCGCTGTCGGACGCGGATCGACGGGAGAGTGCTGGGCGGTCGGGCGGGCCGGGTGATCGCGTTCTCGCCGGGAGTGCCCCACGAAGAGCTGCCGAGCACGGAGACGCCGAGCTACGCCGCCGTGTGCGTCGAGCCGCGGTTCTTCGAGAGCGTGGCGGAGCACCACCCAGCCCTCCGCGGCCGTGAGCTGCGGGGGCTCGAGGCGCCCACCGGGCCGGGACTGCTCGGGTGCATCCGCCGGCTGGTGGCCGAGCATGAGCTACCGGGCGTGGGCTCGCGGGAGGTGATCGCCGCGCGCGAAGTCGAGCTCGTGCACCTTGCGTTGCGGGAGCTCGCGGTGACCGCGGGGGTGGCCCCGGTCGCCGACGGTGGCAACCGACCCCTGCTCACGGACCGGCTCCGAGTCGCGGCGAGCGTCCACTTCGCGCATGCTCGGTTCCACCAGCGGCTCACGGTGAGGGACCTTGCCCGCGCGGCGCGGCTGTCCCCGGCCCACCTCTCGCGGCTGTGGAAGAAGGAATTCGGGCAGTCGCCGATGGAGTACGTGATGGAGCTCCGGCTTGAGGCCGCCCGCCGACGCCTCGTGGCGAGCGACGAGCCACTGACCACCATCGCCATCGAGTGCGGCTTCGGGAGCTCGTCGTACTTCTCCCACTGCTTTGGCCGCCGCTACCAACTGGCACCGTCAGAGTATCGCCGGACCAGGGGCGCGTGATCTGCGCAGGATCCCGCAAGCGAAAGCGCGGATCACGAAAGCCCGAGCTCGCGTCGGGCGTGAGCATGAGCTCATGAACGCCCGCGACGTAATCGACTTCGCCAACCAGAATCCAGTCGCCTGGCTCGCCACCGCGGCGGACGGGATGCCGCATGTGCGCGGGCTCCTGCTCTGGTTCGCCGACGAGCATGGGTTCATGTTCAACACCGGCTCGACCAAGAACCTGGCCACCGAGCTTCGCCAGAACCCCCGCGTGGAGCTGGCCTTCCACGATCCGGGCACGGACGGCGGAGCCGGGCGGATGCTGCGCGTCGCGGGCACGGTCGAGATCCTCGATGACGAGAAGCTCATGGACCGCCTACTCGAGGAGCGGCCGATCGTGGGTAGCCTCGCGCCAGCGGGGGGACCGGTCAAGGTCGTGATCTTCCGGGTGAAGGACTGCACCGCGCACTTCTGGACCTGGGAGACCAACCTCAAGGAGCACGAGCAGCCGCGGATCCAGCTTGGGTGACGCTCCTGCATCCAGCATCCGCTAGCAATGCTGGATGAGCCGGGCAGCATCGTGGTTGAAGGCGGGAGGATTCGCCGACGGGTTTGGCGGATCGCGTCGATGACCGGATCAGTCGTCAGCTGCTCCCAGGAGTTCGAGCGGTAGGCCAGTGATAGGCGAGCCAGCGGCTCGCGAACCGCGGCCCTTCGAATGACTAGAATGCCTTGCTCGATGGCCCCTTCACGGCCAAGAAGACCAGCTGGTTGCGGACATGCTGGCCCGCGATGAGCTCGGGATCTCTTGCCCGAGCGGCGCCACCTGGTCAAAGCAACACCTTGGGCTCGACGAGCCCTTGGTACCCCGCCGCCAGCTGGGCCAGCACCAGGTCAACCTGGGCGACGGGGTGGCGAGCACCGCTGATGGCGATCCAGTCGAAGGGCTGCGGCTGCTCGGCGCACTCCCCTACGGGGGTGTCTGGGTACTCGAGCAGTCCTGGCGGGAGCTCGGCATCGACAGCGTAATCAAGAAGGTGGCGGGCGAGAGGAGCGGTGCGGCGAACGAGCGAGCGCTCTTCGCCATGGTCGCCAACTGCGCGCTGGAGCCGTACTCGAAGCTGTACCGCTGGGAGCAGTGGCTGCACGAGGAAGTGTTCCTGCCGAGCGTGGCGGAACTCAGCCTGAGCCGGTTGTAGCGAGCCATTGACTTCGTCGAGCAGCACAAGGAGGAGCTCGAGAAGACGGCGTACTTCGCCACCGCTGATCTGATGAACGTCGACGTCGATCTCGTCTTCTATGACACGACGTCGCTGCACTTCGAGGTTGACGACGAGGACCGCGCGGAGTGGCGCAAGTACGGCCACCAGTACCCGGCACAGCGGAGGCGCGGTCACTCGAAGAACGGGCGTACCGACGCGCCACAGATCGTGGTGGGCTTGGCTATCACACGCGACGGGCTTCCGGTGCGCTCTTGGGTGTTTCCAGGGAACACGGCGGACGTCGTGACGGTGACGCGCGTCCGTAACGAGCTCCGGGGATGGCGCCTTGGGCGATGCGTGTTCGTTGGCGACGCCGGCATGAACTCGGAAGAGAACCGCCGTCAGCCCGCGTTGGGCGGTGGCAAGTACATCCTCGCCGCACGCATGCGCGCTGGCGATGAGGTGACCAACGACGTTCTCGCACGCCCGGGGCGTCACGCGACGGTGAGCGACAACCTTCGCGTCAAGGAAGTGATCGTCGGCGACGGCGAGCGGCGTCAGCGCTACGTCGTCTGTCACAACCCGCAGGAGGAGCGGCGTCAACGCGAGCACCGCGAGCAGCTTCTCGTCGAGCTCGAGGCCGAGCTCGAGTCGATGCAGCAACAGGTGGGACGGCACACCAAGCGAGTGTGCGAACTCCTGTCGAGCGCGCGCTTCGGTCGGTATCTGCGGCAGACCAAGAACGGGATCCTCAGGATCGATCGCACCGCGATCGGCGATGCCGAACGCTACGACGGCAGGTGCGTTGTCACGTCGAACGACGACACGCTCACTGCGGAAGACCTCGCCCTTGGCTACAAGCAACTGATGCGGGTCGAGGACTGCTGGCGTCAGCTCAAGAGCGGACTTCGGCTACGTCCGGTGTTCCAGTACCGTCCGTGGCGGATCCGCTCAGCCAATGCCGATGCCGAGCCCTCGGCTGACTGCTGGCTCCCTTGGCGTCCACGTCAACGGTTGGGGCCGGGCTGTCTCTCTCTGAGTGGCCAACCTCCTGTCGAACCGGGAACCGCGGCTCGCGGGGGCAACCTACGCGGCGTCGATGCGGGTGTCAGGACCCCGTTCGTGCGCTGGTTACGATGCACCCGGAGAGTCTCCCCGCCGCGGGGTGGCTCCCCGTCGTTCCACATGGCCGGGGAGACCGCGGTGGGGTTGCTCGACAGCAAGGAGCGAACGTGCTGCACTAGGTCGTGCCATGCCGCGAGGCCTCGACGACGAGCCACCCGTAGACGACGCACCGGGTCGCGTCGTGGGCCGCAGGTCGCCCCCCGCCGCGCTCTCTCGGCCCGGGGATACGAAGGATGCGGCGCGGGCATGGCGGCGTGCCTTCCCGACCCCATTCGTTCCGAGAGGTGTGTATCGCTTTGCCAGTCACGAGGCCGCGGACGAGTGGCTGCTGCGGATGCTCACGCGAACGCGGGATCGCTGAGCTTGGAGCGAACGCCGGAGGAACACCGTGACCAACGCTCTGGAGTCGCGCGAGCCAGCGCTCGAAGACCTCGTGGAGCTGTGCGTCCAGTTGAACGCCGAGCGAGCACGATACGTCGTGGTAGGGGGCTTCGCGGTTCGCGCGGCCGGGTACGACCGGAGGACGATGGACATCGACCTCCTGGTAGAGGCGACCGTCGAGAACGAGGCTCGCGTGATCGCGGCGGTGTCGCGTCTCCCGGACCACGCAGCGAGCGAGCTCGTGCCCGGCGAGATCGCCAGGTGGGTCGTGGTACGGGTTGCCGACGAGATTGTCGTCGATCTCATGCGGTCGGCCTCTGGAATCGACTTTGCGACTGCCGCGAGCGAGATCGTGGAGCGTGAGGTGGAAGGCGTGAAGATCCCTTTCGCGTCACCAGCACTGCTCCTCCGCATGAAGGGGTCGAGCCTGCGCGAAAAGGACCGCGCCGACGTCCGCTTCCTCGAACGCCTCGTTGCCGCCGGGGAACGATGAAATCCTGAGCACCGTCAAGCAGATCGAGGGAACGGCGCCCGATCCTGATCCCGTTTTGCGATGCGAGCCCTCGGGGGGGTCCGCTCCTGCATCCTCGGCCCCAGGAATGACCACGACCGGCAGTATCTCCCGAGGTCAGTAGTGCCCAGCCAGCCAGGCCAGCAGGCGGCGGAGCCGCGCGAGTCGCCCGGCGAGGCGTGTGGGCAGTCCTTGCGCTCTGCTGGTCTATGATGCGTTCATGCGAGCGCATTTCACGACCATCCCCGTCTTCCAGTCCGCCGAGGCCGAGGCCGAGCTGAACGAGTCCCTCGCTTCGCACAAGGTGCTCTGCATGGTTCAGCAGATCGTGGGGAACGGCACCAGCAGCGCGTGGGCGCGGTCTGCAGTGCGGTTACGCGGCGGCTCTTGCCATCACCGCCCACGCCGACTCCGGGTCGTTCGCCTCGGTCAACGGATTCCGGATCGGCAAGGTGGCGGCTTGCCATCACCGCCCACGCCGACTCCGGGTCGTTCCGGCGCGAGGACCTGCGCCGCCGGCCGCCACTTTGCGTGTGAGCGGCAGATGGGCCATGGGGCGAGGCAACGGTGAGGATCACATGGGCAAGAACCGCGTCATCCGCGGCGGCTCTTGGAACAGCAACGTTAGGAACGTGCGGGCTGCGAACCGGAACGGGAACGAGCCGGGCAACCGCAACGACAACCTGGGCTTCCGGCTCTCCCGAGCGCAAAGGTGGGCAGGGGCTCACCTCTGACCCGATCCTCATCGTGTGCGTCCGGAATTCCGGACGGCGAAAAGGAAATGGGCGCCGGTGTG
>JAFGBI010000431.1 GCA_016933275.1 Polyangiaceae bacterium | reverse complement strand
TTCGGGCCCGGAGCAGCGGTTCTCTGCGAGGGGGACCGGCGTTCGGTGTTCGTCGGCGGGACCCTGGTTGGGGAGTACGAGGTCGGGTCCCGAGTGCCGGAGGCGACGGCGAGCGCGGCAGCCGCGGCGGCGTCGTCGCGCCGAGCTGGACGCTTTTCGGTCGGTCGAGCGTGAGCGGCAGGAGCTGCGCCGGCAGCGCCGTCGAGCAGCGGAGGCTCGGGAATGGCAGGCGTGCCGGGGGCCGGTGGAGGCGAATGCGGCGGACTGCGCGGGCTGGAGCCGGGAGGTGTCACGCGCCACCTTCGGGCTGCAAGTGCTTGTAATAACGGGTAAATTATGGGCGATCCTGGGCATGCTGTCACAGACCAGCATCGCCGCGCGATGGTGATGCGTGGTGCGGTGGCGCCGTAACCACCACGACGATCTTCGCCGTCCCCGATCGCTCAGCGCCGCTGACCGACCTCTCCGAGGATGCTCTCGGTGAGCTGCGACTGCGCGAGCCCGATGCGCTGCGCAAACTCGAGCAGTCCCTGCGGCGTCACGGGCAGCTCGAGCCACTGATCGTGTTTGCCGAGGACGGGCTACTCGAGGTGCCCGATGGCTTCAAGCGGCTGCACGTCGCACGACAATGCCTCAACCCCCGTCAGTCGAGGTCATCCGGGTCCACGCCTAGCTCTCGAAGCCGAGCTGCGAGCTTGTCGGCGCGGCGAGCCTCGTCCTCGGCGCGGCGAGCCTCGTCCTCGGCGCGACGAGCCTCGTCCTCGGCGCGACGAGCCTCGTCCTCGGCGCGGCGAGCCTCGTCCTCGGCGCGACGAGCCTCGTCCTCGGCGCGGCGCAGCGCGCCATCCACCATCGTGGAGAGCCGCGCGATGAGCTCGCGCGCGTCTGGGAGCGGTCCCGTTCCAGAGAAGAACCGAAGCTGGCCCTCTTCGAGCCCCAGGTCGAGTTCGAGCACCTGCGAGGGCCAGCGACCCCCTTGCGGAACGATAGCGTCAAAGGCTCTTGCACGAGCGTCCGGCAGGCGCCACCCCAGGAGCCGCGAGCGCGGCACGTCGAAGGCGAAGTACTCCGGGATCCCCAGGCGCGCGTAGCGCACGACATTCTCTTCGAAGTCCTTCCGGCGATCCCCGGAGACGTTGATCTCGAGCACGAAGTCGAGCCCCTTGCCCTCGTGGCTAACGACCCAGCTTGCGCGCTCGTGGTCCTCGACCTCCACGACGGCGAGCAGGTCGGGGGCGAACATCGCCTCGTCGGGGTAGTAGACGGGCAGCTCGGCCGAGAGGTAGACGCGTCGTCGCAGGCGCCGGTAGTGCTCGCTCAGCGCCTCGAGCGCGCGGTGCTTGGGGAGCCGGTGCGCGTCTCCCTCGGGCGGCAGCGCGAGAGGTACCTCGGACGGCAGCGATGCCACCACCGCCGCCCGCTCCGCCTCCGAGAGGCACGCCCACACCTCCCGCGAGGGCGCTCGGGGATCACGCGGATCGATCGGGTGGCGAACGGCGCTCACCGCGGGGAGGTTAGCACAACTCGGGAGCCCCCTAAACTACTAACGTCGAGAGTCGTCGTGGGAGAGCACGATTCTCTCCAAGACTCTAGACCGTAGGCTGGAGGCTTTCGGTCCGGCGGCGAGGCGCGCGAGCTGGGCGGTGGTGTCATCGGCGGCGCCGAACATGGCGGCGAGGGCCTGCCGGACCGTGGTGGTGAACTGGGAGCGATGCGTTCGGGGACCCTTCTTGAGGATCCCATGGGCTCGAAGCAGGCGCAGCAGCCGGCCGACTCGTACAGCGCGACGACGGCGCTCCTTCTGCTCGGACGTGGGCTGGTCGTACAGCAGGGCCCGCACCTAGTAACCGATGGAGACTTGGTGGACCTGCCGCAAGCAGTCGTCCCAGAAGACGAACTGGAGGTCCCAGCCAGCGCTCAGGTGGTAGTACGGGCTATACCACCCCTTCGCGGGTACGGGGCCGGCGCTCCCGAAGGGAGGCGGGCTGCCAAAGACGCTCAGGACCCGCTGGCGACTGGCATTCTCCGCCAACATACGACTCGCCAGGCTCATCATCAGCTCCGTCCTCCTACCCGGGGCCTGCCGCACATCGAGCGCGAGCAGCGGCTTCAGCTCACGGGCGAGCGCCTCGGTGGAGCCATCGGTGCGGGGAAATGGGTCGAAGCACCCGAGAGAAAGCGCTAGCTTGCCACGGTCACAGGTGGCGACCTTGGGAGGAAGACAGCCCGGCTCGCCATATGGACGCACCGGGACCGCCGGCTGCTCAACAGGGAGCGAGGCAGCATCGCTGGCGTCAGCAATCGGGCGCGTCGATGCGCTGGCGGTCGCCGGCTCGGCCGGAGCACTCGCAGGGGCGCCGCGACCGCGGATGGCGTCGGCCTCCGCAGCCACCTCTCGACTCGGTGTCGGTCGACCGGACGGCGGCGGACCGCTCGGCGGCAACGGAGACGGCGAGGTGACGGTGGTGTGGCCGTGCGATCGTTCGCAGCTCAGACCAAACGGAAGCAATCCAGTCGCGAACACCGCCAGCAGTCCGAGCGCGGGGATCCTCTCCATGGTAGCTGCCCCCATCCAGCCTGGTCTCAGGGCCACCCGGCGGTCCAATCGCGAAACACGCGCCAGCAACTCGGCATGACGCGGAGCCGGACCGCCCAGTTCGCGTTCGTCGTGGGTTGCGTCGTTTGCCGGGCCCCGGGCGGCTGATTGAAGTATCCAGCGCAGCAGATCAGGGCCAGCGCCGGGGCAAGGTTATCGACGAAGCACGGCAGGATCTGACTCTCTGGCAAGCCGCTGAACTCCCAGCCAGGCGGAGCCGGGCTCTGCGGGCTCACCTCGGGCGCGAATCCGAAACAACCCGGGGTCCGCTCCCAGTGGTACTCGAGGAAGTCCCCGGTGCAGGCGGCCTCACCGGGCTCTGCGGGATTGGAGTACCATCGGTACGGGCTCGTGTAGACGTAGGTACGGCGCTGATCGTAGAGGTCCTTCATCCCCTGCCCGACATAATGATAGTGGTCGTTGCGAGGCACGGGCGCGGCGTTGTTGTCGTGATTCCCCCCCCATCGCGTGTACAGCAGGACATGCCCGAAGCTGTGGAAGCTCAGCGACGCCGTGAACGGTCCATGGTCGGAGATGAGACTCATCAGAGCTTCGTTCTCCGCTTCGCGGGGAAAATCGATCCCCTTGAAGGTGTCGCTCGCCGTGCCTCTTTGCGCGTTGTGCGTGGACGCTTTCGTGTCGCAGATCCACACGTGGGTGGGAAAGCTCCGGTTGAGGTCCACGCCCAGGTACAGGCCTGCCGGGTACTGGATCCGACGTCGGTTGGTGGGGTGAGCCTCATACGTGCTGGGATCGTAGGTGGGGAACTCCCGGTCCATCGCCGGTAGGTCGTGCAGGTTGAGGTTCATGCGCCAGGTCCGGTCGGAAAACACCGAGAAGTGGTGACCTTCCGGGTTGATCAGCGGCACGAACCAGATCTCGCGATGGTGCAAGAGGTGGTGGATGCGCCGTTCCTCGGGTGTCGAGGGAGCGCTTCGATAGTTCTGCACTAGGTAGAGCGCGAGGAGGTACGTCAGCTCGACGGTGATCCATTCGCGAGCGTGGATCCCCCCGGTGATCAGCACCCGCCCCTGGGTGCCCGTCCCCATCTTCAGCGCCCAGATCGGCGTACTCAGGAACGACCCTCTGCCGATCGTCGTCTCGCCGGGATCCACGATCCCGAGTCTCGCCCCTTCCGCCCGCAGGTCGTTGAGGTCGCTCTCCAGGCTGCGGAACGTCTTGGATTCGCGGCCAGCGGGTTGCCCGCGCGGCACGACGGTGGGGATGGGGAAGGTCCCAGAAAACGAGTTCAAGTGGTAGTGTCGTGCGTGGTCGCCCGGATCCCAGGGAGGTGCAGGCATGGCGTTCCCTCAGCGTGCGGCCCGGGTCTAGCTCGACCGCGCCTGGACGACGAGCCGTCGCTCGATGGCCAGGCGTTCCAGGCTTCGCGCAAATTCCTTCTCGTACTGTTCATGCCGAAGGCGCCCAGCCATCCGAAGAAACAGACTCGCGTGACGATGCTGGGCATCGATCCCGGTCAGTACGTCCTCGTTGTTTGCCAGTTCCCGACCGAGCTCTTGGCCCCGCAGGGCCAAGGCTCGTCGTAGCTCGGTGGTCTCCTTCGCGATCTCCGAGCGGAGCTCTTCCACGCGGGTCGGTTGTTCCGTGGCGGCCAACGTGGCGAGGGCGCGGCGCTCCGCTGCGTTCACGGCCCAGGCCAGGAGCAGGCGGTCCTCGAGCTCCCGGTGGCGATCCACGCCTGAGCGCGCCAACTCCTGCTCCAGATCGCGCTCGCGCTGCGCCTCGGTCATCTGGTGGAGATCGTGTGGAGAGAGAGTGATCTGCGTGACGGAGGTGGACGCCGCGCGGAGCTCGTCGGCCGCAGCAATGGGCCAATCTACCAGGTATCTGCCCGCAACGGGCAGGACGCTGACCTGCCGCTGCACGAAGGACGTGATGAGCCCATCGCTGGCCCCCTCGACGCAGAAAGCGCGCCTGGCCCCCGCGGCTGGCAGCCCCGCCAGGAAGACCTCCTTGCCGAGATCGGCCAGCATCCGCTGCACCGGTACGGCGTGCTGGCGCACTTGGCCAACGGACAACAGCGATGGGGCCAGTTCGGCCCGCGATTCGAGATCCCCCAGTTCGGCAAGGAGGGTAGAATCTCTCATCAACGCGGCGAGCAGAGCGAACGCCAGCGGTGCGGGCCGAGGCGGCGGGGATGCGCGCTCCGCTGCTCCCACGAGGAGCTGCTCGAAGAGCCCCGCGAGTGCGCTCGTCGCCCCCGGAGTCGTCGCCCCGGCGTGTGCCTCCGCCACGTCACGGAGGCGGCACAAATCGCGAAAGTGCAGCCAGTTCTGGCAGTTTTCCATGACGGTCGGCGACCACACGAGCCGGCGCTTGAAGACGACGTTCTCGACCTCTTCGTCGCACAATTCCCGCGTGGCGTGCCGATACTCGTCCTCCGCGAGGTAGAGCAGCGTCGCTTCGGTACCTGCCTCGGCAGCAGCCAGGAAGTCGGCGTCACCGAGGGCCACCCACACCATGTCACCGTGGCGCTGCCGCCCAAGGGGCGAGGCCCAGGAGCCGGCTTCTTGCAC
Source organism: Polyangiaceae bacterium (assembly GCA_016933275.1). Classification (GTDB taxonomy): domain Bacteria; phylum Myxococcota_A; class Polyangia; order Polyangiales; family Polyangiaceae; genus JAFGBI01. Next base: position 24,268 of record JAFGBI010000431.1, on the reverse strand, counting down.
CGTGGTGAGGATGACTCGGTCTTCTCGCGGCCCTGTCATGGATAGTGCTCGTCAACAAGCTCGTGGATGCCATCCTGCATGGAATCGTTCGCGCCGACGTTGCGAACCCTCACCACCATGCTGGCCGACTGGGCCCCGGAGAGCGGCAGCGCTGCCAGGCCCAGGGAGTTCGTCGTCAGGGTGGTGGTCGAACCATCGCTGAGCGTGACCTCCACCGGAACATCGGCCAGACCGCGACCTGTTTGCACGTCCACGACCGCAACCACCACCGGAAAGATGGCCGGGGCCACCGGTACCTGCAACGGGGGCATCGAGATCGATGCTGCATGGTACGCAGGCTGAGGTCAACCCGCGTACCGTCCGAGGGCAGCTATCGGATCCCCCCCTGCGCATCGTACACGAAGATCTTCCGCCCGAGCCCGGCGAGCTCGGGTTCGACTTTGGCGCGATCGCCGATGACGACCAGATCCATCGCCTTCGGATCGCAGTAGCGCGTAGCGATGGCGCGGGCAGACTCGATGGTGACCGCCCGCAGGCGATCCGGCCAGTTGGTGAGCCAGTCCTCGCCCCAGCCGTAGGTGGGGAGGTTCGCGACCTCGGCCGCGACCCCGCCCGTCCGCTCGAAACGACCCGGGAAGCCGAGCAGGAGGCCGCTGACCGCCTCCTCGACCTCCTTCGGCTCGAGCGGCCGCTCGCGCTGCATCTCGTCGAGCTCGCGCAACGTCTCGTCGATGCTCGACCGCGTGTGCTCCGTCTTGACCGCAGCGATGGCCGCGAACATCCCCGCCCGACGGAAGCGGAAGAACAGGCTCCGTGCCCCGTAGGTGTACCCCTTCTCCTCTCGGAGGTTCAGGTTCAACCGACTGGAGAAGGCGCCACCGAAGGCCCGATTGTGGATCAGCGCCGGGAAGTACTCGGGATCGCTCGCACCGGGGGCCCGCATCGCCACGGCGATGGTCGACTGCGCGGCCGCGGGGAAATCGGCCAGGTGGATCGCCGGCAAAGCCCCGCCCGGAGAGAGCGGCAGCTCCTGCGCCGTCATCTTCCCCGTCCAGGCGCCGAAATGGCGCTCGACCACGGCGGCGACCGACGCGCGATCGATACCACCTACCACGACCAGCTCGGCGCGGTCGGGCTGGACCACCTTGCGATAATGGGCGTTGACGTCGGCGGCCGTGAGCTTGGGCAGCGACCGCCGGGTCCCCCGCGGGATCTCGCCCCCGTAGCCGTCGCCGAAGAGGGCGCGACGAAGCACGATCGAGCGCACGGTGTCCGGCTCGGACTCGCCGGCGATCGCCTGCGCGATGCGGTGGTCCCGGCGCCGCACCAGCTCAGCCGGATCCAGGGTCGGGCGCTGCGCCACGTCCGCGAGCAGGGCGAACGACGGCTCGAGCGTATCCGCCATGAGATCCATGGAGAGCATCGTCGAGTCGACGTCGGCCACGGTCGAGAGCCCGGTGGCAAGGCGCTTCAGCTCGTCGCTGAGCTCGAGCGCGGTGCGCCCCGCGGCGCCCTCGTCGAGCAGATCCGCCATCAGCGCGGTGAGCCCCGACTTGCCCACGGGATCGGTGCCCGAGCCCGCAGGGAAGACGAGGATCGCGCTCACCAGCGGCGCGGGCCCCTGCTCCACGAACCACACGCGGAGCCCGTTCGGCAGGCGCCAGGTTTCGGGCCGCGGAGGCAGCCAATCGGCGAGGGGGGCGGGGTTCGGGAGGGCGGATCGATCGGGCATGGGTCGGTTGGTTGATGCTGCAGTGGATGGGGCCGGCGCGGGCGACGTTGGCGGTAGCGCACTACCACTGCGACACCCCCCGAGCAGGATGGCGACGATAGCGGCGGCAGCGCGCCAGGTCCACGAAGGAGCCCCCGTGAACCAGCGCCGGATGGCGACCGGAGAGGACAACGCCATGGTTGACTTCACTTCGCGCCCCCGGCCTTGACGCCGGGGACGATGTCGACCCGAACGTGCCGTTCGAGATCGAGGTAGCGCCGCGCCGCAGCGGCCACTTGGTCGGAAGTGGTGTGGGCGTAGCGCTCCAGGTCCTGAGTCAGGTAGTCGGCGGTGCCGAGCTTGTGGAAGTAGGTCGAGAGCAGGCCCGCTCGTTCGACGACGCTCTCGAGTCGTGCGTAGTAGTCCTTCTTGTAGGCGTTCACCGCCGCCGTGAGTTCCGCCTCGGTGGGCGGGGTGTCGAGCGCAGCGCGGAGCGCCGCCATCAGCTCTCGGTGGAGCTCGTCCACGTTGACGTCCGGGGCGGCGGTGGCCTGCACCAGGAAGAAGCTCGTGAGCTGGTGCGAGGCCTGGTAGGCCGAGACGTCCTTGGCGACCTTCTTCTCGTAGACCAGCGGCTGAAACAGGCGGCTGGTCTTGCCGTGCGAGAGGACCGTGGCAAGGATGTCGAGCTCGGCGTCGTCGGGCGCATAGAGGGGCGGCGTGAGCCAAGCGAGGTAGATCCGCGACAGCTTCACGTCGTCGGTCTGCACGACGTGCCGGAGCTCGGTGACGGTGGGGGTCGGCGGCGCGGGCAGTACGGCGCGCTTCCCGGCCGGGATGTGCCCGAAGTAGAGCTCGACGAGCTCGCGGAGGGATCCGGGCTCGAAATCCCCAGCCACGGTGAGGACCGCGTTCGACGGCACGTAGTACTCGGAGAAGAAGGCCTGAACATCGGCGAGCGACGCGGCGCTGACGTCGTCGGGATCGCCGATCGTCGTGTGGTGGTACGGGTGCCCCACGGGGTAGAGCGCCGCCGAGAGGTACTCGTGGGCCATCCCGTATGGTTGGTCGATGTAGCGCTGGCGACGCTCGTTCAGCACGACGTCGCGCTGGTTGTCGAGCTTGGACTGGGTGAGGACCGGCAGGAAATTCTCCATGCGGTCGGACTCCATCCACAGGGCAAGCTCGAGGTAGTTCGAGGGGACACGCTCGAAGTAGTTGGTGCGATCCTGACTGGTGGTCCCGTTCGGGGAGCCGCCGATCGGTTCGAACGGCTTGAAGTACTCGTGGTCATAGGAGCCGCTGCCCTCGAACATCAGATGCTCGAAGAGGTGCGCGAACCCCGTGCGCCCAGGTCGCTCGTTGCCAGAGCCGACCAGGTATCGCACCTCGACGGCCACCACGGGGAGACGGGTATCCCGGTTGGTGATCACGGTGAGTCCGTTCGCGAGCGTGTACTGCTCGACGGGGATCTGGGGAGCGGCACGGGCGGTGGCAGCGGAGAGGGTGGTGGCAAGCACGGCGGGCACGAGTCGGTGGGAGAGCGACATGATGGTATGGCGCAGAAGCCGAGCAGAACCTTTGGGCAGCCGCGCCGCGATGTCAAACTTCGTGCCAGGGGCCGGCTCGATCGGGGCGGCGTGGGGGGGTGGAATCGACCGTCCCTCGGCGCTCCGAGGTTGACACCCGGTCCGTCATGGGCGAGGGCCATCGCACGGATGTCCTCCCAGCGCCCAGAGATCGCCGTGTACGTGACCGGAGCGGGGTCGATCTCGGCCGTTGGGTGGGATCCTCGGTCGGTCCTCGATGGGTACCGGACCCCCGGCACGCGGATTCGGCCCCGGGAGCAGGCGGGTCGCCTGACTCCGGTGGGAGCGCTCTCCGACTCCGCCGAGCGGCAGCTCGCGGCCTTCCTCGGTGAGCGCGGTCGCTACGCGGACCTCGACCGGACCGTACATCTTGCCACCTACGCCGCTCGCCAGGCGGCGAACAGCGCCGGATGGCATGTGTCCGGGGACGCCGCCGTGCTGGTCGGTTCGTCGCGCGGGGCCACCGGCCTGTTCGAGCGCTTCCACTCCGACTTCCTGACCAATCCTGACCGCAAGACGGCCCCGCTCGCCTCCCCCACGACGACGCTCGGGAACATCGCCAATTGGGTCGCGCAGGAGCTCCACACCGAGGGGCCGGCGAGCGAGATGTCGAGCACCTGCAGCACGTCGTCCTATGCCCTCGGCACCGGGATGGCGTGGTTGATGTCCGGACTGGGCAAGCGGGCCATCGTGGGCGGGGCCGAGGCACCCCTGACTGATTTCACCATCGCCCAGATGCGTGCGCTCCGGATCCTCGCGGCGGACGCCGAGTGCGAGTACCCATGCCGACCGTGCGGCGCCGACGACGGCTCACGCAACACCATGGTCCTCGGCGAGGGCGCGGGGATGCTGGCGCTCGAGTACCTCGAGGCGAACGAGGTGGAGTGGCGCGAGGACCGCCAGCGGAACGAGCGCGGCGAACTGCCCGGGAGCATTCTGGCCCGGATCGCCGGCGCCGGGTTCTCGGTCGAAGCGATCGAGACCAACACCTCGGTGAGCGACGAAGGCACGGCGCTCTGGCGCTCGATGCGGCAAGCGTTGTCCCGCGCCGAGGTCGACACGGTGGACGTCATCGTCACCCACACGCCCGGCACGGCGCTCGGTGACCGCTCCGAACTCAACGCGATCCGGCGCGTGTTCGGCAGCCGGACCCCGGTGCTCACCTCGAACAAGTGGCTCATCGGCCACACGCTGGGCGCCTCGGCCGCGCTCGGCATCGAGTACGCCCTCAACATCCTGCGCACCCAACGCTGGGTCGAATACCCCTACCCCGTGCCCTTCACCAACACGCCCTGCCAGGTGCGAACGGTGTTGGTCAACTCGGTGGGCTTCGGCGGCAACGCTGCCTCCGTGCTCCTCGCGCGCTGATCGACTAGGTCTAAAGATCCGCGCGTCACGTGCGGATTCTCGGCAGCGCGGGAGATCCGCGCCGGAAGCGCCCGCCGCTCATCAAGCGGCGAGGCGGGGGAGGCCGCGGGTCGCGGCCGATGCGGGGGAGGGCTCGCCTCCCCCGCCAGATAGAAACCTAGCGCGGGCACGACCGCCGCCCTGCTTGGATTCTCGGCCTGTCCCGCGCTAGGCCCCGGAGCAGCAATCCGGTTGATTGCGGCGACGAAGTACCGACCCAGAGCACCGAACCGGTAGCAGATCTCGCCAGAGTCGCCCTCGCTGCCGGCAACCGGATCGGCGCGCTAGCGCACGCTCGGCGGCTCGTTGTCCACCGCGCTCCGCTCCTCGTAGAAGTCCACGAGGTGGATCGGCGTCACCAGGCTGGACACGATGTTCATGAGCTGGCGCTGGATGCGGGAGTAGGTGTGTGCGCCGAGCCCGATCTTGATCGCGACCCCCGCCTCGTACCGGCCGACGCTGACCCGCTCCGTGACCAGCCCGAGGCGCGCGATCGCCTCCCGCCCCCCCTCCTCGACCGCCTGAGCCCGGCGCACGTCGTTGTGCTTGACCGCCTCGGGAACGTCGTGGAGTTGCGCCTCGATCCCGCGCCGGATCTGGCGAAACTCCCTGACGACGTCGTCGTCGGGTAGCGGAGCGGGGACCAGCCGCGCCATCTCGACCAGGTTCTTGGCGCGCTCGACCAGCCGCTCCACCTCCCGGATGAGGTTCACCATCCCGAGGAAATGCGCGCGATCGGTCGAGGTCGGCAGCGGAGAATGAACGACGAGGAGGTTTCGGATCGCGCGATGGGTATCGGCGACGACCTCGGCCTTGCCGTAAAGACGCAGGCGATCCTCGGGCGACATCGCCTTGCCCCAGTAGTAGGCGCCCCCTTCGACCACCAGGACGGTCGCCTCCTCCATCATCACCTGGAGGTCAGCGGCGATTTGCTCCTCGAGCTCGCGATTCCGCAGCGTACCCAAGAGGTCGGCGAAGATGGCCATGCAGGGCTCCTTCTGGCTCCGCGGGGGGAGCGCCGTCCGGATCCTTACCACAGAACCCCCGCGGGGCGGGGGAGCGACCGTGCCGGTCACACCGACGAGGGCTCGATGCGCACCACGGCACCGACCGCGGCAAGCTTCTCGGAGAGCGCGTCGGCGACCCGGCGGTTGCTGGTGCGGGTGAGCACCCACGGCAGGCGGCTGATGGAGGCCCGGGCGGTGACGAAGCTCATCGGGAGCTCCTTGCGGAGCGCGGCGATGACCCCGATCGGACGCTCGCCGGCATGCACGAGCACCACCTGCCACCCCGAACCCGCGGGACTCTCCCCCGTCGGCAACGTCTCGCGATCGGTGCCCGGATCGGCCGTCACGTGGACCTCGTGCGCCTCGGGCACCGCGGTGAGGTCGAGTGGGTGGTCCATGAAGGTCTCGAGCAGCCCACAGCGCACACAGATCACGAGGGTGCCGGCGAGCGCCACCTCCACCGCACCATCGGGAGATTGGTGACGCACGGCCCACTCCACGGGCCCCGTCTCCACGAAATGGTCGGAGCCACAACAACGGCAGGTGCGAACGGGGGTAGTCATGACCCTGATGACGGCCCCTCGCCTACCGCGGCCCGGAGCGGCTGGCAACCACGCCGGTAGCCCCTTGCCCGATAGCGCGACCGACGCCGACCGAGGATCGCCGCCGCCAGCGCCAAGACCACGACGGATCCCACCCCGCGTTCACCGGAGCCGTTGGTGCGACAGGCACAGCCGCGATGTGTCCGATCGGACGGCAACGTGCGCTCGATCGCCCCCGCGGCGCCAGCTCGACCGGGTCTCACGGATCCGCCGGCGCCCCCTTCGCCGCCAGCCTCGCTCGAGGAGCCCCCGTAGCCGCCCGCATCGACCACGCCCGCGACACCCCCCGCGAACGGCTTCGTCCCGCTGCTCCCCACCCCGCCTTCACCCCCGGCTTCATTCACGGGCTTCTGGCAGCTCCCACCAGCGCAGCGGGCATTGCCCACGCAATCCGCGTCCTCGTCGCATGCCGTGAGGCAGGAACGCTCACCGCAAACGTAGAGGCCGCAAGGCCTGGCCGCGACCGACGGGCAGGTGGCGTCCTCGCCCGAACAGAAGGCGACCGGGCGCTCCGAACCCAAGGAACAGTCCTCCGCGCGACACTCCGTGGCGGCGGGTACGAGCCCATCCTCCGGACAGCCGAGGTCGGTCCCGTCGCAGAGCTCGGCGACGTCACAGGGGCCGCGCGCCGCGCGACAGGTCTTGCCCGCCGCGACGGGTGAGCAGGTTCCGTCGGTGGGCGCGCCCGCCGCCACGCTGCAGGCCTGGCAGTCGTCCACGCCGCCTCCACAGCTCGTACGGCAGCACACGCCGTCGATACAGTTGCCGTTCGCGCAGTCCGCACGCACCGAGCACGACGTCCCGAACGAGCCGTTCGCCGTGAAGTCGAGCGTCAGAACGTACCGCCCCTGGCTCATGGCGTCGTAGCCGTCGACGACGAGGAAGTACGTCCCCGGCTCGAGATGGGTGTCGATACGGGAGCCGTGATCCGGGACCAGATCCGCGTCGTCGTTGCACGCGGACGCGCTCGAGCCGCAAGTTCGCCCGAGGTAGAGAACCGTATCAAACCCCGTCGACGTCGCCACCAGCCGGCTCGCCACCGCGACGTCGAGTTGGTAGACGGACTCTGGCGCACCCTCGGCGTGACCACACTCGCCGAGGTTCCAGTCGCCCGCGCCCTGGGTGTCGCCGACCAGGGTCCGATCCACCGCCTCGATCCGGTGCGGGTTCGTGCAGCTTGCCGCGGGAGCCCCGCAGTCCGCCTCGCAGCTCGTCGGCTCCTCCTCGCCGTTGCAGACCCCGTCGCCGCAATCGAAGCCGCAATCCGGCTCGCAGGTGGCGGTGGATTCGTCCACTCCACAAACCCCGTCACCGCAAGCACAACCCGGGATCGAGGCGGCGCTGCCAACCTGACAGGCGCCCTCGATGGCGCGGAAGCCGTACACGACGTCCTCCGCGCCGGGACAACCGGACTCGGCACAGACGTGGACCCGGTAGCAGCGATCCTCGGCGTCGTAGTCGTAGTCCTCGTTCCCGCGCACGAGGACCCCGACGAGCTCCCGCGAATCGGCGTCAAAGACCCCCGAACCGGAGTTTCCCTGGAAGGCGTCCGTGGTCGCGACGAAGTAGTCGAGGATCGAGGCGCGGTTGCTGACGACCGCTCCGTTGGCCGCGATCTTCAGCGGGAGCCCGGTGGGGTGTCCAGCCAGCACGAGGCGCGTGCCGATATCGAGCGCGATCGGGGTCGCGCGCACCACCGCGGGCTCGCGGCCGACCACCGTCCGATCGGTACGGACCACGGCGTAGTCGAGGTGACCGGCGGTGTACTCGCGGGCGATGATCTCGGCACAACGGTAGACGTCCGCGGCGGTGGTGGTCCGTTGACCCGTCGCCCCGTACTCGTACCCGAAGACGAAGCGGACGGAGGAGCAGTCCCATTCGTTGGTCACGCAGTGACCCGCGGTGAGGATGAGGTCCGGTCCGATGAGCGTACCGCTGCACCAGGCCAACGTAAGCTCACGAGCGAACCGCTCGTCCGGGCAGGCACCCCACTCGGTGAGGGTCTCGCCAAGGAACCGCACGGCATTCGGATCGGAGGCGTCGAGCGCGGATGCATCCATGAGCGCCACCGCGAATCCGCGCACACGGTCAGCGAACTCGATGTCCGCGACCTCGAACGGCTCCAGGCGATCGTCTTCACCGTAGACGACCGGCGCGACGTCCCTCCCGACCGACTCCGGAGCGTTCGACGGCGCGCACGCGGTCGAGAATGCCGCGAGCCACCCGAACCGGCCGAGATACAAACGATCGAAGCGCGGTGTCGATTGCACGCGGGGACGATAAAGGCTCTGCCCTTCGTGCGCCATTCCCTCCATGTTCGCGCCCGGATCGGGGGTGGCCGCCCACTCGCGCCCAGTGGGCGTTCGGCACCGTCGCCCGGGGCCGCGAGGGATCCGGGCCGCCACCTGCCCCGATCCCACCCGGTGCTCCGGGCGAACACCCACCGTGAAGCCCCACGGCAGGGCTCGGGATCGCTGGAGAGCCCGTGGCAAGATGGTCGAGCGCCGGCGAGTTTTCGCCGGTCCGTACCTGGCGGGGGGCGGCCACGCCCCGGGGCCCGCGCCAGCCTCGGGATGCTCCCACCTGCTGCCAAGGCCTCGAGCCCGGGCAAAAATGCGCGAGCGCCCGCCGGCGCCATCACCACCGCACCCCAAATGATCCGGGCTGACCGCTACACCACCGCCTTCGCCCCCTCTCTCGTCCCTCCAGAGATCCCGCGGCCCGTGCCGAAGGCGCGAGCGACAGTCCAATGGCAGGCGATCGCAGCTCGAGCCCTGGACGCAGCCCGGGGGAGGAACTAGCGTTGCGGCCTCCGTGCTAAGCTTCCAGGTCCCCTGCCCGTCCGAGCCTCGGCTTCCTGGCCGCTCGGGACCCGTCGGCCTCACGGTGGTCCCAGAAGTGGTCCCACGCCTCCGGAAACGCGGGTGCGAGACCGACAGAATCCAGCGTTTTTGACGCTGGACTAGCCCCCGTAGCGCAGTGGATAGCGCAGCGGTTTCCTAAACCGTTGGTCGGACGTTCGAATCGTCTCGGGGGCGCAGGAAACAAGCGGTTCCACGCAAGCCGCTTCTGGAATGTGCCCGCCCTGGGCACATTGGGCGCCTTCCAAGGGGCCAGCGGTGGGGGCCTTCTCGCTGGCCGCGCCCCTTCGCTTGCGATGAACATCGGGGACCAACTTGGCCCGGCCGCCATGCCGCCGAAGGCGGAACATCCCCCGAAGCGCGGGCAACTCGGTCAGGTCCAACCGATCGAGGCGGGCCGCTGGGTCACGCTTCTTCGCGCGGTGCACGGTCAGCACGGCGAAGTCCTGCTCGATATCCTCCCACCGAAGCGCGGCAATCTCGTGGTGTCGCAAGCCGGTGTAGAACGCAATCAGCAACTTGTCCTGAGTGCGTCGTGTGGCTTCCTGGTGCTGTTCCTCGGGATGCTCCCACGCGACCATGGCGCTGACCTCTTCAGCGTTGAGCGTGGCGCGAACCTTCTGGTCGTCTTCCGTCCGACGGCGTGGCACCAACTTCGATCGCTTCACCTGCTTGCAGGGGTTCGCCTCGATGTGTCCGCCGAGCACGGCGGTGTTGAACACGCCCGAGATGGCCGTAAAGACGTTGAGCCGGGTTCGATAGGATATCTCCAGCCCGCCAATGAGGTCCCGCACCGCTTGCTTGCTGTAGCTCCCCACATCGCCTGTCCAGTTCGGGAGCACGAAGCGTTCGAACATGCTCCGTTGCTCGCCATGGGTCTTCACCCCATCCGCCTCTTGCTGCTTCCAGAACCGTTCGGCACATGCGGGGAAGGTGCGGAATTCGCGCTGGGCTTGCTTGGCAACCTTGCGCACCCGCTTGACGCTTTCACGCTTGTGACCATTGGCGCCCACCTTCTGGCGCTCCGCTTCGATGGTGGCGATAACGCGGTCGCGCTCTTGGGCCGCGGCGAACGGATCGGCGGTGCCCAAGTCGAACCTGCGGTGCTTGCCGTTCACGCGAACACGCAGGGAGAAGTGGGGGCGGCCTTTCTTCGGGGGGTCGAGTTGTCCGGTGAGTTTGCGTGCCATGTCTGCTTCCGAAGGCTCACGAGCCTGGTAGGTTCCTGGGATGCAACTGAGTGTCACGGGCCCGTTCGGGTGGCTCCCGTCGTCCGACTACTCTCTCCCTCGCGTGTTCGACGCGCCCGAGGGACGAACGTGTGGCGTCTACTTGTTCACGGTGCCCACCGACACGGGGCAGCTCATCTACTGGGTTGGCCAAACGACGCAAGCCTTTCAGACCCGCCTTCGAGACCATGTGCGCCAATACTTCGCCGGGACCTACAGCGTGCTCGACCCTGACGCGCTGGCAAAGTGCCAACGGGTCGTTCTGTGGAAGGGAATGTGGTTTCGCAAAGACTCCGCGGACCGCTTCGAGGAGTACCTTGACGCCGCGGGGAATATCGCGGCCCACACTCGCCGGCTGCTCCAAGCGTCGCAGGTCTTCCTGATGCCAGCGCAGAAAGACAAGCGGTTGCTTGCGCGCATTGAAGGCGCAATCGTCAACTGCCTCTATGCCGACTCCACCGTCGGACACATTCTCGATCGCGGTTATCACCTCGCGCCTCGCTGGGAGAAAGAAGAACCGATCGCTACGGTACGAGTAGACGGCCCGGACTTCCTTGGGCTGCCTCGCAAGCTGGTTGTTTGAGCGGTGGCCTCCGCCCCTCCCCCGCATCACCGGTGCGCTCTCTGGTTGTTCAGGGTACCTAGGCTTCTCTCGAAGTAAGAGAGAAACAGCAGGAATCCCCCTCGATCGTGTTCGCCAACGCTGGCGAGAATCGCATCTATCGACTCTTGGTCCTCGTCGACCGTAGCCCGAGCCAGTCGCACCGCCTGGTTCACCACGAACGTCTGGTCAACGTTCCAGCCCTCGCAGGCTCCGCCACCCATTGAAGTGTGGGTGGCAGCATCGAGATAGCCGCCAGAAAGCGAGCCGGGTCGATTCGGTCCGCCGGCTGCTGTTTCTCTAGTCTTGCGGCGAGATCGCTCCACGCAGCCCGCATCGCGTTCTCGGTGTCGGCCGAGAACTTCGCACTCCGATTGGCTGCGTTGACATGCGCCTGTAGCTTCCGAGGTCTCGCTTCGCAGTCCCGAAGTTTCGGTCGAAGGCGGCTCGGGCGATTGTTGATGAGAGCCACCACAACGTAGCCGACCAACGTAACCAGCCCGAAGCAACCAGCAATCCACGCAGCCTCTACGGCCGGGTTCACGACCCACTCACCTTTCGTCCGCCCCGTCGTCGCCCAGGAGGTTGCTTCGGTTCCACGCCGAGGGCGTCCGCGTAGTGGCGAATTGCTCGTCGCATGACCTCCGCGTCACCGCGACCGTCGCCAGGCTCGCTACCGGCTGGGCGGGTTCACCCTTCGCCGGGCGGGTTTCGCACCCGCTGGACGATGTACCGAACTTCATGGGATCTTCGCCATATCACTCCTTTCGGACCAGCCTTGCCTGGTCGCACTGGAACCCCTGTCCGCTCACCGCGCGCCCGGCCGCGGCGTGATGTTGGTCTCCCAGGTGCCGTTGCCGTTCACCGCCAGTCCCGTCGGGGGAACCCCCGACGGCATCCCGCTCACCAAGCCAGAGGTGCCAAGAGAGCCGCGGATCGGGCTGGTGAGGGAATTGCCTGCAGCGCGCCCCCCGGAGGTGGTAGCGAGCGTGCGATCGGCGACCGCCTGAGCGACGCTGCGCCCGAAGAGTGGCTTGGTGGCGCTGTTGCAGGCGACGATGTCGGCGCTGGCGCCGGGAGCGGCTCCGTTGAAGCCGGCTGCGTTCAGCCTGTCACCGAGCTGCTCCCCGCTGATCTGGGTGCCGGCCCATTCCACGCTTCCCGGGCTCCCGTGCGTGTCGACGATGACGTTGGTCTCGCCGGCCAGGCTACCTGGCGTCACCTCGTGGGGCCGAAGGATACGTGCGCCCGGATAGCGCGTCGGGTATTGGCTGTAGTAGTCGTTGGCGAGGTTAGAATCGTTCGAGGCCGTGATGATGGTGAGCAGGCCAAGCGGATCGATGTAGAGCGTGACGTTGGGAACGAATCCCACATCCTGATAGCTACCCCGCAGGCCCGCTGGATCCGGGGTCGCGAAGACATGAAGGTCCGGAACGAAATATCGGTTGCGGTTGTAGTGGAGGCCGGTGATCGCGTCGGCACGCTGACCGGCGAAACGCAGCGCTCCCACCTCCCCGGTCCGATACGCGATGGCGCCGGTGGACGTGAGATCGAGCTCTCCCGTGATCCCATCGTGCCCCAGGTAGAGCCAGGGTGTGCCGGCGTGATCCGCAACGACCTGTCGGAAGGGTCGTCCGTTGCTCCCCTCGAGCAAGGGGACATAGCCGTTCTCTTCGAAGACACGCCGTACGTCGCTGCCGTCGCCGTACTTCTCCTCGACGATGCTGTCCCCATCCCAGCCGAACCAAGTCGTGGCGCCATCGCAGCTCTCCGCGATCCGACGTCCCAGTGCATCGTAGAGGAACCTCACCACGCTGCCGTCACCACGCTTGGCCTCCAGCAGACGATCCTCGGTGTCGTAGCGATACCGCCAGGATTGCGCCCCGGTCACGTCGCCCCGACTCGCAAGACGTCCGGCGGAGTCCCACGACACCACCTCCGACCCCAACCCGGACGGTCTCCCACCCCGCCCCAGCGCCCAACCCTGCGCCTTCGGGACCAGCGTTCCCTGCGGTGCGACCGCGAAGGATTCTTCGACGCCGAGACCGTGCACCTCGAGCGGTCGTCCCAGCGCATCGAGCTCGTACTTGCGCACCCCGCGCTGGGTGTCCACGATGGTGGACACTGGACCGCGAAGGTCCCAACGATAGGCCCTCTCGCGCAGCACCGCATCGTCGGCGCCAACTACGGCCAGTTGCTCGGGGAAGCCCAGCACGTTCCGCTGCGTGAGCACACCGCCGGTACCATCGTCCCAGCGGCGGGCCTTCTCTTGACCAGCGGCGTCCCGTTCGAACGAGAGACCGTCCCTTTCTCCCGAGGGGCGGGTCACGTGTAGCGCCTCGAGCCCACCACTCTCGGCGGAGTAGCGGAGGTTCACTTCCCAGCCCGACGAGTAGGTCTTGCGCGCCACCCGACCCGCGCCGTCGTAGCCGAACTCGACGGCAAACCCCCAACCCCCACACGATTGCACGTCGCGAACCAGACGTCCTTGGTCGTCCCGCTCGAACCGAACCTCGGTTACTCCGCTGACTGCCCGCGAGAGCTCGCCGAATCGATCGTACTCGAAGCGCTCGAGCGTCCCGTCCGAGCCCTCCCTGGTCAGGACACGTCCCTCGGAGTCTCGCTGGATCGCAACGCGGGACCCGTCAGGGCGTAGGACCTGGATGAGGCGATCCGAGCCGTCGTAGGTGTACTCGTAGGTCAATCCTGCGAAGGTCGTGATACGCGTGGGATTGCCGGCTCCGTCGTAGTCCCAAAGGTACCGCTCTCCCGCGCTGTTCTCCAACCAGCGGATTCGCAGCATCGCGTCGTACCCGAAGCGCCAATGGGCGCCGTCGGCCTGGCACTGCTCGACGAGGGCATCACCGACGTAGCGGCTCGTCGTGATCGCCCCAGAAGCATAGCGGGTGGCGATGATGTGCCGGCACCCATCCAGCTGTCGCTCCACCCGTTGCCCGTGCGGGCCGGAAAAGACCAGTAGGTCGCCGCGCGAGTCATACTCCAGCTCATAGACCGCGCCGTCGGGCGTCTCCATCCGCACGGGACGCCCATAGAGATCGAAGGTGTAGCTGTGCTTGGCGGAGCCCCTGGTGATCGACGTGGTGTTGCCGTGCGCGTCGTATGCGAAGGACTCCTGCGAGCCATCTCCGTGCACGATCCGACTCGTCTTGCCGTCCCCGTTTCGTTCGATCGTGGTGGGCCGCTCGTCCTCGACGCCGATCTCGACCAAACGCCCTCGCTCGGTGTGCCGGACGACCCTCCGCCCGTCGGGCAGAGTCGTCGTCTCGGTGGACTTCTCGGGGTCGTACCGATGCCGAAAGCCACGCCCATCCGGCGAACTCGTGCCGCTCAGGCGTCCAAACGCATCGTACGTTCGATGCCAGGAATAGCCGTTGCCATCGGTGACGGAGAGGAGCTTTCCCTCCGCGTCGTAGCGGAAGTGCATGGCGCAACCGCGCGGATCCACATATAGCTCGACGAGACCGAGGGCGTTGCCCTGGTACCGGTGCACGTGTCCAACCGCGTCGGTCATCACCGTTTCGCGTCCGGCGTAGCTGAAGCGAACATGGTAGATGCCGCGGATCGCGGGGTCTGCCGCTTCGGGGGCACCGAGTTCACTGAGGATGTTCCGACCGGGAAGGTCACCCCAGGTCTCGACGCATCGCCGCTCGCCACCCACGTCTTCGTATCGGAAGTGGTAGACGAGCCCGTCGGGCCGTTCTTCGGTGAGCAGGTAGTGGTTCTCGTCGTAGGTGAACTTGGTCTCGGCGCCGCCCGCGTCGATGACGCGGAAGAGATCCCCTGCGTCGTTCAACTCGTAGCTGACCACCACCTTTCGATGAGATCTCCCGTCCGCATCCGTGACCGTCAGTGTCCAGGTCCGATGGAAGCCATTGCGATGGAGCTCGGCGAGACGGCTGACGGAATCGAGGATCCGGCAAACCTCCCCGTCCTCCCACTCGATCTTGGCAAAGTGACCGAAGTCATCGCGGATCTCGCTCAGAGTATAGTCACCCTGGCCCGTGCCGTGGAACACGCGGGACAGTCCGTCCCCCAAGTCTACGATGACGCTGCCATCGCTGGCACTCACCTTGCGCCCGTACGGAAGCACCACGACCTGGTCAGGCTCTGGGAACGGAAGGGGGGTCTCCCGCAGCTCATCGTCGGTCACGACCAAGGTCGAACCTACCCGTCGCACCCGCCAGGCCAGCGAGTGAGACCAACCCCAGCCGAGACCGCATTGCCGCCGTACTGCCGACGTGCGGTAGGTCCGCACCCACCGAACGACCAGGAATCCCCCCATCCTGAAGTCGACCACCGGCCCCGTGAACATCGTCCCCGTGATGACGTCCACCGGGTGACCGCTGGCCGCCGCACCGTCACTTCCCGGAGGTGCGGGCGGACTCGGGGGAGACGCTCCCGTGTTGCTGCCCCCGCCGTCGCCGCCTCCGCCGCTCGGTCCGTTCGGACCCGATGGCCCGCCCGCGCCCCCACCCCCGCCAGCACCCCCACCGCCGCCCGCGCCCCCCCCAGCGCCGCTCGCGTTCCCCGGTGCCCCCACGGTGATGGCCTTGTTCATCTGGCACAGGCTGCCGGTGATCCCGGCCATTCCGAGCTCCACGAGCACGGTCGGTGCGCCCAACGTGAGGAAGCAGGGGCCCGCGGTGTTCAGGCTCACCACTTCCTTGAGTGTTCCCGCCTCGTTTCCGTGACACACCTTCACACAAGAACCAACGGTTGCGTGCTTCGCACCGTTGATCTTGGTTCGGAGCGGCTCGTCCACGATCCCTTCGCCTACGGTCCCCAGGGTGGGATACGGCAGCGGAAGAGGGCTCGGCGCCGCTGGCGTGGTGCACACGCTGACCGCCATCCCCGTGACCTGATGACCGGACTTCTCGGTCACCGTGTCCATCCCGAGCGCTTTGACGTCACCCATGAGTGCTAACCCGGTTGCCTGCGGATACACCGCTCTGACCACGCGCTCGAACGCTCGTGCCGTTGAGAGCGACTGGTACGCTGCCCCTCTGTGCAGCGCTGCCAACACGCTCTCCAACGCGCTCGTTGCAGGCGAGCCGGTCGTTGGAGATCAGGGCTTCGGCGCCGACACACGGGGGAACCGGGCTTGAGCTTACCCCGAAATCGACCAGCAGACAGTGGGGTCCAAATCGGCCGCTGGGCGGGGGATCGGCTGGCGATCGGGCGGAATCCGGTGCTCGCCGCCATTCGTGTGTCTTGCGCGCAGCGTCATTGCCGAGCTGGCAGAACGGGTTTCACTCGCGACGGAGCGATGGCGGCTGCGTGCGTGGCGTGCCGAGCTCGGATTTCGCGCCGCCTGGTCGGCCACGCCGCACTCCTCGCAGCTCTCGGCCTCCTCCGCCTCCGTCGTGCGCGAACCAACGCTGCTGGTTCACTGCGCGCGTCACCAGTGCCGCAGCACGCCCTTGGAACTGGTGAGTCGAAGGTTGGGGCGACTCGGATCGGCGCCGCACCGAACTGATCGGAGTCCAGCGATGTCGATGACTCGCACCGTCTTTCATAGCGCCTTCGGATCTGTCCGCATCGGGGGGCACGCGGCATGACGAGCGATGGTGCGGCCTGCGGAGGGACAGCCGGCGTCGTAGCAACCCCAATGGGGGCGCGGCGGCCACTGGCAACGCCCCAACGCAAGGGAATTGCCCCGCTCGACCGATGCCCGGTGCGCCGCGGTGGTCGAAGGTGGCCGAGATGACCACCGGAACCTGCTTCGAAGTGGGCAATGACCCTGGTCCGGAGTTGCCGTGACGTTCCCTGGCAAGGGAATGGCCCATGGGCCAGGCTTGCTGGTTCTTCTGACGTGCGCATGGACCTGACCGAAGCCCTGCCGTCGTTGCATGGCTCAAGCTCCCTTCCCCCGAAGATACGGAGAACAAGGCTCGCTCTCATCGATTTTTCGCAGGTTTCTTTCTTCCTGCCTCGACTGCGTACACCTCGGACGGTGACGACCCCAACGAGGCCAGCGTGGGTCAACTTGGGGAAACCGGTGGGGAGGCGGGCACCAGCGGGCTCGGAGGGGTGACCCAGCCGACTGGTGGGACTGATGGTGCGACCGCCGCGACATCGGGCGGGACTGGAACAGCGGGTGTGTCGCTCGGCTCGGGCGGCACCGGAGGCGTGGGCAACGCGATGGGGAGCGGCAGCGCCGGCGGTATCTCCGAAATCGGCGGCGCCGGAGACGCACCGACCTCGGGGGAACCGGCAACGCGACGGGCTCTGGTGGCTCCAGCGGTGGCACGGGTATCGGTGGTGTCGGCAACGCGGCGGGCACGGGCGGCATCGGCACGGGCGGTGCTGGAAACGCGACGAGCACCGGAGGCGCTGGCAATCAGAATTGTGGCGGCGTGCAGGACGCCGGAGCGGCGACCGACGGCGATATCGATGTTGCGTCGGCTCTCGTCGCGGCACATTGGCAGTAGCCCGAGAACGGTTACGACGAGAAGGCACGGGCCGTCATCGAGAACCTCCGAAGTGTACTGACGGACTGCAGAGGCCTGATCGCAGTGCATCCCAGGTGTAGCGGCGGACGTCCGTGGGGGGGCTGCAACGAGACCGACATCTCCTACTACTCCCCGAGGTTCTTCCGCTGCTTTGCCCAGGTCTCCGGGGACGACATCTGGACCCAGCTGGCCGACGACACCAGCACGATCCGCGACAACGCCGCGCATCCTGCGATGGGACTCGTGCCCGACTGGCAGTCAGTGGAGGGTAGAGCCGGTGCGGGATCCAGGACGGAAAACTACGGATTTGACGCGATCCGCGGTCCTTTCAAGCAGGTGCTCGACTACCTGTGGCACGGCAACGAGCCCACGCGCGCCTGGTGCGAGAGGATCACCACCTGGGCTCACGGCGTGGGGGTGAGCCGATTGGTGAACGGATATCAGTTGGACGGGAGCTCGTCCGGCCGGAATCACAACGTGGCCGTGGTCAGAAGTCTCGCGACGTGCGCGTCGGCGAACACGCAGCAGGTCGTGGACGATTTCGTGGCCGAGTCCGTCAAGCTACGCGACGACTTCTGGTACAGTGGCTACCTGGGCAATCTGTACCTCCTCGCGATGTCCGGGAACATGTGGCACCGCGACATGATGGCGGACTAGCCGCGTCGGCCGCTGTCGCGCGGCGTCGAGCCTGGGTCTCAGTCGATCGGCGCGGCCTACCGATCCCCGCAGAGTGAGCTCGTGAGGCAGTCGGCGGCGGCGCAGTCGATGAGTTCGTCGCCGTCGTCGTCGACCTCGTTGGAGCATTCCTCGAATAGCGGGGCCGCGTAGTCAGCGGCGCACCAGGCGTGGTTGAAACAGTCCGCATCGGCGCAGTCAGCGGCGCCGTCGTAGTCCTCGTCGCCCTCACTGTCGCAGTCCTCGAACGGGATCCCATAGAGAGTCGCCACGCAGTGCCCGTTCGCGCGGCAGTCGCTGTCATCGCAGTCTGTTGCCCCGTCGTAGTCGTTGTCGAGGCTGTCGTCGCAGACCATTTCGTTGGGGATGCCGTAGAGGGTCCCACCCACCGCGATCATCCCTCCGGTCCCGGCGGTGCCACCGGTGGAAGGATTCGCGCCGGAGCCACCGGAGCCACCGGAGCTGGGGGTGGCGCAGGCCTGGGACGCGGCGCAATCGTTGTTGACCCCGTCGACGCAGGAGGTCTCGTAGGGGATGCCTTAAGCGGTTCCACCAAGGCTATCCGCTACGCAGATGAGGCCCTCGTCGCACCCCGCGCCGACCTCGCACGGCGCGGGCACACGGGCGCAATCTAGACTTCTTTCGTGCTCGCGGTCGTGCTGATGCTGGTGGGAGCGCGGTGCCTCTCGACGCTCGCTGGTCTTCGTCCTGGTCGTAGCGGGATGGACGGAGTCACGAGCCTCGCCGTGAGCGTGGCGCTCGGCGTCCTGATCGGGGTGTCCTTCAGCCTCGCCATCGACGCATGGAACGGGCGGGGCCACTTCGTCCACGAGCTCTCAGGCGCAGCGCCGATCCACGGGCGCCCGCGCCTTCAGACTGCTCTCCGAGTCGATCCGTTGTCACCCACTCCTGCCGACAACACACCGGCGATCCGCTGTCACCCACTCCTGCCGACGACATACGTGGCGCCGAATCGGTCGCGCGCTTCCGCGCGGGCGAGGGGCAGCAGGATGAAAGCACCGGCGGCGAGGATCGCGCCCCCGACCACGAATGCCGCCGGGTAGCCGACCGCGTGCGCCATAAGGCCGAGCACCGCCACGCCCGCCGCCCGTCCCACGGAGTACGCGCCGAAGAAGGACGCCATGGCCGAACCGCGGTGGGCGCGCGCCTCTCCGGCCACGAAGAGGGCGTTGAGGGACGGGTAAGCGACGCCATGGGCGATGCCAAGACCGACACCGACAAGCGCGAGTGTGTCGGGGGTCGTCAGGATCGCCGCGCCGACCGCCAAACCATAGGCGAGCAGCGCACCGAGCGACACCCGCGCCCTTCCGTAGCGGTCCGCGAGGTCACCGAAGAGCACCCGGATCGCCACCGCGGCCACCGTGTAGCCGACGAAGAATCCCCGTACCCGCACGGCGCCGAGCTCGATCGCGTACGGTACGACGAACGTGAACAGCGTGCCGAGCCCGAGCCCCGTGAGGCCCGCGGCCGCGAGCACTCGCAGGCGGTCGCCCCCCCAACGGTCGCCAAGTGGTCGCCGCGTCGCGGCCGGCGCGGGCCTCGGCTCGCCGAGCGCGACCAGACCGCCGAGCGACGCCGCGAGAACGCCGCCGACCGCACCGGCGACGAACACCGGTGCCCACCCGTGCCGATCGGCGATGGGTTCGAGGGTGACCGGTGCGATCGCGTTGGTGACGAGGGTCGCGAGCCCCCAGATCCCGAGCGCTTGGCCGAGCTTCGACGGGGGCACGAGATCGGCAGCCATGGTGCCGCTCGCGTTGAACACGAGCACGAACGCCATGCCGAGGACGAGCGCTAGAGCGATGAGCAGCGGGCCCACGCTCGTCACCGCGAGGAGCCCGAGCGAGGCCGCTGCGCCGACGAGGCCGCCGATGACGATGAGCGATCCCCGCCGCCGACCATCGAGGAGCGCTCCCGCCGCGGGCACGAACAGGACGCCGCCGACAACGCCCGCAGACATCACCCAGCCGATCGTGTCCGCGCTCGCGTGAAGCTCGCGGGCGAGGTACTTCGGCAGGAGCAGGAACTCGGAGTAGACGAAGCCGTACGCGGTCTGCGTCGCGAGGAGCAAGAGGAAGGGGCGCGTGAAGAAGCGTTCGGCCAGTGAAGGACTCGCACGGTCGTGCGGCCCCGCCCGCGCTCGGTCAGGGGATGGGGAATTGGGTGAGGGAACGGCGGACATGGCGGTTTCGCGATGCCCCGGTCGGCGGTGGGAGTCTCGGAAACCAGAAAACCCTCGCCGTCCTGGGGGCGGTGAGGGTGTCTGCTCGATGGTTTCCGGTTCAGTCCGCGCGCAGATCCTCAGCCGCCTTTGGGAACGGGCAGAGGGTCCACTTGCTGATGAGCTTGCGCGACACGACGGGCGTTTCTCTAGCAGGCCACCCGCCGCTGGTCAACCGGACCGACGGGGGGCGCCGTCAACCCGGGTGGAAACGCCGGCGCCGGAGGAACACCCGTGCTGCCCACCGGACAGCATCTCCTCTTCGAGGCGATCTACCTGAACTTCGCCTGGGGCGATGTATCCAACGGCATGTTGGTGACAACGGCATGTTGGTGACAACGGCATGTTGGTGACAGCGGATGGCAGCGTCTACACCTACACGACGAACGTGCCCGAAGACCACTCCGAGGTCGCTGCGCTGCTGGGCTCCTGGGAGCAAGCCACGCTGGAGCAGATCACCGCCAAGCATCACACCGCCGAGCTTGTCACGACCGTGTCCGAGTCCAAGCTCGTGGAGATGGTCGCGTTGATCGAGCAGGCCCGCCGAGGGGAACTCCTCTACAGCTACTGCTGCAGCGACGCTGGCCAAACGGAGCCTTGATCGTGCCAGCTACCTGGCAGTCCGCTGCAGCATCGTTGAGGAAACCGCGCGCGACAGGGTTTGGCGTGGGGGCGCAGGTAGCTGCCATTCAATTCAGGACCTGCACCCCAACGAGCTTGCTGGCCTTCCCGCTCCACCTGCCGGCCGTCCGTCCCCGGTCGTCCCCGTGCAGAAGCAATCGAGTCGCGCAAAGGTCCGCGAGAAAGACTCGAACGATGCCGGCCCCGGCAAAGAGGTCGAAGTTCCCCAGCACGACCTGAGACTGTCCGCAATAGCCGTCGAAGGTGCGGACGTGGTCGGATTTGTCGGTTGACGCCCTGCTGACCTCCAACGCGCGGGTGAGCCCGAGGCCCTCACCGAAGTGACCCGCGAACCCAAGGTGGACCGGTCCGTACTCGAGCCGAGCACCGCAACGGGCAGGATGATCGAGAACCAGCACCGGAATGGCGGAGAACCCCGGCTCAATCGTAGAAGCGCACGTCGTCGAGCCAGACGTCGAAGGCCACGCCCGGATCCACGTGGAGTTGGACCGTGAGCACACCCGTCGGATCGAAACCGTTCGGGGGCCGATAGCCCCAACCTTGCTGCGTCAGCTCAGAGAACGGCACCGAGTACTCCTGCCAAGCGCTGGTAAGGTCGATGGCATGGCCGAACGCATCGTTGCAATTGGCCGTGCACTCGCCTCCGGGCTGGGTATCCGAAGAGATGTCGGCGGTGACCACTTTCAGGCGCAGCGTCAGCGTGCCGGTGTCGGCGCGCGCCCACAACACGATCCCGGTGTACGAAGAGACATCGTACTCGAGCCGCGTCGTCGGCTCCGGCGAGTTGAGGTTGAACCCGACTCCGGCTCCCCAGGTCGTGAACCCGTCGTTGGCAACGACGTGGACACCGAGCAGGCTTCCGTCGCGGGGAGTGGGGAGAGCGACGGGGATCAGTTCCACGGTCGGGTCACGCGGGGTATCAGGACTGATCACCCCGTCGGCGGAATCGTCGTGGAACACGTACCAGAGTCCCTCGCCGTCCTTGAGCTCGATGGCGTTGTTCACCTCGTCGAGCATGTCGATCGCGGTGATACCGGCGGGCAGACCGCCGGTGGAGACGCCGCCGGTGGAGACGCCGCCGGTGGAGACGCCGCCGGTGGAGACGCCGCCGGTGGAGACGCCGCCGGTGGGAGCACCTCCCGTCGGGGCGCCTCCAGTGTCGGCGCCCGCCGCGCCACCAGCGCTCACCCCTCCAGTGGCCGCGCCGCCGGTCGTGGCCCCCCCAGGGCTGTCCCCTCCCGTCGGGGCGCCGCCGGACCCGTTGCCGGCTGCCTCACCGCCGGCGCCCCCTGTGCCAGTCCCGCCCGAAGCCCCGCCCGTGGTCGTGCCTCCCGTCGTGCTGCCGCCGGTCGACTCGCCCCCCCCCGATTGGCCTCCCGTTCCGCCGCCCCCGGTCGACTCGCCCCCGCTGCCGTCGCTCCCGCCACTGGTCGAGGCGCCCCCGACCGCCACGGCCCCCCCCGATCCGTCGCGCGTGCCGCCCGTGCCGATCCCTCCGAGCCCCCCCGCGGCCCCGCGCCCAGCCGTCCCTCCAACGGCCTCGGCGATGCCTCCCGTCCCGCCTCTCTCGGGGTTGGCTGGGTCCGACCCACGCAGCAGATCTTCGGTGTAGACATTGCACGCATGAACGGCGGCGGGGAGCACGAGGAGCCGCGCAAGATGAGATAGGGAATGGCGGTCAATGATCGCGAATCTGAAAGTCGAACGTCCCAAGCTTCCTTGAAATCTAGCGTATCCGGGGTCCAAATGGGATAGGTTCCGTCCCTCCTCCCTTGGATCCCAAAAGGATCCCACCCCTCGACCGCGGCGGCAGGGAGGTCGAGACCAGACGAGCGTGCCGCGCGGTGTTCGCCAGCCTGGCCAGAGTCTCCCGCAGAATCGCGGGGGTTTCCGGCATGAGTGCGGGCAGTACCCAGCTTGCGACTGGAGAGACTGGGAGCACAGTAACCGAATGGGTATGGCAGCGCCACCACCGCGACGTGGGAGCGAGCGCGGGTGGCCGAAGGTGGGAATGCGCCCACAGAAACGCAGCCGCCCGCTGTACGCTCTACGGTGGGTGTGACTGCGGCGATGACCGCGACCGCCTCTTCGACACCACTGCCAACTGCGCGACCGCTTGCGCCGAGCAGGGATACTACGATGCCGCGGCACTGACCGGTGGGGGTATCGCCAGCACCTTCGCCGAAGGAGCACTCTGCAACGACGTGTTCGTCTGTGCCCGGTCGTGGGCGGAAGCAGAATTGGGCAAGCTTCTCGATCTCTCCAGCGCGTGCGAGAGCACCGGCTTCTGCCCCGTGACGACCTGCCCGACCCCTCTCAGCGGTGCTAGCATGCCTCCGTCGCTTCTCCTTCGCTGAGGACCATCATGCGCCCGCTCTCCAACCCGACCTCGAGGTTTCGCTCGCTGCCGGCCCTGCTGTCCCTTTCCCTCGCCGGGCTGACCATCGCCGCGATGAGCGCCAGTTGCAGCACGGACGACGATCCCGAGTCCGCCTCGGCAAGCGGCGGCACGGGCACCGGAAGCACCACCGGAAACGGCGGGTCGCCGCCGTGCGCCGCGGGCCTGACTCGATGCGGCGACAACTGTGTCGACCCCAACACGAGCAACCTCCACTGCGGGGAGTGCGACCACGGCTGTGCGTCGGGACAGGCGTGTCGGGAGGGTGTGTGCGCGTGCGTGGCGCCGCTGGTCGAGTGCTCCGGTGCCTGCGTGAACACCCTGGAGAGCGTCGCGAACTGCGGCGGCTGCGACCTAGGATGCTCGGAGGAACAGGTCTGCTCAGCGGGGCAATGTCAGATCGGTTGCGGCGCGAACGAGACCCAATGCGACCGCGATTGCGTCAACCTTGCCGCGAGCCCGCTTCATTGTGGCCAGTGCGATCACCCCTGCGGCGCGGGGCAGACCTGCGCGAATGGCGCTTGCCTCTGCGAGGGAGGACTCGCACCCTGCGGCGGCGCCTGCCCGGACCTGTCCACCGACAGAGCCAATTGCGGTAGCTGCGGCAACCGCTGCGCCTCGGACGAGATCTGCACGAACGGCGCGTGCGCCGCGACCACCGACCCCGGGAGCGGGGGCGGCCACAGCACCGGTGGTCAGGACACCGGCGGCATTCCGAACACCGGTGGTCAGGACACCGGCGGCATTCCGAACACCGGTGGTCAGGACACCGGCGGCATTCCGAACACCGGCGGCCAGAACACCGGCGGCATTCCGAACACCGGCGGCCAG
>JAFGBI010000430.1 GCA_016933275.1 Polyangiaceae bacterium | reverse complement strand
GCGCGCTCCTCGACACGGGCGGGGTCAAATGCTGGGGGAACAACGCCGACGGTCAGCTCGGGCTCGGTTATGCATCCGAGTTACCCGACTATGTGGGTGGCGTGGCGGAGGAGATCCCGCGTCTCCTGCCCGACGTGCAGGTGTTGCTTCCCTCGCTGCCGCCGAAGACCCGGTAGCTCTCGAGAAGACGGTCGCTTCGCCGGGGGGCGCGAGACCACCGTTGGTTCGACGTCCGCCCGTCGTTACGGGGCAGTCGCGTAGATCTCGAGGCGGGGTCGAGCGCCGCCGTGCACGCCCGTGTCAAGCACGACACCCGTGGACGAGCGCACGCCCTCGAGCCCGAGCCCGTGGTTGGCTCGGGGGTTCGCCTGCCAGAAGCGCACATGCTCGGTGACGTCGAGGCGGACCGTACTCGGAGGGTGAGCGCGTGCGATCCCGATGCCCTGCGGGGGGGCAAGCGGCGGGCGATCGCGCTCGGTGAGCTCTGCGGGGGTCCAGGGGTCGAGCACCCGCCAGGCGTGGAGCCAGACGTCGACCGGGTTCTGCAGGGCATCGACCGTGGGCTCGAGCAGCAGGAACGCCGTGTCCACGGTGCCGAGGGTAGGGAGCTCGAACTCGAGCAGCCAGAGCACGCGCGGACCGGCTGCTGCCCCGAGCGTGACCGTTCCGGGAAGGGCATTGGGCCCGTCCGTGGGCGGGCCCCCGACGACCGCCATGCGCCGCGGCTCGACGAGCGTGCGCAGCGTGTCCGGACGTACCGGATCGCTCCCGAGCCATCGGCAACGGTTGGCGAGGCACTCGTGTCCATTGGTGCAGTCGGTATCGGCCGCGCAGGGAGGCATTCGGCGCGCGCATGCTCCGATGAAGACGGAAGCGAACGCCAGGACCAGAGGAGCCGCGAGCCGGTATGGCACGGCGCGAGCCTACTTCTTGCGACGGCGGCGGGCGAGGACATACCTCGACCCCGCTCGATCGTTCCGGCCGAGGCCCGTTCCGTTGGGCAGACCGGTCGTCATGGTGAGCGATCGAGTCCTGGCCGAGGCGACCGCCGAGCAGGTCCCCCGGGGTCCTCCGGAAGGTGAAGCGCGAGGACACGGTGGGCTGGGTTTCCGCCCCTCCCTTCTGCCACCGGTGGGCGGGGGTTCGTGGCAGGATCGACCCTTGCCATGAGGCTTCGGAGCCATCCGGTCCTTCTTGGTGGGGCGCTGGCCGTCGCCGCCGGTGGGGGAAACGCCACCGAGGATACGGGCGGCGAAGCGACCGACGGTACCATCGGCGGCTCGGCCAGCGGTGGCGTATCGATGGGCGGGTCAGGTGCGGATGCCGGCGGTGCGGAGGTCGGTGGTATCACGGGCCTTGCTTGCACGCAGGCGCCCGAACCGGGGGCCTGCGACGGCGTTGACTACGGATTCTGCCACTTGGAAGATGGCCTTGAGTTCGTCGGCTTCGGTGGATACGGCGCGTTGCCCGGAACCGACATGCGCTCTGCAGAGCTCGACAGAGCTGATCCCGAAGCGACCCGTAGCCCCGCGGCAGCTGCTGGGCGATCGGGTCCCCCTTCACCAGCGCGCTGAGCGCGAGGTGGTAGGCATCGAGCGACGTATGGGCGAAGGGAGCGACGGATTCGGCTTAGGTGGAAGCGGGGATGTAGACGTCCGTGTTCTTGGGGTTGAATTCGAGCTGGAGGGAGATGCCCAGCGTCAGCTTGGCGACGGGTGTGCTGCCAGACCCCACGTCTGCGCCCCAGACGAGCAGTGGACAGTGGCGCACGATGGCATTGCTCGCCTTGGCGTCGAGGGCGAAGGCGCGAATGATCAGGGGATCTGCGTTGGCGGGGGGTCAGTGCGTTCGCGCCTCGGACGGCGATCCCGTGCCGGATCCCCACGCCGAGCCCGCCGACAGCGCTGAGCCGGATCCCACCGCTGCGGCTCGAGACGCGACCGGCAACCCCGAAGGACGGGCCGGAGCGGAAGACCCCGTGCTGCTCGCGCCGCGCGAGACCGTAGTAGTCCGCTGACTCCTCTTGGCTGAGGTCTGCAGGAAAGGTGATCTCCGCCCGCGAGAACGTGCTTCCCACGATCGCGATGTTCTCCGCGGCAGCGGCAGTGACGCGCAGCATCCCTTGGCGCACCTCGGGCAGCAGCCGTACGTCGAGGCGGAGCATGCTGCCGCCTTCGATCTTGATCGACCGTTCGAACGAAACGAAGCCGGGCTTGACGACCATGATCCGGTGGACCCCCATGTCCACCCGAACTGGCGCCGCGAGCGGCGTCGTTGCGCGCTCGACACCATCGACCGTCACTCTGGCGGCACCCTCGTTCGCGTCGAGTTGGACGCTCGCGATGGAGGGCGCAACCGCGCGGATCAGGTTCTCCGCCACCGCGCGCTCACCGGGTGAAAGGCTCGAACCGCCCTCGGCCAGGTACCGCTCCAGAAGGCTCTCCGCTGCCGAGTAGCGGCGAGGCGCCCTCTCGCACCCTGCCTGGTAGAGAAGGAGCCGGGGGTCTTTCGACAGCTCGTAGGCGGACTGGAATCTCGCGAGCGCCGATGCGTGGTCTCCCTCGGTGTGGAGGAGCTGCCCCCCCCTCGTACGCCGAACGGGTGGAACTCGAGAGAGAGTCAGCGAGAGACGGTGGGTCTTGCGCCAGGATCGAGTGTGCGGTGAGCGCGACGAGCACGAATACCAGGAGGAACGTGATTGCTCGGTGAGCCATGGCTGCGTGTCCTCAGCGGTCGCCGTCTTCGGCGCTGCTCGTTGCTTGATTTCCAGCGAGAAGGGGCGCTCCCGTCGCACGCCGCTGCGGTGTACCCGCTGACGCGCCGACGCCGGCTACGGTGACGGGATCCGCGATGGCGTTCGCGCTGACAAATTGGCCGCTACCGGGCGCGGCCAGCGCTTCGGCGAGCACCTCGCCGGGCTCGGTCGAGAGCAGGGGACTCCTCAACGCCTTCACGAACACACGCCCCGAGTCTGGTCGGCCCCACACACGACGACGGGGACCGACGTCACCTCACACTTCACTACCTCTCGCCCAATACCCTCCCTCGATCCGTCGCCCCGGCAACAGGATCCTCTCGTCACCGAGGTTTCCCCCGTCGCGGCGCGTGAAGCCGGGTCTTGGCAGGCGCTGTCCAGCTAGCCGCCGATCGGGGGAGCGAGGTGCGGGGTGAGGGCGTCCACCTTCCACTGGGTGGGGGTGAGCCAGTCATAGCCGAGGATCCCCTCGGTATCGCCGGAGTTCGGGTTCCAGCACCAGAAGGTCCACGAGTAGGTATCGGCCATGTACTCGAGCCAGGTGTCGAACCAGATCCCCGCGGCGCCCGCGGCGGCGTCACGGGACTTGATCCCGAATTCCCCGACCAGGAGATGCCCTCGCTCTTCGTCCATGATGAACCCGAAGTGCGACTGCCAGATCGCCGCTAGGTTGCCGGGGAAGCTCGCCGCGGCAAACCAATCCTGGGCAAATACCTCGGGACCGTACTCGTGGGGGGAGTAGACGAGCTTGCTCGGGTTCGAGAGGTCGATCGGGGCGGAGCGCACGCCCGAGAGATTGCCGCCCCACCAGTAGGTGTCGCCGCCCACCTTCTCCACGCCCTCCACGATGACGAGGACGTCGGGATTGACGGTGAGGATCGCGTTTCCACAGCGCTCCGCGGCGGGCGCCCAGTCGGTGGCAGCGTCTCCCGTCTCCCAGGTCGCGTCTCCGTGTGGCTCGTTGTTGAGATCGAGCGCGATGACCGTGTGGTTGCCGTAGTAGCGATCGGCGAGGACGAGCCAGTCCGCGATCCACCGTTCTTCGCTGACCGTGTCTGTGTACCAGAGTTCTTCTTCCATGTAGCCGTCTGGTTTACGGGAATGGTTGTCGAGGATGATCTTGAGGCCCAGGTCGCCTGCCGCTCCGATGATCCTGTCGAGTATCTCGAGCGGGGTGAGGCCATCGAGGTCTCCGTTCATCGGATCGCAGCCGTCATACGCGTCCGCGCCGTAGGTGTTCACCGAAGACGCTGCGGCGTCGGCGTCCAGGATCCGATTGGACCAAGGGATGCGCACGGTGTTGAACCCGAGGTCGCGGATCTGCCTCAGCATGCTCCGATAGTCGCGCGTCCACAGGCCGTGGGGAGACTGGTTCTGTGTCTCGAACCCGAACCAGTTGACCCCGGTGAGGCGGGCGACGTTCCCTGCGTCGTCCTTGAGCTGGTTCCCTTCCACGTGAAGGAAGCCGGAGGCGGTCGGGCGGGGTTCGCTACCCCCGCTCCCCGTGCTGCTGCCGGTTCCCGAGGCGCCGCCATTCCCCGGCGCGCTGCCGCTCCCTGGTGCAGCGCCGGTGCCCGCTGTCGAGGCCGTGCCCGGAGGGTGATCGCCGCCCGCACCGCCCACCGCGGTGTTCGCGCCATCTGCCCCGTTCTGGTCGGAGCCGCAGCCCAGGCCACCGAGGAGCAGGAAAGGAACCAGGATCGACGGGGATATTGGACGAAGCCACGAAGATGCCATCAGCGAGACAACATAGCGCAGAAATGGGGGTCGAGGGGGCCCGGGACAGGCTCGGGATCCGGGTTGGCTCCGGCTCGCGAGGCCCGGATTGGACGAACCGGAGGCGGCAGTTCGAGCCGGAGCCCCGTGCCGTTGCGGGACGAGCTCCGCCCGAGTCCCGCTCACCGGAGCGGGTGGAGAGGGATCCCATCGTGCCCGTGGGGGGACGGGGCCTTCGCGAGGACCCCGGCCAGGCGCTCGTAGGGTCGACCTGGACGTGAGAGACGAGGCGGTTTTTGGCCGGGGCGGCTGGGGGTGAACGCACACCCTCCGTCTTCCTCGCCGAACAGGCCGGCTACGAGGATTTGCAGAGCGCCTTGACCGCTGGCGCGGAGGTAGTTCTGGTCATCGTTGGCGGCTGTCCGATGCTCATGGACCCGAGCGTGGTGGACGGGTGTAGCGCGATCGTTGCCGCCTGGCTGCCGGGTTCGCGAGGCATCGGTGTCGCGGACGCGCACTCCGGGGACGTCGACTTCACCGGCAAGCTGCCGCACGAGTGGCCCGCGGAGTTCGCTCGGATCCCCGTGAACGTG
Source organism: Polyangiaceae bacterium (assembly GCA_016933275.1). Classification (GTDB taxonomy): domain Bacteria; phylum Myxococcota_A; class Polyangia; order Polyangiales; family Polyangiaceae; genus JAFGBI01. Next base: position 7,837 of record JAFGBI010000430.1, on the reverse strand, counting down.
GACCGGCAGCCCGACGAGCTGGGCCAGGACGCGGACGGAACCGAGGTCCTGCATCCGTACGGGTTCGGTCTCACGTACCGCTGACCGCTCGAACGGTGGCGCCGTCGAGCGCGAAGGGGGCTGGCAGTTCCTCCCGCTCGGCGCCGCTCCAGGATTCTCGCAAGACATTCCCGAGCGAGCGTGACATCCTCGCGCTGGGGAATGCGCGAGCGGTGAGGTGCGGCCGCACCAGGGGGGAGTGAATGGCCTTCGAACAGACGGGAGATGCACAGTCGTGGCAGGTGAAGCACCGCGGGTCCTCGTTCGACTCTCTGGTCCCGTCGCCGCCGGGCGTGGCCGAGCCTTCGGCGCGCGGGGTGGAGTCCATTCGCTGACTCCACTGGCGGCGGTTTCCGACGAGGAACGCCCTGGTCGGCGCGGTCGCGTGGCGACGGGGCGCGAGTGGCACGTGGCGATCCTGGCTGAGCCGTCACGGAACCCGTGGGACGTCTGCCACGACCTGATGGCAAGCGGGCTCGGCGTGGCGAGTGGGCCTGTGGTGGAGCTCGCGGAGCCCGACCTCGCGCAGCAATGGCTCTGGCACCCCCCGCGGCGAGCGGGGCTCGCGGCCGCCGAATGCACGGGGCCGCGACCCCAGGACGGGGACACCTATGCGACCTGGCGGGACGGTCAGCGCCACGACGACGAGGCTCACGCACAGCTCGCGGCTGCCCGCGAAGTCGTCGGCGATCCGGGCGCGAAGCGTCGCGTGCGGATCGCGCAGCTTGACACCGGCTACGATCCCGAGCACGCCACCAAGCCGCGTTGGTTGCGGCACGATCTGGAGCGGAGCTTCGTGGACCCCAACGCGGCGACCAACGACGCCACGGATCGAAGCCTGGGGTGGCGTGACATCTGGCAGGGACATGGAACGGCGACCCTGGCGCTCCTCGCGGGGAGTGGCAGCCAGGGAACGCCCATGGGCGGGGCCGCCCATCTCGAGGTGGTCCCGCTGCGCGTCGCGGACTCGGTCGTTCTCTTCTGGACGAGCTCGGTGGCGCGCGCGCTGCGGTACGTGCTCGATCTCGGCAAGGATCCAGCGACCGCCATCGATGTGGTGACCATGAGCATGGGAGGCGTCGCCTCCGCGGCGTGGGCCGACGCCGTGAATGCCCTGTACGAGGCGGGGATCGTCGTGGTCTGCGCGGGGGGCAACAACTGGGGCAATCTGCCGACCCGATTTACCGTGTTTCCAGCCCGTTTCCGGCGGGTGATCGCCGCCCTCGGCGTCATGGCCGACGGCCGTCCCTTCGCGGACCTGCCGCTGCGCAAGATGGCCGGGTGCTACGGACCCAAACCCAAGGATTCTACCTCGCTCGCCGCCTACACGCCGAACGTTCCCTGGGCCCACATGGGCTGTCCCACCGTCGTCGATGAGGACGGGAACGGAACCTCCGCCGCCACGCCGCAGATCGCCGCGGCGGCTGCGCTGTGGATGCAGCAGCACCGCGCAGCCTTGGCGCGCCTGCGCGAGCCCTGGATGCGCGCCGAGGCGACCCGCCAGGCGCTCTTCGAGAGCGCCCACTCCGTGGACGCGGCCCGCGCGAAATGCTTGGGGCGCGGGATCCTGCGGGCTCATGACGCGCTGTCGCTGACCCCCGCCCGACTCGGCAAGCTCGCAGCCGCGCCGCGTGCCACGGCGGCGCTTGCGCTGCTACGTGGCCTGGGTGGGTTCGGGGTGGTTGTCGCTCGGCCGTCGGCCAGGGAGGCCATGCTCGACCTCGAGGTGCTGCAGCTCAGTCAGCGCTCCCACGCAGTCGAGGAGCTGATTGGCGAGGTGGACCCCGAGGCCCCCGAATCTGTATCACCGGTCTTGCTCGGTCGCGTCGTCGCTGCGATCGCGGATTCGCCGGACGCTTCGCAGGCGCTCAAGGCAGCGATTGCGGTTCGGCTCGCGGGGGGCGCGAGGGTGCCCGTGGAGGTGGCGCCGAAAGCACCTCGAAGGCGGACGTTGGGGCGAGAAGCGCCCGGGGAGCCGGCGCCGGGCGCGGCGGCTCCGCCCCCGAGCGCGTCCGCTCCCCGCGGACCGAGCCATTCGTTCTCGGAGGCGAGCGACCCACCGGAGCCGACGGGGCGCTCGCTGCGGATCTTCGCGTTCGATCCCGCGGTCGGACGGAGCATCTCGACCTATCAGATCGCTCAAACCACCGTCCGCATTCGCCGAGAGCCCAGCCTCGAGCCGGGACCGGTGGGCGAGTACCTCGAGGTCGTCGACGTCGATCCGCCGAGCGGCTGTGCGTATGCACCCGTCGACCTGAACCACCCGTCGATCCTCGCCGAACAAGGGCTCGAGCCCAGCGAGGGGCGACCGCAGTTTCACCAGCAGATGGTCTACGCGGTCGCCATGCGCACCATCGAGCACTTCGAGCGGGCGCTCGGACGCGCGGCGCTGTGGGCGGACCGCCAGGTGATGGTGAACGGAGCCCCGGAGTACCGTTTCGTGCGCCGGTTGCGGATCTACCCGCACGCCCTCCTGGAGCGGAACGCCTACTACAGTCCCGAGCACGGGGCGCTTCTCTTCGGGTATTTCCACGCGCCGGACGAAGCGGGGCGGGGCGTACTGCCCGGCGGCGTCGTGTTCACCTGCCTGTCGCAGGACATCGTGGCACACGAGACGGCCCACGCCCTGCTCGATGGCCTGCACCCGCATTACAAGGAGCCGAGTGGGCTCGACATGCTCGCGTTCCACGAGGCATTTGCCGACATCGTGGCCCTCTTCCAGCATTTCTCGCTCCCCGAGGCGCTCCGGTCGGAGCTCGGTCGCGCCCAGGGGGATCTCGAGTTGGCGCCGCTCCTCGGTGGTCTGGCGGGGCAGTTCGGTCAGGCTATCGGGAACCGCGGGGCGCTGCGCAGCTACATCGCGCAACAGGATCCGAAGACGAAGGAGTGGATGCGGCGGGAGCCGACGCCCACCGACTATTCGAACGCCACCGAGCCGCACGCCCGGGGCGCCGTCCTGGTGGCGGCGGTCTTCGATGCCTTCCTCCAGATCTTCCGGAGGGAGACCGAGGACCTGCGACGTCTTGCTACGGGGGGAACGGGAGTGCTCGCGGACGGGGCCCTGTCTCAAGATTTCGTCGGCCGGCTGTGTCGCGAGGCCGCGACCCTCGCGGAGCGGGTTCTCGGCATCTGCATCCGGGCACTCGACTACTGTCCTCCCGTGGAGCTCTCCTTCGGCGAGTACCTGCGAGCGCTGATCACCGCGGACCATGACCTCGTACCCGACGATCCATATGGCTACCGAGTGGCCTTCGTCTCGGCGTTCAGCGCACGCGGGATCTACCCGAGCGAGGTCGCGACCCTCGCCGCCGACGCGCTCCGCTGGCAGCCACCGGAGGCGGACCTCTCGCCGCTGGTCCGCACCCTCGAGAAGGCTGTGCTCCCGTGGCCGCCTTCCGCGGATCGGCACGCGGCCTTCCTGCGGGCGAACCAGGCGGCCAAGGCGGTGTGGTCGACCCTGGTGCAGCACCCGGAGGTCATGGACACCCTCGGACTCTTGGCGCCCGAGGCGCGGCAGGTGGTGGTGGGCGACGCCAAGGGTGAGGTCACGAGACCAGCCGTGCACTCGATTCGACCCCTTCGACGCGCTGGCCCCGATGGGCGCGTCCGAGCGGACGTCATTCTGGAGATCACACAGAGCTTCCGGCCCGACGCGGAGTCCGGTGTCTACCGAGGCGGCTCGACCCTGATCTGCGACCAGGAAACGTTGGCGGTGCGGTACCTCATCCGCAAGCGGGCCGGCAGCTCGACGCGTATCGCCGACCAACGGCGGTTCATGGACGGGCTCGACCGATCCTCGCCCCGTAGCAGCTACTTCGAGCTCGACTACCGCGGCGAACACGCCTTCGCGATGGCCCACCGGGATGGATGAGGAGGGATCGACATGGCAAGCAACCCGCGCAAGAGCACCGCCACGGCCACCCCACCGAAGCTCCGAGCCAAGCGGCCCGCACCGAAGGCGAAGCCGCAGAAGAACGTCACCACCGCGCGCGCCGGGAGGCTTCGAGCGGCTGTCCGCATGTACCGCCTCGGGGTTGGGGACTGCTTCCTGGTTCGTTTCCGCAACGACAAGGAAACGGTATTTTCCATGGTGATCGACTGCGGCGTCTACCAGACCCAGCCGGGCGGGGCCGAATCCACGCGGCGGGTCGTCGAAGACATCGCTGCCGTGACCGGGAAGCGGCTCGACGCGCTCGTGGTCACGCACGAGCATTGGGATCACCTGGCAGGGTTCCTACACGCCAAAGAGCTCTGGAGATCGTTCACCGTAGACGAGGTCTGGTCGGCCTGGACCGAAGACGAGCAGGACAAGCTCGCGCAGTCGCTGCTCGAAGGCCGCCGGCGCGCCCTGCGCGTCGTCGGTGCCGCGGCGCAGCAGCTCGTGGGGCTCCTCGGCCCCGCGGCGGAGGGACGGTCGCTCGCGGCCCTCACCGGGTTCTTCGGCGATACCACGGGCGAGAGACTCGCCGCCGCGGGCGAGGTCGTTCGCGATCTCGCCAATCGTGGCAACGGTGTCCGCTATCTGCGACCGGACGGGGAGCCCATCGAGCTCCCAGGCGGTATGGCCCGTGTCTTTGTGCTCGGACCACCGCGGGACCAGGCTGCGATCCGCGATCTCGAGGGGAAGGGCAATGGCCATACCTACGGGTTTGGGATGGACGTTGCGGCCTTCGACCAGCTCGAGGCAAGCTTCACCTCGAGCGCTCGAACGCCCTTCGACGACCGATTCTCGATCCCCCTTGCCACCACCCATTCCCTCGATTTCTTCCAGCGTCACTACTGGTCGGATCGAATCCCCGAGACCCCGGCGAAGCGCGAGGAGGCGACGCAAAGATGGCGGAGGATCGATCTCGAATGGCTCGAGGCGCCGCACGCCCTCGCCCTCGCCCTCGACAACACGACCAACAACACCAGCCTCGTCCTTGCCATCGAGCTCGGACCGCCCCAAGAGGACGGCCCCGTGCTGCTCTTCGCGGCCGACGCCCAGATCGGCAACTGGCTTTCGTGGAAGAAGGTGGCATGGGACTACCACGGCCGCCGGGTGACCGGCTCCGACCTGCTGTCCCGCGCGGTGCTCTACAAAGTTGGCCACCACGGCAGTCACAACGCGACCCTTCGCGAGGGCGGGCTCGAGGTGATGAAGAACCTGAGGTACGCCCTCGTCCCCACCGACCAGGCCATGGCCAGCAAGGTGAGGTGGGGCAACTTCCCCTGCCAGGCGCTGCTGGAGCGGCTCGCGCAGGTGGCGAGGACGGTGGTGCGGACCGATCGGGACGTGAAGCAGCGCGAGCTGTACTGGGAGGTCGAGCTGTGAGGGGTGGCGGGACGAGCAACCCGCGACGAGGGCCGCGCGATCGTCTCCGGTGCCGCGAAGACGCCGTGTTCGTTCGACGAGCACTCGTCCAGGCTCAGTCCATTACGAGTCCCCGCTTGGACGTGTAGACGAGACTACCCCACACGGGGTCGTTGAGCTCGATGGAGTAGATGGAGGGGAAGCTCAGGGGGATGGTGCTTTTCTGCGCCATCACCGGCATATACCCCGTGCCCTTGCCCTGCAGCAGAAGCGAGACGGAGTAGTCGGTTTCGTCCGTGAAGGTGTAAGGAACACTGTAGACGACCTGCAATCGATCCTTGTCACGCTTGTACACCGTCCATCGGAGCTGCCCGCCGACCTTCCGGAAGCGGAGGACGTCCGCGGAGAAGGTCTTTCGTTCGCTCTCGACGCACCGGGCGAGCGCGTCAGGATCGTCTCCCACGCGCTTCTCGCACTTCTCGGTGAGGATGAGGACGGGGGTGGACGCCTGCCAGTCGAGGACGAAAGCCACCCCCTCCGCGGTCAGGAGCTCGCTCGGAGGAGTTGGGGGAGTCTCCGCTTCGGTCTTGGCTGCGGGGGTGTTCTCTGGCGCGGGGCCCGGCTCCGGGTCGTCCTTTGCATCGACGGTCGCGGAGGGCGGCGCCTCCGCCTCCGCCGCTGCCTTCCTCGGGGCTTCGGCAACGGGAGGGGCGGGTTCGGCTTTGGGGACCGGAGCCGGGCTTTCTGCCTGCGGAGCGCTGCTGGCGCACCCGGCGATGGCGAGGATCGACGGCAAGAGTAGGGTGGAGATCCATCGAGTAGCGGTCATGTTTCGTGTCCACGGCGAGACGCCTCGCGGCGTCTCTTGGGGGTTCGTGGAACAAACGACCGGACGCGAAGATCGTTGAGAGGCAAACCGCAACCACACCCTGGCGCGGTCGGAGCGAGGGCACCAGGGTGGGAGAAAGGGAACGCTGGCGGACCGTGTGCGCTCTCACCCTTCACGACCCTCGCTCCGATCCATGGATGGGTGGAGGAGATCCAGAGGTGAACGCAGGGCCGGATCCACTCCACGGAGGTGCCGTTTCCGTCCGCGAGGTCCCGCGCCTGCTGGGTTGACGCTCTCGCGGCGACGTCCTGCGATCAGTACGGGATCCCGTACTCCACCACCGCGCAGGACGGACTGCCGTAGCAGTCAGCGTCGCTGCAGTCGGTCATGCCGTCGTGATCGTCGTCCACGCCGTTGTCGCAGATCTCGTAGGGTACGCCGTAGAGGCCGCCGGTGTTCGGGATGCCGCCGGTCCACACGCCGCCGGATCCCGCGCTGCCTCCCACCTGCTCCCCGGCGGCGCCCGCTGCGCCTGCCACCACCGCGCCACCGTCACCGCCCGTCTCCTCGCCGGCCGCTCCCCCGCTGCCTCCGACCGGGGCGCCCGCACCGCCGCTCATTCCACCAATGCCCCCGACCCCGCCGGTGCCGCCGGTCGCAACTCCGCCGGTGCTGCCGGTGCCGCCGGTCGCGACCCCGCCGGTGCTGCCGGTGCCGCCGGTCGCGACCCCGCCGGTGCTGCCGGTGCCGCCGGTCGCGATCCCGCCGGTGCCGCCAGTTGGCACCCCACCGCTGCCGCGGCCCCCGGTCGTCACGCCGCCAGTGCCGCCGGTCGGGCCCCTGCCGCCCGTCGCGATGCCGCCCGTTCCCCCGCTGCCGGACAGGCCACCGGTGCCCTGGCACCGAGGTTCGGCTGCGCAAGCCGGGTCGGCGCAGTCGAGGCTCCCATTGCCGTCGTTGTCCACGCCGTCAGCGCAACGCTCCGCGCAGTCGGCACCCGAGCATTCCAGTTCGTCTCCGCTGGATCCCTCGGAACTGTCTCCGCAGTCCACGAGAGCCAGGGAGAGCCCCACCGCCAGCGGGCCGCAGAGGGCCCGGCGTCCCCATTCCGACCAGGCCGGTCCCTTGGACAGAAGTGGCCGTTGGCAGACATCCTCGAGGAATGCGTGCAGTAGTCTCGCGTGTCGATTCTCCGCCATGGGGTCTCCTTCTTCCAAGTGGCACGCTCCGGGCATCCCGGCGCGCCGAAGCGCTATTGCAACGGACGTGCCATCAGTCCACGTTCTCGGGGACGCAGGACTCCCTGCCGATCATGGGCACTTCGGGATGAACCCTCCCCGTGCGCGGTGGCACACGATGGCACAGTCCAGTCCGTCACTGCGCAAGGATCGGGACGGCCAGGTGCCTCACGATGACCAGCGAGCGGGATCCAAGAGCCGCATCTCGGCGTTCCACCACCACCCGCGGTCTCGACTGCTCCGGAACAGTGCACCAACGGCGTGGCGACCGGGGTGCCGACGTTGGCGAGCGTCGCGAGGTGCGCTGGAGGGCCGTTCGACGGCGTTCGTCGCGTTGTCGTGCCCGGTGCACTAGAGCAGCAATCAGGTTGATTGCTGCGTCAAATCAACAACCTAGAGCACCGAACCGGCAGCAGACCTCTCCAGAGGCAGCGCTGG
>JAFGBI010000429.1 GCA_016933275.1 Polyangiaceae bacterium | reverse complement strand
TCGCCGGTCGGGTGCCCCCTTCGCCTCCCTCGCCGGCCGCCTCCACGATGCCCCCGGTCGCGAGGGTCCCGCCAGTACCCGCCCCACCGCTGGTGGGTGGGAGGCCGCCCTGGCCACCCTTGTCCGCACCCCCCATGGTCAGGGCGCCGGCAGCACCGCCCGAGCTCACGTCGCCGCCAGCTCCGGCCGTGGCAAGAGCACCACTACCCCCGGCGTTGCCGCCGCCGGGGTTGGCGTTCCCGCCCGAGGCGCGATCCCCACCCGTGGCATCGGTCCGCGAAAGGCCGCCCGTGGTCCCGCCGCCGATGGAGCCGCCGCTCCCGCCGATGCTGGTCGCGCTCCCGGATCCGGGGGCTCCGCCCGTTGCCGCGCCGGCGGCTCCGCCCGCGCCCGCAGCCTGCTCGTCACCAGTTGGCCGACCACAACCCGCGGCGGCCAACAGGCCAAGCGCGGGAAGGACATGGCGCGGCCGTCGGAGGCTCTTCTTCAAGCGCGTCATCTGCTCTGGCTCCTGCGAACACCCAGGTTGGTTCTAGCACTCCACGTACCCAGCGAGGGCACGATGCTCCTCGAGCCCGTGCCCTTCCGGGCCAAAGATCCGGCGGATCACGGTCTCTCCCACGAGGCTCCCCCCAAAAAGGGACGAGCGGGCCGGAGCAGCTGCCCCGACCCGCTCTCCTCCGCCGGGTCCGAGAACTAGTACCCGTAATACACGAGCTTGACGTTGCCGCCCGTGCCCTGAAGCTTGATCAGCGTGGCGCATGCCTTGCTGGTCTTGTCGAGGATCGCGGTCTGCCAGTCAGCCGTGAACCGACCGGTACCGGCGCCGCCCGTGCAGCTGCTCGTCCAGTTGAACGGGACCGGGTAGGTCCCGCCGTTCTGGGTCTGGAGTCCCATCCGGCGGACACCCCACCACCACGGCAGCCCGTTCTTCACCTTCAGGCAAGCATCGTTGGGGACGACCTTGGGCTTCCCAGGAGCCCCGAGGTCGATGGCCACCGCCTCGGTGCAGGTGGTCATCGGGCCGCCGCAGATCCCGTCGATGCACGGACTGCTCTCGCAATCCGAGTCCACCTCGCACATGCCCCCGTCAGCGCAGGGCAGGCAGTCCTCGCCGCCGCAGTCCACGTCCGTCTCCCAGCCGTCGTTCAGGCGATTCCAGCAGCTCGCCCCGCCTTCGGGGTGCGTCGGCGGATTCTGGCAGACCTCGCCCCAGTGCTCCGGAGAGAGGATCATCTCCCGATCGATCTCGTTGACCCAACCGTCGCGGTTGAGGTCGGCGCGGATGGCGAGCTGGTTCGGCTCCACGGCTCGCCGGTGCCAGATATCGCTCTGCATCACCATGTTGAGGTCGGCCATGTCGGTGCAACCGCTGTCGTCCACGTCCGCCAAGAACACGTGATCCGTGCCGTACACCGTGCCGTCACCCGCCACGTACTCGGTGGTGACCGACTGACTGCTCACCGTTCCCAGGATGTTGAAGAACGCGAGCTCGGCGTCGGGGATCGAGTTATATGTGATCGTGCTCGTCGCGGCCGCGGTGCTGTAGAACGCCGCCATCGGGATGCCGATGTTCTGCCCGCCCTCGATCACCGGCGCCGGCGCCAGGCGAGCCAGCGCGACGGACGCCAGCGTCGCGGTTTCGTAGCTGTAGGTCCGATAGTGGAGATCCACCTTCCAATGGAAGTCGCCGCTGAAGACCGCGCCCTGGTCCACCCCATCCGTGGAAAGGTACTCTGGAGGAACCGTCGTCGTGATGGGTTGGGTGCCGTTCCAGCGAGCCGCGGCGCGCAGCGCCTTGCCTTCCCAAGTGCCGTCCTCGGGTGTGGAGGCTCCGTCTTCGCTGAAGCCCCAGTCGTAGTCGTTGTCGAAATCGAGCGCGAAGTCGGCCGGCACGGTGGAGGGTCGACCGGAGCAGAAATCCACACTCCAGTTCTCGTCCCCGTCGGACTGGATGATGACGGTGTTCTGCGACGTTTCCGTCCCCTTGAGCGACACGAGCGCGTCGCACATCCCATCCGCCAGGTTGGTCATCGGAGCCCCGTCGATCGGACCCATCGCGTGGAGGGCCCCCGTCCGCAAGCTGCCGGCCAGGTCCTGATAGCTGCCGGCCTCGTCATCATCGGGCATCTGACAGGCGAACCCGCGCTGCGTGCTCCCGTCGGCGGCATAGAGGGGCTTCAGGGTGCCGGGGCAGCCTGCCCCGCTCGTCGGCTCCGGCCAGAGCGGGCCTTCCACGCCATCGGCGAAACCCCAGATGGCGATGAAATGGCCCTCGTCGTAGGTCGGTCCGTAGTGGAATTCCACCCAGTTGGCTGCCGCATTGGTGGCGTCGTCCCACCGGGTATTGCCGGCGGCCTGGTCGCTGGCACCCTGCAGCGTCATGCTGCCGCTCTGGTCGAGCACGATGATGACGGTTTCCTGATCCGTGGGCGGGGGCGGCGCTGCCTCGGCCGTCATCGTGGTGGTAGCCGCTACGCTCGCGATAAGGCTACAGATACTGATTATGGACGTTCTCATATGTTCACCCTTCCTGTTCGGTCGTCGAATCGCCAATGCGATTTCCAGGTTCTTCGTGTAGTCTGGTGTCTCACTCGGTCTTTCGTGCTCCTCCGCTGTGGCTCTGCCATCTTGGTGGTCGTCGGGGTCGAGATATCAGGGCGCGGCAGCCAGTACCCGTACGTCAGGCAGCTGCGCGGGGACCTCTTCGGAAACACCCCCGACATAGCCCACGGGTAACTCGGATGCATAACCGAGCCCGAGCTGACCGTCGGCGTTGTTCCCCCAGCATTTGACCCCGCCCGTGTCGAGGAGCGCGC
>JAFGBI010000428.1 GCA_016933275.1 Polyangiaceae bacterium | reverse complement strand
GGACCGGTGGCGCCGAAGCCTCCAACGGGACCGGTGCCGCCGATGGGACCGGTGCCCCCGACGGGACCGGTGCCGCCGGTGGGACCGAAGCCGCCGGTGGTTGCGGTGGCCCCGATCGGTCCGGTGGAGCCGGTTGGTGCCACGGGGCCGATACCTCCCGTTGGCCCGTACCCACCGGTTCCGCTGTGCCGACCGCTGCGGTCCGAGTGGACGCAGACCCAGCGGGACTGGGTGCAGACGCACACGCGCGGATCGCTCAGACTCGAGGCCCAGTCGCAGACGAAGCCGGTCCCGTACGCCGAGCAATCCGCGCTGTCGCTCGCATCCTGGCAGTCGAGCTGGCTGCCATCGACGCCACCGCTCACGTCGATGCTGCCCGACCCCAACGAGGTTGGCGGCTCGCAGCGTCCGGCCGTGCACCGAGTCCCGGGGGCACAAACCCTGCCGCAGACTCCGCAGTTTGCGCCGTCGGAGGCGGTGTCGGTACAGGCTCCGTCGCAGTCGGACTGGCCGCCCGCGCAAACGCAGATGCCGACCCCACAGGTCCTTCCCCCGACACAGACGTTCCCGCAGCTACCGCAGTTGAAGGCATCGGACGCCAGCTCCACGCAGCTCTGTCCGCACGCGGTCTCGCCGACTCGGCAGGTCGCCTCGCAGGTACCTCGCGAACAGAACAGCGTTGCTGCGCAGGCGTAGCCGCAGGTACCGCAGTTTAGCGCATCGGCGCTCGTGTCGACGCACGCACCATCGCACCAGGTCATGCCCGTCGAGCAGACACAGACCCCGTCCGCGCAGCGCTCCCCTCCCGAGCAGATCACCCCGCACTGCCCACAATTCGACCCGTCGGTTCCCAGCACGGCGCAGCTCGTGCCGCACAACGACTGCTCGGGGGCGCAGGGCGATGCTCCCTCGACGTCGGTGGTCGGCGGCTCGCCCGCGCCACCCGTTCCGGGTGGGCTCTCTTCTGCGGTCACCACCTCGCCACCGCAACCACCCGCGATGACACCGACTCCGAGCACGAGCGCCCAGGCAGAGGCGCGCTCCTTCGATCTGTCCATGTCCGAATTCCCCGAGGTCCTCTCCCTTCCATACGGCTCGCGCCCCGCCGGCGCCACCCATTTCTCTACTCCCGTGCCCGAGCGGCGGTCACGACGACCGCGCAGGAGTAATGGCAAATCCGAATCCGGGTAGGGCGCGCGTACCAGATCTCGGGCGCACCTCCGTCCGTATCGGAGGGGCCGTATCCGGGGGGGTATCGAGCCGGCCGTCTCGCGCGTGGCTCGCGAGATGGGGAGCCCAGCGACGGTGGACAGCCGCCGGCGAGCCTACACCACGGCGACGAAGACCGCGGGCGAGCCCATCGAGGAGGGAGACGCTGATCGAGGCACGGTTCGGGGCGAGGTGGGCGAGTGAGTCTCGCGCCGGCGGCAGCGGGCCCAGAACCGCCGGGTTCTCGCGGAAGCCAGGGCTCGGGTGCGCGACGGCGACTCTGGTGTAGGCTCGGCGTCGATCCCACCATGTCAGCGCGCCACGTCCTCCGTCCCGGCGACTGGGCTTCCGTGGCCGCACGGCTCGACGAGATCCTGTCCGCTCACTCCGGAGAGGATCCCTTCGACGAGGCCTACAAGCTCTTCGTCGCGAAGCTCGCGCAGGAAGCGGGCGAGGGCGGCACGTTTCTACGGGGGAGCGTGGGGCGAGCGTTGCCGGCCGCGCTCGATCGCTGGCTCACGACCGCGGCGGCACGCTGGCCGGGGCTCATCGAGGCCGGTGTCCGGACTCGGCTCCGGCCCCCGGAGCTCGCTCGCGCGGCCGCGTTGCTGGAGGGGGTGCACCTCGGTGAAGGCGATCTCATCGGGCTCGATGCGCTGTTCGAGCACCTGGTGACCCGGGCTGCCAAGGGGCAGAAGGGGCAATACTTCACGCCACGCCACGTGGTTGCGGAGGTCGTCCGCATGCTCGCGCCTCGCGCCGGTGAGCGGGTCGTCGACCCGGCGTGCGGATCGGGTGCGTTCCTCTTTCACACCATACGGCTCACTCCGCGTGTGGTCGTGCGGGGGTTCGATCAGGACGCGCGGGCGGTGCGGGTAGCGCGCGCCATGCTCGCGGCGCTCGGCCGGGACGTGCGGGTCATCCACCGGGTGGACAGCCTCGAGCGGACACCCGGGCGCGGCCCCCGGCAGGGCCCGCTCGAGGCGGTAGTGCGCGGGGAGCTGCCTCGGTTCGCCGGGTTCGATGTCCTGCTCACGAACCCGCCCTTCGCGGGGGACGTTGGGGACGCCTTTCGCGACACCTACGAACTGGCGCGAGGGCGTCGGGTCGAGCGTGACGTGCTGTTCCTCGAGCGGTGCGTGGAGCTCCTGCGGCCCGGCGGGCGTTTCGCGATCGTGCTCCCCCACAACAAGCTCGGTGGGGAGCGTTTTCGGTTCGTGCGCGAATGGCTGCTTCGGCATGCACGGGTCGTCGCGGTGCTCGGTCTCGGGCGTCACACCTTCCTCCCGCACACGGCACAGAAGGCTTGCGTGGTGATCGGGGTGAAGCGACCGCGGCCCATCACCCCGGATCCCGGCGAGGCGATCGTCTTCTTCGTCAGCGAACGGGATGGCAAGGATGCACGGGGGCGCCTCCGGCTCCGGAGTGACGGTGCCGGCGTGGATCACGATCTCGATGAGGCGGTCGAGCCCGTGCGAGCCGCGCTCGAAGCGGCCAGCGGCGGGGAGGACTAGCCGATGGGCGTCGTGGTCATCCGTCGGCTCGCCGAGCTCGGCCCCGGTCGGGTCCTGGCGCCGGAGCGCTTCGATCCGCGGCGCCGCTGGCGGCCGGGGCAGGGAGCGGTGCTCGGGGAGCTGGTCGATATCGTCGGTGAGGCGTGCACCCCCGCAGCGCTTGCTCCCGACGCGCGCGCGCTGGTGCTCGACACCACGCATGCCCGCGAGGGGTTCGTCTTCGCGTGGCATCCGCTAGTCGCTCGCGAGGCGATCGGGAGTGCGAAGCGGTTGCTCGCGCCCGGCGACGTCATCGTCTCGCGGCTGCGCCCGTACCTGCACCAGGTCGCGTACGTAGACGCTGCGCTCTTCGCGATCCTGCCGGGCGGCAACTCCGTGCTGGCGAGCACCGAGTACTACGTGTTGCGCGGGAAGGGGAGGTTCGATGCGGCTTGCCTGGTGCCGCTGTTCCTCTCGCCGCCCGTGCAGGCCGCGCTGGCCGCGGCGCAGGAGGGTGGACACCACCCGCGCGTGAGCCGGGAGACCATCGCGAGCTTGCCGCTACCGGCCGTCCTCGTTGCCCGCTCGCACGAGCTCGGGGAGCGGGTACGGCAGACCGCTGCCGAGTTGCGGGCGGCGCTCGGAGCGGGGGCGGCGCTCGTGAAGGAGGTCACGGCGCTCGCAGCCGACCGAAGGAGGCGCCAGTGACGCTCGCTCTGGCGCAGCCGTTCCCCTACCAGGGCAGCAAGCGGCGACTGGCGCCGCGGATCCTCGACCGGTTCCCGCTGGCGGTGGAGCGCCTCGTCGAGCCCTTTTGCGGCAGTGCTGCGATCAGCATCGCGGCGGTCGCTGCCGGGCGTACGGACCGCGTCTGGCTGAACGACAGCTTCGCCCCGCTCGCGGCGCTGTGGCGCCGGATCCTCGGCGATTCGGGCGCGCTCAGCGAGGAGTACCGCGTCCTCTGGACCGCGCAGAGCCGGGATCCCGATCGGCATTTCGCGACCGTGCGCGCCGCGTTCAACCGCGACGGCGATCCGGCGAAGCTCCTGTTCCTCCTCGCGCGATGCGTGAAGGGAGCGGTGCGCTTCAACGGGCGCGGCGAGTTCAACCAGGCGCCGGATCGCCGCCGGGCGGGGACCCGCCCCGATCGAATGGGGAGGAACCTCGAGCGGGTGGCCGCGCTGCTCGCCGGTCGGGCGGTGGTCACGGCCCTCGACTACGCGGCGGTGCTCGCGGGGGTGGGACCGAGGGATCTCGTCTACCTCGATCCACCCTACCAGGGTACGAGCGTCGATCGCGACCCGCGGTACCATCAGCAGCTCGACCGACCTCGTCTGGTCGAGGAGCTGGCCAGGCTCCGCGCCCGTGGCGTGCCGGTCCTCGTGAGCTTCGACGGTCGGCACGGCGAACGCGCCTATGGTCCCGACTTGCCGCGACGGCTCGGCCTCGCGCGCCTCGCGCTCTCGGCAGGCCGCTCGTCGCAAGCGACGCTGCTCGGCCGCGCCGCGGAGACGGTCGAGTCGCTCTACGTTTCACCGGAGCTCCTCCGGGGGGGGCGGCGAAGGGGTTGAGGTGCGGCGCCAGGGCTCCGGCGCTGCTCCGCGAGCGGACGGAGACTCCATTGCCATCGACAAGTACGCCGCTCCAACCGTCCTCTACACTGGGACAGGATGGTCGCAATCCTGCTGGCGTTCCCGCTGGCGCGACCGCGTGTCGTCCACTCGGTGTACAGCGGCGGCCGGAGGACCTCGGGTGACCTGGGGGCGCGTCGAACGTCGGGGGTCAGCTCCCCCGGCGGCGGGCTCCCGAGCGGCGTTCGGGCGGGGGCAGGATCGCGACCGGGAGGGTGAGGGTGGACCCACGAGCCCGGGGGTCCCTCCCTCGCCGGAGCGCGGGTACCAAGGGGACTCCAATCCCGAGGGCTACTCCTCCGTGTCGAGCACGACGAAGTCCACGCGACGATTCGTGGCGCGGGCGTCGTTCGACCTTCCCTTCACCTTGGGGCGAGAGGAACCGTATCCCTCTGCGATCAGGCGATTGGATTCGACGCCCTGGTTGATGAGGTAGGCGCGGACGACCTGGGCTCGCTGCGAGCTGATCCGTTGGTTTACGTCGTCTGGGCCCGTATCGTCAGTGTGTCCCTCGACCCGGACCTCCGTGAACTCTGGGTGAGCCTTGAGGATCATCGCGACCTGGTCGAGCGTCTTCTTCGAGTCCTCCTCGAGGACCGAGGAGTTGTGTTCGAACCGGACGTTGTCGAGGATCTTGAACTCGCCGTCCTCGTAGATGACCCGCGGATCGCCGCTGTCCGGACAGCCGTCATCGTCCTCGACGCTGTTGATCGTTTCCTTCGCATCGGGGCACTTGTCCTCGTAGTCGGGCACGCCGTCGCGGTCATGGTCCGGGCCCACCTCGGGGCAGCCGTCGAGATCCTCGAAATGGTCCTGGTCTTCGGCCTCCCCAGGGCAGCCGTCGTCGCGATCGGAGATCCCGTCGTGGTCCCGATCGTGGCGCGTGGGACGCCACCTCAACCCGAGGAATGCCCGCCAGGTGGGGACTCCGTAGCCAGGCACGAGGCCAATGCCCGGCCCACCCATGAGCTCCCATTCGTGACCGAGGAGGCCGCGGACGAAGAAGAAGCCCTCGAGCGGGAGCTCCTCGTTGGCCGAGTCGGTGAGGCCGATGCCGCCGTTCAGCTCGGCGCCGAGCTCGACCTTGCCGTCCCGTCCCCCGATCCGGTAGCCGATCGCGGCGGCATAGGCGAGCTCGCTGCCGGCGCTCACGTTGAAGTAGTCGGTGTCTTCGCGGATCGCCGCGCCGAAGTTGGCGCCGATCCGGATCCCCTTGCGGAAGCGGTGATCGAGGATGGCGCGGGGCACGAACACGATCGGGCCATCGCCGCCCGAGAAATCCCCGGCGTGAGTGGGTAGGCGGACCTCGGCGGCGAGCGCGAGCCCGATCGTCTTTCGATCGTCGAGGAGGCGGAGCTTCGGCACGAGGCGGAGATCACCGAGCCCCGCGCTCGAGGGGTCGTAGTCCCCGTGTTGTCCCAGGAAGAACGGCAGGTCGAGGCCGATCGCGAACGGTTTGGCCAGCGTCACCGAACCGCCGAGGTCGAACCCCACACGGCCGCCGACGATGCGTTCGTCGAGGTCGCCGTCCCCATCGGCCACGACCAAGGGATTGTGGGCATAGTTCAGGAAGAGTCCAAACTCCAGAGGATCGGCGGTGGGTCTCACGCCCGACCCCTCCGCGTTGACCCAGCCATCGGCGGTGACCGCGGGCTTGAAGCGTTCGGCGTCCACCTGGGCCCTCCCCGTGGCGACCACGAGTGAAAGGGACAGGACCGAGATGGCAGCGACACGCAGGTGCATCCGTTCCTCGTACTTTCGGTTGTGACCCCTGTTCGCGGTGTCTCGGCGAGAGCATCAGCGGCGGCGGCGCAGGTAGAGCCCCGCGAGCACGCCGAGCGCGGCCCAGGCAGCGCTGCTGGGTGCGGAGCGCCCGGGCAAAGTGCAGGTGCAGGCGCCGCCACGCACCTCATCCTCCTCGTCCAGGGTGAGGCTCGGGGCGCCCGCATCCCCCGTCGCACCCGTGCGTCCGCCCGTGCCTGCCGGTGGCGAATCCTCCGCCACGCAGGTGCCGTCGGGGGCACAGCGCCCGCCATCACAGTCGGCGTCGGTCGAGCAGGGCCGGCAGGTCCCGCCGTCGCAAATGAGCGGCGCGCAGTCCGCGTCGTCGTTGCAGGCGTCACCCCCTTCGCGCACGCACACTCCGTTCCTGCACGTCTCGTCGGGCTCGCAGTCGGCAGGTTCGCGACAACCCACCGGGATCCAGCAATCACCGTCCACACAGATCCCATCGCCCGGGCAGTCCTCGTCGCGGTCGCAGTCCGCGGGCTCGACGACGTCGGGGACTCGATTCTGGTTGGCATCGCGCGGCGCGCAGAGCACCAATTCGCCGATCGCGAGGTCGCCGTCGCTCGCCACCGCGCCGGTGGCGGTCGTTCGGAAGAAGAGGTTTGCGTCACAGTCGGCGTCGAGGCCAGCCGTGCCGTAGTCGATGGCGGCCTGGAGGTAGCCGTGCTGGCGGACTCCGAAGAGGATTGGATCGAGATCGACCCCGGCCTCGGGGGCGATCGCGTCCGGCGCCACGCCGCCCTCGGTCCAGGCCGCGCCGCTCCATTCCCACACGGCCGCCGGCCTCGGCGCCACGGGGACCACGATCAGATACTCATAGCCGCCGGGGGAGGGATCGCCGGTGAGGGCCGGGTCGACCTCCTCCGCGACTGCCGGGCCCCCCGTGCCAGCGTCCCGGTCCGCGTCGAGGAACAGGTAGGCGACGAGCTCCGCGCCCGGCTCGGAGTCGCTGGACACATAGAGCCGCACCCACAACGCCGCGTCGCCGCGGGTGACATACACGCTTCGCACATCGACCGACGCCTCGTCGTCCGAGAACGTTCCGCCGTCGCCGGCCACGTCCTCCTCCCCGAACGGCCAGGTCGTCTCGCCGGTCCGGTCGACCACCAGCGCTTCATCGAGCGACGGTGTCGTCCGACCACCCTCCCAGGTCTGGGCGAGGGCACCGGTCGCCATCGCGAGAGACGCCCCGACCAATGCCGCTCCGGCCCATTGCCCTCCCATGCGCACCTCCTCTCCCGATCCCTATCGAAGCCGGGGCGCCCGGGCAACTCTCTGGCGCACTTCTCCAGCAGGGGCTCCCCGAGGTCCTCTTCGGCAGGGGCTCCCCCGCGTGGCTGCCCATGCATCCGTAGGCCGTCGCAAGATCCGGCGACGATTTGCCCCGGGGGGATCGCGCCGGTGGCCATCGCGCGGTCCCCGTTCTCCCCGTCGCCTGGTTTGGGACTAGACTCGCGCCGATGGAGTTTCCAGGGCTTCTCGAACAGGCAATGGCCATCTCTGCGGACGTGGTGGCGGTCCGGCGGCACCTCCACCGCTTCCCGGAGGTGGGGCTGGAACTTCCGGAGACGCAGGCCGCGGTGCTCGCCGCGCTGGCGCCGCTGGGGCTCGTCGTTCGGAAGGGGCGGTCTCTGGGGTCGGTGATCGCGCGCCTCGACGGGGACCGGTCCGGGCCCACCTTGCTGCTTCGCGCGGACATGGATGCGCTCCCGATGGTTGAGGCGACCGGGCTTCCCTTCGCCTCGAGCCGTTCCCGGGCGGCGCACATGTGTGGTCACGACGCCCACGTGGCGATGCTGCTCGGAGCGGCGCGGTTGCTCGCGGCGCGGCGCGCAGAGCTTGGCGGGAGCGTGCTCTTCGTGTTTCAGCCTGGCGAGGAGGGGCATGCTGGAGCCGCCAAGGTGCTGGAGGAGGGGCTCCTCGACCCCAGCTTCGCGGGCGATGTACGGCGTGCGTTTGCGCTGCACCAGATGCCCACGTTCCCCTCCGGATTGGTCGCCACTCGCGCGGGGACGCTCATGGCCGCCGTCGATGGCTTCCGCATTGTGGTCGATGGAAGGGGCGGCCACGCCTCGCAGCCGGACGTGACGCTCGATCCGATCCCGGTCGCCTGCGAGATCGTCCAGGCGATCCAGACCTTCGTGGCACGCCGGATCCACGCGTTCGAGCCGGTGGTGGTCACCGTGGCTCGGATCGCCGCTGGCACGACGCGCAATGTGATCCCGGATCGCGCCGAGATCGAGGGTGGCTATCGCACGTTCACCCCCGCGGCCCGGCGCGTCATCGGCGAGGGCCTGGCGCGGATCTCGCTCGGCATCGCCGCGGCGCACGGGCTCACGGCGACCGCCGAAACCCTCCAATCGTACCCGGAAACGACCAACGATGCGGCAGCCGCGGCCGACGTACTGGCGATTGCCGCCGCGCTGTTCGGAAGGGAGCGCTCCCTCGAGCTGTCCCGGCCGCTCCTGGTGTCGGAGGACTTCTCGCACATTCTCGCGCGGGTGCCCGGTGCCATGGCGTTTCTTGGGACGCGGCCGCCTGGCCTCGCTGCCGAGGCTGCGGAGCCGCTCCACTCGCCACGGATGCTCCTCGACGAGGGGTCGCTGGTCGTCGGGACCGCGATGCACGCGGCGGTGGCGCTGCACTTCCTCTCCACCCGAATCGGCGATCACGAAGCGGGTACCGGTTGCGCCGCCCCTCTGGGATGAGGGGGCCCTCTGGGGTCAGGCGGGGCCCTCTGGGGCCAGGCGGGGCGAAGCCTTCGCCGACGGTCGCCTCGGATCCCTTTGCCGTCGAGGGGTCCTGCCAACACCCCCGTCCCCGGACAGGCCCCCTCCCCAGAAGACGGCGGCCTTTTCGCCGATCGTCACCGATGCGCGGCTGGTCATTCGGGTCCCGAATCGGAGAGCCGGGACCTGGGTGGGTGATGGGCGCCCGAGTCAGGGCGCGCACCACCTTCCAGTCCTCCCGGAGCGAGCAGGTCCCGGGGGCAGCGCTGTGCTGCGCGCCAGCACGGGCGGGAGACAGCCTCATCGCGGGTCCGGTCCCGCGCAGGGGGACGGTTTCCCGGCTCGCTCGGCAGACTCTGCCGAATCGCGCGGGTTTTCCTTGCAGAGATGCGGTGCCTGTTGGACCGTTCGTGGAGGTGTGTGGCTCTGGTGCAGGATGAAGGAACCAGCGACTGATCGAACCGAGGTGGCTGCCCTGGTGAACCCGCGGCGGTCGGAGCAGGTGAGCCGTAGCGTCCCCTCCGGGGCAAAGCTCGAGAGCCTGCCTCCGCCCGCGGAGCTCGCGGAGCTCGATCTCGGGTGGGGCGATTCGGCTGAGGAACGGGGCGTCCCCCCGTCTTCGCCGAGCGACTCCGAGCCGGAGCGTCCTCGTGGCAACGGCGAACGGGACGCCCGGGCTTTGGATCTCTCGCGGCTGACGGCCTTCCACGACGATCGCAGGGCGGGGCTGGAGACCGAGCTCCTTGCGTGGCGGACCGCGGCGGAGGCCGCCACCGCGCGGGTGGCCCATCTCGAGGCGGAGCTCGCCGCGCGTTCCGCCGCGCTTACGGTGGCCGAGCGACGGATAGGTGAGCTCGTCGTGGCTTTCGACGCCGCTGGAGCGTCGGTGGGCGAGGCCGTCGCAGCGGCACGGGCCGAAGACGCCGCGAGGCTCGCCCTCGCGGACCGGACGATCGCCGAACTTGGGGCGGAGCTGGCCGCGGTTCGGTCCGGTCCTCGGGCGAATGCCCCGGTCGGCACCAAGGGCGACGACCTCCAGGCCATTCGCGGGATCGGCCCCAAGCTTGCCACGAAGCTTACGTCCCTCGGGATCACGAGCTACCAACAGCTGGCCGCGCTCGGTCCGAACGATCTCGCCTCCCTGGCCGAGCTGCTTGGCGTCCATCTGAAGCGCATCGAACGGGATGGATGGGTCGAGTCCGCGCGTGCCCTCGCCGAGCAGGGTGGGGCGGCCGCGGTGGCGGTTGGGGGACCCGCGACGGGTCCGGAGACTCCCCCAATGTGACGATATTTTGTGGATTTGGCCCGCGGGTGGCACCCCCGCCGCCGACGAAACGCTCAGCGAAGGGGGGAGAGCGCTGCTGGGAGCCCTGGTTTTGTGTACGATGCTCGCCGAGGAGACGGATCGTGGGAGTCTGGTGTGGGAGATCGGGGAGGTCGTGGCGTTCGCGGCCCTGGTTGGCCTGGGGGGTCGTTGGGATGGCGCTCGCGTTGGCCGCTCCATCAACGGCCTGCGGACCGGAGTTCGAGAACGCGGAGGGTACGGAATCCTCCTGTGCGGACGACCTCGCGGCCTGTGGCTCGGCCCAGACGTGTTGGCCGAACCTGGAGGGGAATGCTTTTGTGTGCCTGCTCTCCCCCGCCGAGGGTTTCGAGGGCCACTCATGCCGGATCGTTGCTGGTGATGCGGAATGTGCTCACGGGCTCTTCTGCTATGCGCCCGGTGGGAACGACGGGTTCTGTTCGCCCCGCTGCGATCCGAATGCGACGGAAACCACCTGCACGAACACCCAATGCAGTCGTCTGTCCGTGGGTGATATTGGCGTGATCGGCGTCTGCCCGCGGTAGCGCGGGCAGGGGGAGGCGGGGTTCACCGGCCACGGCGGCGCGCGATCGACAGCGCCGCGAGTCCCAGGAGGAGCCATGGGTACCTGCCCGCGGACCGCCGAGGAACGCTGCACCCGCAGCCACCACCTCGGATCTCTCCGTCGAGGAAGAGCTCGTCCCTCGCGTCGATCACGCCGTTGTGATCGACGTCGGCGTAGGCATCGGGGAGCCCGTCATGGTCGGTGTCGGCCATGAGCACGGAGGTGATGGTCGCCCCGGCGTCGGCGTCGATCAGGCAGATCTCGGGGTTCGAGTCCGGATCTGAACAGAGGGTGCCGAGCTCCACCCCGTCCAGGAGCAGGTCGTTGTCGCCGTCGAGATCGAGGACAGCGATGAGCCCGTCACCATCGAGATCGTCGGTGGGGTTCGGCTCCTCCCCGTCGAGCACACCGTCGTCGTCCGTGTCCGTGTCGTTCGGATCGCTGCCGATCTCGGCTTCCAGCGCGTCCGAGAGTCCATCGTCGTCCGAGTCGCGCAGCTCGTGGTCATCGGTCGGATCGTTGGGATCGGTCTCGCCGTCGTCGATCCGGCCGTCGAGGTCATGGTCCTCGGAGCCGTCTGCGAGCCCGCCACCGTCCGTGTCGGCCAGGAGCGGGGAGGTGGTCGTCGCTGCCTCGTCGGCGTCCGCGCGGCAATGCCCGAGGCTCTCGTCCGTGCCGGGGCCCTCGCAGTCGTAGCCGAGCTCGGTGCCGTCGAAGAGGCCGTCATTGTCGCTGTCGACGTCCCAGATCGATGTTGCGCCGTCCCCGTCCGTGTCGACCGTAGGGTTCGGCTCCTCCCCGTCCGGGACCCCATCGTCATCGGTGTCGGTGTCGTCGGGGTCACCCCCTAGCCGAACCTCGAGCGCGTCACCCAGCCCGTCCCCGTCGGAGTCGGACACGTCGGCGTCATCGGACGGATCGTTGGGGTCGGTCTCGCCGTCCTCGATCCGGCCGTCGAGATCGGGATCCTCGGAGCCGTCGGAGGCCCCGTTCCCGTCGGTGTCCGGGTCGAGCGGATCGGTGGTGGTGTCCGGATCCGCGTCAGCGCGGCAGCGCTCGGCCTCGAGATCCGTATCCTCGAGGGAGCAATCGTAGCCGAGCTCGGTGCCGTCGAGGAGCCCGTCATCGTCGGAGTCGGGATCCAACAGCCCGATCAGGCCGTCGCCGTCGTCGTCGGTCGTGCCGCCGGGCTCATCGCCGTCGGGAACCCCGTCGTCGTCCGTGTCCGAATCCTCGGGGTTGGAGCCGAGCTCGGCCTCCGTCTCGTCCGTCAGACCGTCGCCGTCCGTGTCGACGCCCGCGCCGCCGCAGGAAGTCCCTTCGGGGCAGACGCAGGCGTGAAGGTCGCGATCACAGGCTGGTGCGGTGGGCGTCGCGCAATCGTCATCCGTCGTGCACTCGACACATCGGGTCTCGAGGCAGACGGGGTCTTCGGCGGGGCAGTCCGCGGCCTCGGCGCACTCGACGCACACATGCGCCACGCAGGCTGGGAGCGCGGTCGGGCAATCCGTCGCGGACAGACACCCGACATCCACCGTGAACACGGTCGGATCCGGCTCGCTCGTCGTCGGAAACCCGTCGGTCATCACGGTGGTCGAGGGGTCGGTCCCGGTGGGCGCGAAGACGACGGCCGCCTGGTTCGAGATCGTGCAGGGATTCTCCACGCAGCCAGCGAGCGCGGGATCGATGACCGCATCGAAGGTCACCGTGACGGCGTCCCCTTCCATCAGCGGGCTGCCGCGGCCGGCGCTGGCTGGGCTAGCTTCGATCGTCAAACGGCCGGACTCGATAGCGATCCGGGGCTCGAGCCACGCGCCGGAGCCAGCCCCGGAGAACGCCACCGTGTCCACGTCGACCGTGAGCTCGGGTGGCAGATCGTCCCTGAGCTCCAGCACCGCGGCCGGCGTGTTGCCGACGTTGACGATCTCGACCGTGTAGCGCGCGGTCCCGCCAGCGACGAAGGTGTCGTCGGCGACGGGGGCCACGGTCATCGTCGCGTGGAGGAGCGGGGCGCTCGTCGGAACCGCGGTCACGACGGCTCCGATGACGTAGCGTTCGAACTCCGAGCCCATGCGGATCGCGGTCACGTTCGCGCTGCTCGCGAGCGTGGGCAGGATAGCCACGTCGAGGTCGAGTCCGGCCATGCTCCGCGGTTCGCCAGAAAGCCGCGGGAAATCGCCCTCACCGCTCGCCGGGTTGCCGTCGATCGTGCGCGAGGAGTCGAAGAAGTTCTGCTCGTTCTGGGCCGTGTTTCGCAGCTGGGCATCCCCGACCCGGACGTAGTCTCCCCCGAGCCATGCGTCACCGTCGTAGGCGACGATGCCGACGCGCGCGGGGACCTCTGCCGTGGCCCCCCCCGGCCGTTCGAGGGACACGGTGATCCCTGGGTCGGGCACGTCGGCGTCGAACCCGATCACGTCGAGCCCCTCGAAGAGCCGGAGATCCAGGAGTGCCTCGTGCGCGGTATCGACTGCCTCGTAGAAGACGACCAACCACCACCCCGACATCGCGGCCTCGTTCGTGCCGCGGATGTCGTTCAGGCTGGCGACGTCGCTCACCGCGTAGGTTCCCGCGCCATGTCCCGCGACGACGGGCGTGATGTCCGCGGTTGCCTGGTAGTAATAGGCGAAACGGTCCTCCTCCTCCGCGCAGTACTCCGCTTGGGCTTGGCATTGGGGGGCCGTCCACCACCGGTCCGCCTCGATCTCCTTCGGTTCGGCGTCGTCGCCCATTTCGGGCGCCCAGAGATGGATCACTCGATCCACCTCCCATTCCGCGTCCGCCTCGCGCTCGGCTTGGAGGTAGCCCGCCCAGTACAGGCGCGCGTCCGTAATCCGCGTGCCCGACGGAATGACGAGGGACGCGCCGCTCCTCGCCGCTACCGCGACCGTGGCCGCGGCCGCCGTGCTCACGCCATCGATCCGGGACCAGTAGAGGTCAGGGGCGAAATCGTCGGCGCCCACGATCTCCGCCTCGGATCCATAGGTCTCGGCGCAGGCCGCGGTGCCCTCGAGCGGCGCGGGGACCCCCCCGCGGTCACCCCCGGCCTCGGCTTCCTCGACCTCGCTGCAGTCGAAGCCAAGGGTGTTGCCGATGAGCAAGAAGCCGCCGCGCTGCACCCGTTCCAGCGCAAGCTCGGGCTCCGCGCTCGCCTCGGCCGCGAGTAGCACCACGGTGACGCCCACACCACCACCAAGCAAGCCCAGTCGTCGCATCACCCACTCCTTGTCGAGGTCGATTCCCTCTCTCGTGACCCGCCAGCCCGCCTCGTGCAAGCGCCGCCCCAGCCCGATCAACGGGACGATGCGTCCCCTGGTGTCGGATAAGGTGGCAGGGGCGCGCCGGGTGCCGGTGCCGAATCGGGCACCTCGGAGCCGGGCGGTGCGGCTTCGGATGGTGACACGGCGGGAGTGGTCGAGTCGGTGGCGGAGGTGTCCTCGACGATGTGAAACTCGACACGACGATTGAGCTGCCGTCCCTCGTAGGTGTCGTTCGTGTCGAGCGGACGTTGCTTGCCGAATCCCACGGCGGTGAGGCGGGATCCCTCGATCCCGTGCGACACGAGCCAGAGGCGGACCGCCTCGGCGCGGGACACGCTGAGTCTCACGTTGTAGTCATCGGGTCCCACGTCATCCGTGTGCCCTTGGATCTCGACCTTCGCGAGCTCGGGGTGCTCGGCGAGGATGACACGCACGTCCTCCAGCACCGGCGTGCTGCTGGCCGTGAGGTCGGCGCTCTTGTACTCGAACTCGATCCGCTGAAGGATCCGGATCTGCATCGCTTGGGTCTCCAGGCGAGCTCGAGGACAGCCGTTGGTGGCCGGGGTTTGCTGTGGCACCCCGACCTCGTCCGGACAAGCATCCTGCGGATCCGGGACCCCATCACCGTCACGGTCCGGTGGCGGAGGTGAGGGTGGCGGGGGCGGGGGCGGACAGCCGTTGGTGGCCGAGTTGGTGGTGCGCACCCCGGCGACCGTCGGGCACGCATCCTCGAGGTCGACGATGCCGTCTCCATCCGCGTCCCGGGCGGGACACCCTGGACGCGCGGGATCTGGTGTCCGCCCGGCGGGCCGCGCGGGACAGCGGTCCTCCCCATCGACGATCCCATCCCCGTCGCGATCCCGCGCGTCTTCGACTGTCGGGAACCATTCGAAGGAAGCGAGGACGCGGAGGTCGGGGCTGCCGAATCCCCGAGTCAGACCGGGACCGATGCCGATGCCGACGCGATAGTCTCGCGCGATCGTGTACTTCCCGCCGAGGAGCGCCTCGATCGGGGTGGCCCCGTCCCCTCCGCCGAGGAGTGTCGAGCCAGTGAGCTCGGGTCCGACGAGGAGACTGCGATCGATCAGTCGGACCCCCAACGCCGCCCCGAAGCCGAGCTCGCTGCCGAGCTCGGTGCCGGCGAACTCGCCCCCCGCTGGGCGGACGTGGACGCCGACGCGGCCTGCATAGGCGAAGACCCCGAGGTTTCCTGCCGCGAGCAATCGGGGAATGACCCGCAGGGTGCCGTCCGAGGCGAAGGCGTCCTGGGTCCCCGCGGGGACGTAGACCTCGGCGCCTCCCGCCAGCGTGAAGGGGCTGTCGTAGAGGCCGACCAGACGCAGGTCGAAGGTGAGGCGTGGATCGCCGAGCGCGAACCCCGTCTCGGTCTCGAACTGTCCCTGCGGCGTGACCACCGGATCCCCGGTGCTCTGCAGGAGCAGGGGCATGTTCACCCCGAACCGGATCCGGTTGGCGAGGATGAGCGCGCCGCCGAGGTGCGCGAAGAACTGGCGCTCGATGATGGATCGGGCGACCTTCCCATCGCTGCCGTATGCGACGAGCGGGTTGTGCGCGAAGTCGAGCACGAGCCCCGCGGCCGGCCGCAACCGCCCGCGGAGGTCGAGCCCGTCGTTGGCCTGCCAGTCGCTCCCGCGCTCGGCGGGCGAGAACCGATCGATCGCGAACCCCTCTTGGGCCGCCACCGGCGCGGCGGTGCCGAGCACGGCGAGAGCGAGCAACGTCTCACAGGAGAAGCGCGAGCGATACATCCAGGACCCGGAGCGGGCATCCCGTCGCGGCGTGGGTCGAGCCCCACCCTCCACCACGCGAAGAGCCTGGGTCGATGATACTCGGCACCCACGGGTTTCGCTACGCCGAGGTCCCGGGCCAGTCTTCTCGAGGTCCGTTGGGGACGGGCACCCGCCCATGGGCAGGCGTCGTCGCTCCCCGACGCACGGCTTCGGGCCTGACCCGGGGGGGCGCCTCCTCGCCGAACGGCTATCGAGCGCAGCCGATGAACGCGACATCATCGACGCAGACTTCGTAGCTTACGTTGCGCGTCGCGATCTGCCACTGCACGCCGTAGAGCTTCTCCGGCGTGATGGCGGGCGGCTTCGGCTGGCCCCAGTAGGGCATCTGCTTCGCGTCCGGCCAGAGGAGCGCGTACTCGACCCACCCCTCCGTGAGCGTGATGTCCATGCCGAAATCGTTGAAGCACTCCTCGCAGACGCCGGCCCTCTTGTCGGTGTTCACATCGGGGATCTTCAGACGCAGGACCTCGGCGGTCGAACCGGGGCCCCTCTTGGCCCAGAAGGCGATGCCGCCGTATTTGCTGGCATCGAACGCCTCCGGGGGATCGACGAAGCTGAATCCAACCACCGCGAAGGGCTTCGGCACGTTCTCCGGGATGTTGCCCTTCATGCACGCGGCGAAGCCGGAGCCGTTCGCGCCGCCCTCGGTCATCACGAAGGTGCCGCCGAGCTCCCCGGCTTGGGGTGTGATGGTGGTGCCGGAGGCGTCGGCCGCCGTGTACCAGTAGCCGCCGCGGCCGCCCGCTTCGAGGATCTTGTTGTTCCCGTCTTCACCGTCGTCGATCATACCGTCCGCGGGGCAGCGAGGGATGTCGAGGGGCTTGCCGCTGGGGGCGGCGCCTCCCGTGGCACCTCCTTTCCCGCCACATGCCGTGATGAGCGCGCCGAAAACGAGGACGGAAATCGAGGAAGCGAGGAGCTTTGTCATGCGAGACTCTCCGAGACGAAGCCGGTTCCCGCGGGGAGGCCGGCACGAGGAACATACTCGACCCCGCCCGCGAGCGTCCACCCTGGCGGCTGGTACTGAATAGGCCAGAGATTGTGCGGATCTCGGCGCGGGGGGGCGACGGCTGGGCGAGTCGCTCCGGTCTCGGCCGAGCCGGGACCGAGATCACGGAGAGGCAGGCGGGCGGCGGACGACGTAGAAGAAGTCACGCGCCGCAGGGCGGGTGAGGTAGGCGCCACGCTCGTGGACCATCTGCGGGATGAGCGTCGACGTGATCTCCGGTGTCGTGCCCCGCCGGCCAACGACCAGAAACCGCGTCCACGACCAATTGATGTCGAGCTCCGCCGCGCTGACGGCTCCGGCGGTCTCCATCGCGACGGCAAGCTCACTCGGCTCGAGCTCCTCACCCATCCCGTAGAAGAGGACATGCCCGGTTCGGTCGATCCCGACGGCAGAGCGACGCCGGGTAACGTCCTTGGGGTTGTGACCGCCCCATGGACGTTCGTCGCGCGCGGCGAGCCGTGGATGGATGGTGCCCGCCTCGACCAGGCAAGGGGGTGTCTGTCGAAAGCTCTTGATCGTGCCAAGCTCGGGTACTAGGCGAGCGTAGGTTCCGATCGTCACGCGGCCGTCGTCGCGCACCGCGACAGTGCACCCCTCGGGGCGCGGGGGGACGAGCGTGGCACCATCCACCATCATCCCCCAGTGTCCGTGTCGTGGCTTGAAGCCGCCGTTGTGGATGAAAAGGACGGTGGGGAGGTCGCCTTCGGCCACGAGCCCCGGCTTGCACGTGAGCCCCGCCGCCGCGACGGCGGCCTCGCTGACGTCTTCAGTGCCGGGGACGAACGCCACGCGCACGCGCGACTGGTCGATGGCGACCACCGAGAGCTTCTTCCAGCGGCTGACGCGGTGCGGGTGGATCGTGGTTGCGAAGGCGACGTGCGGCAGCTCACTCAGCCGCTCCCCGCGTTCGGGATCCCCGAGCGGGGTCCAGGTGCCATCCCCCGGCTGGGCGGACGCGGTGTGCGGGGGAGCGACGGCCGCGGGTGGGAAGGGAACCGTCGAGGTGGCGGAGGGTCGCGGCGGGGGGAC
The DNA here is from genome assembly GCA_016933275.1 of Polyangiaceae bacterium. Lineage (GTDB taxonomy): Bacteria > Myxococcota_A > Polyangia > Polyangiales > Polyangiaceae > JAFGBI01. The sequence goes on along the minus strand of JAFGBI010000428.1, from coordinate 2,229 downwards.
CGCCGCGCTCCCCGGTGCAAGCACCGTCCCGGGGGTGGCGGTTGGGTGGGGGAGGTGCGTCGGGTTCGAAGCGGGCGGCGCGGTCGTGTGGCTGGCGGTTCCTTGGTCCGGGGGCGTCGAGCCGGTGCTCGTCGTTGCGCAGGCCAGCGCGACCAGCGCGGCGGTCAACCAAGCGGAAAGGGCTAGCCGTCTTGGCCCTGCTGGCGGCCCGAGCGGGATCACGAAGGCGAGGATGCGGAACCGGCGGCTCCGGGTCAACGGTGGGGCCAGACCGGGCCCCGTCCCATCCAGGAATGGAACCCATTCTGGCAGAGAGCGAGGTTCTGCTCGCGGGTTTCGATCGCGGGGAGGCACCGTTCGCGCGCGCATCGGGGTTCCTCTCGCCGAGGACCGAGGGGCAGTCGATGCGAGTCGGGTCGCCAGGCCGACGGTGGGTCCGGTGGGAGCGTGGCGGCCGTTGGCAGCGATGGCGCTCGACGGCTTCATTGCTTCCCTGCTCGGACCAATCCCCGTGCGGGGCGTCCGATGGCCATCGACGGCGTGATGCCGCTCCCGGGTGGAAAGGAAGATGCTAGGCTCACGGCACCGTGCCCATCCGTCGAGCCATCGTGTCCCTTCGGCTTCCTCTCGGCTCGGCCGTGGTCATGACGGGGTTGCTCGTCTCTGTCGACGCTCAGGCCTTCTGCCGGACCTACACGTGCAAGGCAGACGAGAGCTGCCACACGGATGACGACGGTTGTCCCGTCGGCGGCAAGCCGCTGTATTGGCCGCAGCGCTGCATCTCGTTCTCGGTTCAGGAGGATGCCTCGCCAGATCGCCAGATCAGCCTACGAGCCGCCGAGGATGCCCTCGAATGGGCCTACCAGACCTGGACCTCCGTGGACTGTGGGGGCGAGCCCCCCTCGATCGATTTCGAGCGGTATCCCAGCGTCGCTTGTGATCGCATCGAGTTCAACGAGTGCGACGAGAACGCGAACGTGTGGGTCTTTCGCGACCGGGAATGGCCATACAACGACGGCGGCGGCACCCTGGCCCAGACCTGGGTCCAGTTCGACACGAACACGGGGAAGATCTACGACGTGGACGTGGAGGTGAACACCGATCAATATCCGATCACGGTCGCCACGAACCGTGGACGTGATCAGTTCATTGCGGTCGCCACCCACGAGATCGGGCATGTCTTCGGCCTCGATCACTCGATCCGCGTCGACGCGACGATGTACGCGTACTACAGCAGCCAAAGTGATCTGAGCGAGCTTACCCCCGACGACATTGCCGGGATGTGCGCGGTCTATCCGCCCGATCGTGATGTCAACGGGACCTGCGACCCCGACCCTTACAACGGGTTCTCGCCAGAGTGCGGGAGCGAGGAGTGTCCGGACCCGGGATGCTGTGCGACGGTTCCGGGGCGAGCCTCGGGAGCTACTCCGTGGGCTGTGGGCCTGGCTCTTGCCCTGCTCGGCGGGCTGGGTGTTCGTCGCCATCGACGCCGTGGATGAGCTGCGGCGCCGAGCGGAGCCCGGGCTTCACCCCCTGCCAGAGTCTCCGTATCATCCATCCCGTGGATCTCGTCGAGGCCCTGGAGAGTGAGCACGGTCCACTCACGGACCGGGTTGCGGAGCTGGGCGTCCTCGTCGGTGTCGTCGCCACGGGCAGCCGTCCTCCCCTCGACATTCGGGCCGGGTTCGTCGGTGGCCTGGAGCGCCTCCGCGACCAGCTGCTGGACCACTTCGGGCGTGAAGAGGAGTGCTACTTCCCGTTCTTCGCAGAGGCGTTGCCCGACACCGCGCCAGCGGTGCGAGCCCTCGAGGTGGCCCACGATCGGATCTGCGGCGCGATCTCGAGGCTCGTCCATCTCTCTGCTCGTTCGGACGCCGCCTTCGCCGCGTCGTTCCCGCACATCGAGCACGTCTTCTCGCGGTTCGCGGCGACCTACGCCGAGCATGTGGCCAACGAACGCCACGTGCTCCGGCAGGCCGCTGGGCGCCTTACGGTGGAGCAGCGGGCACTGCTCGCGGAGGCGGCGCGGGGACTCTAGATCACCGGCCGCGCATCGGCGACACTTGATGCGTCGGACCGACGACCGGAGCGGATTGGCGACCAGTAAGGACCGATGGGCGGCCGGTGATGGAGGAAGAACAGATGGTGACCTCCTGCGCCGCGTTGCAGCGGCGGCTTTGCCCCCCTCCGCGCAGGTCTCATGACAGCGAACTGCCGACCATCGCCGGG